>CAZBUL010000046.1:12156-17891 GCA_964495045.1 uncultured Desulfobacterales bacterium | reverse complement strand
TGGTATTTGATTTCATCTCGTGGCTTGCCGTCTTGAAAAAGAGTTATCCGGTATTGCGGATTGAAAAAAAGTCTGTTGTTTATTTGTCGGCTGGCATAAAATCGTGCCGGGATCATGCAGTTATCGAAAAAACCATGCCATTTTCTGTTACAACGGGATGGCGGAAGTATCAACCATTTATTTGATATGAAAGGAGCCTGCCGGGTGTTAACGATCATACCAACCACAGCCATGTTTGAAAAACAGATGGAAATACTTGTCGTTCCGGTTTGCGAAGATGCGGATATTCATCCGGCGGATTTCATTCCGGAGTTGATTCAACAAGTCAAGCATCTCAAAGAATTCAAAGGCGCCGAGGGGGATCAGGTTGTTTTTTTCGCTCCGCGCGGCATTTGTGCCGATCAGATCATGTTCGTCGGCCTGGGGAAAAAGGAAAAAACAGACGGTGAATCATTCAGAAAGGCCTGTGGAAAAGCCATTAAAAAATGCATTGAAAAAGAGATAACAGACGCCACCTTTGCCGTTCCTTTTTTCGGTGCCATCGACATTGATCCGGAAGCAACGCTCGAAGCCATGGTGGAAGGTGCGTACCTGGGCAATTTTCAGTTCGTCCGATTCAAAAAACCCAAACACCCTTCCGTGCAGAATATTCATTTTGCCGTGGCCGACAATCTGGTTGAGCAATTGCGTGTTGCGGCCGAGAAGACCCGGATCGTTTGTGACGGCACGTTGCTTGCCCGTGAATGGGTGAACACCCCTTCGAATCTGAAACGGCCGGAAGCATTCGCCAAACTGCTGGTCCATCTGGCGGAAAAGGAAAATCTCAAAACCGACGTGCTTGAACTTCCAGAATTGAAGAAACGCAATTTCGGTGCACTGCTGGCCGTCGCCGCCGGCAGTGATGCCGGCGCCAGACTGGTGGTGCTGGAGCACTGTCCGGCCAATGCCTCCCAGACCATCGCCCTGATTGGAAAAGGGGTGACCTTTGATTCCGGAGGGATCAATCTGAAACCCCAGGGCTCATTGGAAGACATGAAGATGGATATGGCCGGAGCCGCTGCCGTTGCCGCCACCCTCATCACCGCCGCCAGACTTCAGATGCCCATTCGGTTGATCGGCGTGCTGCCCCTGGCCGAAAACATGCCTTCCGGATCGGCTACCCGGCCGGGAGACATTGTCGAAAGCTTTTCCGGCAAAACTATCGAAATCAACAACACCGATGCCGAAGGCCGGTTGATCCTGGCAGACGCATTGTCTTATGTCATCCAAACCTATCAACCGCATGTCATCGCAGACATGGCTACCCTCACCGGCGCATGCATGGTCGCTCTCGGTGAAAAAATCGCCGGTATCTTTGCAACGGATGCGAAATTGTCTGAAGGCATTGTTGCCGCAGGTCTCAAGACCTATGAACGATGCTGGCAGATGCCGCTGCCGGAAGATTATAAGGAAATGCTGAAAAGCGAGGCGGCCGATATCTGCAACATCACCGGCTCGAAATGGGGCGGGGCAATCACTGCGGCACTTTTTTTATCTGAATTTGCCGGAAGCACGCCATGGATTCATATCGACATCGCCGGCCCGGCCTATGCGAAAAAAGAAAATGCCTATTGCGGCGCCGGCGGCACGGGTTTTGGTGTCCGGCTGCTCTGTCACTGGATCGCAAAGATGGTTGAATCGGATGTATGATCCCAGCCGCTGTCAGGCAAGTCAGATAATATAATATACCATGATTCATTAAAACATATTCACATGGATATACAGGATGGACAGGATAATGAAAAAGACAGAATAGAAATCTTTATCCTGTATATCCTGTTCATCCATGTAAATTAAAAACATCTCGATATGGGATATTATTTCATGTGAGTTGCCTCAAGTAGCCATCCCCCTCCCGGCCTCACCCGCGCTGGGGAAGGAGATGAACGATTGCACCGTCAACGAATCGTGCAGGAATCCACCCATTTTCCCGCAATGGTTTGGAGGTGCTCCAGGTCGGTTTCATTGATGCGGTATTCATTTTTTTCGAAAAATTCCGGATCGAGAACACGGGACAGGCGGAATCGCTGAAGCACATAACGATCCGCCCCCTCGATCAGTGCACCGATCCGCTCCATGATAGACAGATCGATCAGCGGTCGGATACAGGTGGTTCGGAATTCATGCGGCACTCCGGATGTTTTTATGAGCCGGATGCTGGCAATGATGGCCTCCGGGCTGCCATCTTTTTGGATATACTTTGCATAATTCTCGGGAAGGGTCTTGATGTCCATGGCCAGATAGGCGATCAAATTCTCTGCGATCAGACATTCAAGTACGTTCGGACGGCTGCCGTTCGTGTCCAGTTTGATGGGATACCCCATCTGCCGGATGGCCCGGCATATCCGGGCCAGATCCGGATGAAGGGTCGGCTCTCCTCCGGAAATCACCACCCCTTCTAAAAATCCTTTCCGCACTTCCAGAAAATCGAAGACCGCCTGCTCCGGCCAGGGATCGACAGCCTGCCCTCTGGCCAGATCGGGATTGTGACAGTAGGGGCAGTGGAAGTTGCATCCGGAAAAAAAAAGGACACAGCCGATTTTTCCCGGATAATCGATGAGCGTACTTTTCTGAATGCCGCCGAAAATCATTTACATCCCGGGTGCCGCTGTGGATATGGTGCAGGCCTGTTCGGCGGCATACAGAATGGACGGCAGGGGCGTGTCGGGCTTGCAGGGATGCGCTTCCTGAGTATCCAAATCGAAGGTGTTACGGATGGTAAACTCGGCCTGTTTGCCGTTGTTCCACTGTTTGACCGGTCTTAAATAGCCCACCACGCGGGAATATATCTCGGTTTCCTGACCACAGTCATGGCAGGTTTTCTGCTCTCCGACAAGATAGCCGTGGGACGGGCAGACACTGAAGGTCGGTGTCAGGGTGAAATAGGGCAGGTGAAACCGGGTGGCGATGTTTCGGATCAGGTGTTTGACGGCTTCGACATCGGTTACTTGTTCCCCCAGAAACACATGCAGCACGGTGCCGCCGGTATATTTGGTTTGAAGATTGTCTTGAAGGGTCAGGGTTTCAAAAATATCGTGGGTGTAGTTGACCGGCAAATGGGTCGAGTTGGTATAAAACGGCGCTGCGCCGGCCTGATATTCCAGTTCATTGGCGCAGACAATACGGGGATAGCGGTTTTTATCCATCATGGCCAGCCGGTAGGATGTGCCTTCGGCCGGGGTGGCTTCCAGATTGAACATATCCTGTGTTTCTTCCTGAATTTCGGAAATCATGCCGCGCAGAAAATCCATGACTTCAAGGGCAAATGCCTGCCCGGCCGGTGTGACGATTCCTTCGCCAAGAAAATTCAAACAGGCTTCATTCATACCGATAATGCCGATGGTCGAAAAATGGTTTTTCCAGTAAAGACCGGTACGGGCCTTGATATCTCTCAGATAAAATTTGGAGTAAGGATAAAGATTTTTTTCGGTGAATTTTTCGAGCACTTTCCGTTTGATATTCAGGCTTTCGACGGATAGTCGCACCTGTTCGGCCAGGCGGGAGAGAAAATCCCCCTTGCTTTCGGCCAGAAATCCGATCCGCGGCAGGTTGATGGTCACCACGCCGATGGAACCGGTCAGCGGATTGGCGCCGAACAGGCCGCCGCCCCGTTTCAGGAGCTCCCGGTTGTCGAGCCGGAGCCGGCAGCACATGGACCGGGCGTCTTCCGGAGACATGTCTGAATTGACGAAATTGGAAAAATAGGGAATCCCGTATTTTCCGGTCATCTGCCAGATCATTTCCAGGTTCGGATTGTTCCAGTCGAAATCTTCCGTAATGTTGTAGGTCGGAATGGGAAACGTAAAAACCCGGCCTCTGGCATCACCTTCCATCATGATCTCGGCAAAGGCGCGGTTGAGCATGTTCATTTCCGGCTGGAATTCGGCGTAGGTTTCATCTCTTTCCTTCCCGCCGATTACAATCGGTGCATCCCGAAGCGTAGAAGGCACCTGAAGATCCAGGGTGATGTTGGTAAATGGGGTTTGAAACCCCACACGGGTGGGAATGTTGATGTTGAAAACGAATTCCTGTATGGCCTGCTTGACATCGGAATAATCCAGGTTGTCGAACCGCACAAAAGGTGCCAGCAGGGTATCGAAACTGGATATGGCCTGTGCGCCTGCGGCTTCGCCCTGCAATGTATAGAAGAAGTTGACGATCTGGCCCAGTGCCGACCGCAGATGTTTGGGCGGCGCACTTTCCACCTTGCCTTCGACCCCTTTGAAGCCTGATTTGAGCAGGTCCATCAGATCCCAGCCCACGCAGTACACCGACAGCAGGCTGAGGTCGTGAATATGAATATCGCCATTTTTATGGGCTGTGCGGATTTCCGGCGGGTAGATCCGGTTCAGCCAGTATTCAGTGGTGACATCGGATGAGATATAGTTGTTGAGCCCCTGAAGGGAATAGCACATGTTACTGTTTTCTTTTATTTTCCAGTCCAGCTTCTGGATATAGTGTTCCACAAGATCGATACTGGCCTTGGTTGAGATACTGCGGATCTGGGAATGCTGCTCCCGGTAGAGGATATAAGCCTTGGCCGTTTTATGAAACGGGGAATCCAGAAGCACCCGCTCGACGATATCCTGAATTTCTTCAACTTCCGGCAACGGCCCCAGTCTGAGCTCATGGGCCAGAGTCAATACACGAAGTGTTAGTTTTCTGGCTTCGCGTTCTTCAAATTCACCGGTTACATTGCCGGCTTTGGCAATGGCCGCTGTAATTTTGGACGAATCGAATTCGACAATCCGGCCGTCTCGTTTTTTGATATTTTCGAACATGAAATCACCTCGGATAGGATGTCTGTTTACTTGTTGAACCATTTTCTCGAAAGATATCGCACCTTTCTTGGTAAAGACCATATCACAATATATAGTGATATGTCAATATTAAAATCAATATATGGTGTATTATGGGAGATATTTCGGCAAGTACCCGATATCCGATAAAAGTTATTTATTGATAAAAGCTGAGATTTTGCTATTAAGCGCATACTTGATTCACAGCCGGACGGTACCATTCATTGGAACTTACAACAGGAACACCGATTTCATGTTCAGAACCGCCATTTATCCTGGGTCATTCGATCCTGTCACCAACGGTCATATCGATATCATCAACAGGGGATTGACGCTTTTTGATAAAATCATCGTTGCCATTCTCCACAATCCTGCCAAAAATTATCTGTTCAGCGTGGAGGAAAGAGTTGGGCTGTTGCAGGAGAGCCTAAAAAAATTTTCCGATATCGAAATCGAAGCATTCGATGGGCTTCTGGTCGATTATGCCGTCCAGAAAAATGCGCAGGCCATCCTGCGGGGGATGCGGGCGGTATCAGACTTCGAATACGAATTTCAAATGGCGTTGATGAACCGGCGTCTCAACCGAAATGTTCAGACCGTATTTTTGATGACCGGGCTCCGCTGGATTTTTACCAGCTCGTCGATCATCAAACAAGCGGCCAGCTTCGGAGGCAATATCAATGGAATGGTTCCGCCGGTCGTTCAGCAGAAGCTGAAAGAAAAATTCGGTCGATAACGACATCTTGAGATTTTATAACCATTTGTAACTGGTGATCGGCCTTCCCGGCCGGTCGCAATGCTTGCCGTCCGCCTTGCCGTGATCATCCATGCCGTCTTATTCCCACAAATTACTGAAAAAAGTCGAGCAGACCATCCTGTCCTGGAACATGCTCACCC
>CAZBUL010000046.1:3806-12056 GCA_964495045.1 uncultured Desulfobacterales bacterium | reverse complement strand
CACAAATTACTGAAAAAAGTCGAGCAGACCATCCTGTCCTGGAACATGCTCACCCACGGGGACCGGGTTCTGGCAGGTGTGTCCGGCGGGCCTGATTCCGTTGCACTGCTGCATATTTTGAATTGGCTGGCGCCCGCATGGAATCTCCAGATAGGTATCGCCCATCTAAACCACTGTCTGCGAGGCGCTGCGTCGGACAGGGATGCGGAATTCGTCGCCCACCTGGCCGCAGAACTCAATCTTCCCTGCCATATCGATTCGATCGACGTTCGAAACGATCCGGCGGTCCGCAAACTTTCGCTGGAAGCGGCCGCCCGTACGATCCGTTATGATTTTTTCGATGGCATTCGTCAGCGGTACCGCTACGACAAAATCGCCACGGGTCACCACCAGAACGACAACGCTGAACTGGTGCTGATGTTTTTATTCCGTGGCAGCGGGCCGACGGGAATTTCCGGCATCCCCCCTGTCCGGGAAGGAAAGATCATCCGACCGCTCATCGACACGAATCGGAATGAACTGGTTGATTTTCTCGATGAAAATGAGATATTATACCAAATTGATGATTCCAATCGAGATTTACGGTTTTTCAGAAACCGGCTCCGGCATGAAACGATTCCGTATCTTCAGACCTGTTGCAATCCCGGAATTATCGAAAGCCTGAACCGGTTTTCCAGAATCGCCCGATCCGAAAACGAATGGATGGATGAAATCATACAACCCATTTACAATAATGCCGTTATCAGCACGGACAATCACCGAGAGGTATTGTCGATCCCGGCATTTTCGGAATATCCGGAAGCTGTCAGACGCCGGGTGATCCGTACAGCCATTGCCCGGATCAAAGGGGATCTGCAAAAAATTTCCTTTTCTCATATCGAGGCAGCCCGGGAACTGGTAGAACATCCGCGTCAATCGGCTTTTTTGACACTGCCGGACGGCATTCGGATTCAGCGGGAAAAAAAACGGATGATTTTTTATCAGACAAATATGCCCCGGCACGTCCACAAACCGGCTTTTGGTTCGGCGGAGCCGATGTTTTCCTATTCCATAGATGGCCCAGAACGCACCGTGATTATTCATGAAACCGGAGCCGAAATGATTTTTTCGGAACACACTGTCACCGCAGACATGATGAAAAATTTGAACAGCGATATCGCCTGGGTAGATATGGAGAAATTACAGTTTCCGCTGACGGTTCGGAACATCCGGCCCGGAGACCGCTTTACCCCACTAGGAACGAGCGGAACCCAGAAAATCCAGAAATATTTTATCGATCACAAAATCGACTGCACCCAGCGCATGCAGTTTCCGGTTCTTCTGAACGGAAATCAGATCATCTGGCTGACCGGCCACCGGATCGACGACCGATACAAAATCACGCCGTCAACCCGTAACGTTCTCAGAATCGAATTTATCAAATCCGTCCCGCCAATACTTGTATAATCCAATATGGTGATTAGTGTAAGCGGGTATATTTCAAAGGCTGATTCAGAATTCGTCTTTATTATTGATGAAACCATAGCGTCTTGATCGCCATCGCAAGGAGGATCGTTTGAATCCGTTTTACAAAAATATGGCCTTATGGCTGGTCATCACCCTGATGATGATCATGCTGTACAATCTTTTCAATCAACAGCATGTGGCCGACACCACCCTCGGTTACACCGAATTTCTGTCTCTTGTAGAAGACAACCGCATCACCGATGTCGTCATGCAGGGCCAGGAACTTTATGTCACCGACACCAGCCGTACCCGGTATAAAGTGTATGCACCACAGGACAGTGATCTGATCAGTACCCTCCGGCAGAAAGGCGTTGCCATCAATGCCAAGCCGCCCGCGGAATCTCCCTGGTACATGTCGATCCTTGTATCCTGGCTGCCCATGATCGTTTTGATCGGCGTGTGGATATTTTTCATGCGGCAGATGCAGGCCGGCGGCGGAAAGGCCATGTCTTTCGGAAAAAGCCGCGCCAAGCTCATGTCGGATCAATCCGAAAAAGTCACCTTCGAAGATGTCGCCGGCATCGATGAAGCCAAGGAAGAACTCGGAGAAATCGTTGAATTTTTGCGGGAACCCAAAAAATTCACCCGGCTGGGCGGACGCATTCCCAAAGGGGTGTTGCTGATGGGCTCTCCGGGAACCGGCAAAACGCTGCTGGCCAGAGCCATCGCGGGGGAGGCCGGTGTTCCGTTTTTCAGCATCAGCGGTTCCGATTTTGTGGAAATGTTCGTGGGCGTGGGAGCATCCCGTGTGCGGGATCTGTTCGTTCAGGGCAAAAAAAACGCTCCCTGCATCATTTTCATCGATGAAATCGATGCCGTGGGCAGACATCGCGGTGCCGGACTCGGCGGCGGCCATGACGAGCGTGAACAGACACTCAATCAATTACTGGTAGAAATGGACGGATTTGAATCCAATGAGGGCGTGATTCTAATTTCTGCCACCAACCGGCCGGATGTTCTGGACCCGGCACTTTTGCGGCCGGGTCGGTTCGACCGGCAGGTGATGGTGCCGTTGCCGGATATCAGGGGTCGCGAACAGATTCTCCGTGTCCACATGAAAAAATCTCCCATCTCGCCGGATGTGGATCCGACGGTTCTGGCCAAAGGCACCCCCGGTTTTTCAGGTGCAGACCTGGAAAATCTCGTCAACGAAGCTGCGCTCCTGGCCGCCAAACGAGACAAGGAACGGGTGGATATGCAAGACCTGGACGATGCCAAAGATAAAGTCTATATGGGGCTTGAACGCAAATCCAAGGTAGTTCGGGAAGAAGACCGTAAAACCACAGCCTACCATGAAGCCGGCCACGGATTGGTCGCCCGCTTTCTGCCCGGTACCCATGCCGTCAATAAAATCACCATTATCCCGAGAGGCAGAGCGGCCGGTATCACGTGGTTTCTGCCCGAGGAACAGGATTTCCGGTACAAAGATCAGCTCGAAAGCGAACTGTCGGTGGCATTCGGCGGCAGAGCGGCTGAAGAAATTGTTTTCAAACGTATCAGTACCGGGGCTTCCAACGACATCAAACAGGCGACGGAGCTGGCCCAGAAAATGGTACGTGCCTGGGGGATGAGTGAGATACTGGGGCCGCTGTCTTATGCCAAAAATGAAGAACATATTTTTCTCGGCAGAGAAATTGCTCAACATCGGGATTATTCCGAAGAAACCGCCCAGAAGATCGACTTTGAAATCAACAAGCTGATCCGCAGCAGTTATGACCGGGCCAGGCAGGTTCTGGAGGAAAACATCGAGGTTCTGCACAAGCTGTCTGCGTTGCTGCTTGAAAAAGAGACTGTCATGGGCGCTGAACTGGATGATCTGATTCGCTCCATTCGTCCGAACTTCCAGTTCCCTTCCAACCCACCGACCGAGGAGGCACCCGCTACCTCATGACTGAGTGCTACGACATTCACTGGAATGACCGTCACCTGAAACTGGGTTCCCGCACCTGCATCATGGGCATATTGAATGTCACACCGGATTCATTTTCGGATGGCGGAAAGTTTTTCACCTTCGATCAGGCCGTGGCTCACGCCGAAAAACTTGTGGCCGATGGTGCCGACATTCTGGATGTCGGGGGAGAATCCACCCGGCCTTTTTCCGATACCGTTTCCGATGAAGAAGAAATCCGAAGGGTCGTTCCCGTGATCGAAGCGGTGGCCAAACGCGTGTCGGTTCCCATTTCCATCGACACCTCCAAATCCGCCGTAGCCCGGCGCGCCATCGAAGCGGGGGCTTCCATCATCAACGATATCGGCGCACTCAAACGCGATCCCGATATGGCCAAAGTGGCTGCCACCGCCGGTGTACCGGTAATTCTGATGCACATGCTCGGAACGCCCAAAACCATGCAGGTCTCGCCAACCTATGACAATCTGCTGGCAGACATATCGGCATTTCTGGCAGCCGCCATTGCCCATGCCGTCAACCAGGGCGTATCACGATCCCGAATTATCATCGATCCGGGAATCGGTTTTGGGAAAACCATCCGCCACAACCTGACCCTGATCCGGTGCCTCGACGCCTTTGCCGCACTCGATGTTCCCATTCTCATCGGACCATCCCGGAAATCTTTCATCCGCAATCTGCTCAAGGCTTCAGACCCCCAGGATCGCGACCCAAGTGCAGAGGATATCGAAACCGGCACGCAAGCGGCCGTTGCCGCCGGCATTTTATCCGGCGCCCATATCGTTCGGGTTCACGATGTGGCCCGTACACGCACAACCGTAAGGCTTATGGACGCCATGAAGGAGATTCCCGATGCTTCTGGTCATTGATGTAGGAAATACCAATATCGTACTCGGTGTTTATGACGAGAAAACGCTGCTGAAAGACTGGCGGATACGCACGGAACGCAATATCACGGAAGACGAGTTTCATATTCTTGCATCCAATTTGTTCGAAATCGGCCAGATTCAGCCGGAAAAGATCGACAGAACCATCGTGTCCTGTGTCGTTCCGCCGTTGGTCAACATTCTGGATGCATTCTGCCGGAAATACCTGCATCATACGCCGGTATGGGTCGATCCCCGAACCTATCGCGGCATGCCGATTCTCTACACCAATCCCGGAGAAGTCGGTGCCGACCGGATTGTCAATGCCGTTGCCGCTTATCACCGCTACCGAACCAGCCTGGTGGTCATCGATTTTGGCACCGCCACCACCTTCGACGTCATTTCCGAAAGCGGTGCCTATCTGGGGGGCGCCATCAGCCCCGGAATCATGATATCCGCCGAAGCTCTCTTCAAGAACGCTTCCAAGCTGCCGCGGGTCGAAATCTTCACCCCGCCGAAAGAAGTCATTGGCAAGGATACGGCCTCCAGCATTCAATCCGGCATTATTTATGGGTATGCAGGACTGGTGGACGGCATGGTCACCCGGCTGAAAGCCGAAATGGGCACACATCCCAAAATTGTAGCGACCGGCGGGCTGTCGGTGCTGATTGCCGGTGTCTCCCATACCATCGATGTGGTTGAGCCGGATCTGACCCTCGAGGGGCTGCGAATCATCAGCGAGGAAATGTAACCTTACATCTCCATTTGCGCTTCGATCTTTCGGATTTCCGCCAGCAGTTTCTCTTTTTCATCCTCGGCCAGAGATTCGTTCCTGAGTCTGTGTCGCAGTCCCAACAGAATCATTTCCAACCGGTAATCCGAGCATTTGACCATCGATAACACCTACCCTCTGCCGGTGGCAATCACCGATTCCTGGAAAACGGTGTAAAACGCCTGATTTTCATCGATGGCCCGCCGTAAAATCTTACCGATTTCATCGAGGTTCTTGGTATGAACGACAACGTTGACGCTTTTATTGAAAGCCGCCATGTTGTCCATGGTGCGGAATCGGTTGGTAATCAGCGCCACAAAAATATTGCGGCGGACAGACATCACCAGCTCGTTTAGAAACGTCAGAATCGGATGATCATCGACAGACTCGGTATCGAAGAGCTCATTGACGACAATCAGATCAAAGGAATGAAACCGCATTTTTTTCAGGGCATCCATGGCATTTTCCGTCTCGATGGCATGGAATCCCATTTGTTTGAGGGCAAAACGCAGCTTGGAGACGACACCCGGGTCAGATTCACAAACCAGCGCCGTTTTGACCCCGGATATCAGATAATCGAAGGGTTTATCCGATGCATCATATACACTGGATGACACGGTCTGGATGATATTTTTTTCCGGCTGGCTGGGAGGCGGAACCGGTTTTACCGGATCGGCTTCCGGGATGGGCTTGTTGGCGCGGGTATCCAGGGTCAGCTTTTTTTTACAGCGGGGACAGGGAATGAAAACGACCTGCTCGGCAGGTATTTTTTCATCAGGAATTCGAAATTTGCCCTGACACTGATCACAGATAACCTCCATCGCTCCCCCTTCTCAAAATCAATTCCATATTATTGCTTCCTGGTTCTTCCATACTGTTTATCGACTTCGAGCTGTTCGATATCGGTTGTGGCTTCTCCCCGGCCGGCCTTGACGGAGTCGATTCCCCTGCCGACAAGTCCTTTTCGGGAAGCGTACATCATGGCGGTTTCCTCGGTGATCAGCCCCCGCTCGTACAGGTGAACGATAAATTCATCGAAGGTGGTCATCCCGAAGGCTTTACCGGTCTGAATGATTTCATAGAATGTTTTGCCTTCAGACTCCCCATGCAGAATGCTGTCTTTGACCCGCAGATTGGTTCCCATGATTTCGAAGGCCGCTACTCGCCCCCCGCCGATTTTGGGAAGCAGACGCTGACACGCCACCCACCGCAGTGTGTCGGCAAGCCGGATGCGTATCTGATTTTCTTCTTCGGTGTTGAACATGCCCAGAATACGGTTGATGGTCTGACCGGCATCCACGGTATGCAGGGTACTCAATACGAGATGTCCGGTTTCCGCGGCGCTCAACCCGATCTCGACGGTTTCCCTGTCCCGCATTTCACCAACCAAAATCACTTTGGGCGCCTGCCGGAGTGCCGCCCGCAGACCATTGGGAAATGTGTCGAAGTCGCTTCCCATTTCCCGCTGGTTGAATGTGGATCGTTTATGTGAATGCTGGTATTCCACGGGATCTTCCAGGGTGACGATATGAACGGCGTCGTGCTCGTTGATCTCATTGAGAATGGCTGCCAGAGAAGTCGATTTACCACTACCGGTGGCTCCGGTTATCACGATGATGCCGTTCTTTTCCTTGGCCATATTCATAAACGATTTAGGCAGATCGAGATCCGAGCAACTGGGAATGCGGGTTTCAAGTTTTCGGAGAACGATCGAGATTTTCCGCTGCTGCGAAAAGATATTCACTCTGAATCGGGCTTTTCCGGGCAGTGAGTAAGACAGGTCGCAGGAACCTTCCCGAAGCAGGGTTTCCGTTAAACGGCGGTCGTTGTTGATCAGGTTCAACGCCAGGATTTCGCTTTGAAAGGGGGTCAACTCTTCAAAAGGCGGGTCGAATTCCACGGGGATCAGTTTTCCGGAACTTTCCACCTGAAACGGCTTTCCCACCGTAATGTTCAGATCGGAAACATTCCGGGTGAAATCCAGCATCCGGCTGAGAATATAATCGCATTCCTGTTTTCGCATGGTTATCGTATCCTCCGGTCCAGATAAAACGCAGAGAGATCAGTCGCAGGCATGACTATCGGCGAGTGTTATGCCTCGGTAAAGTCGCTGGGCGGTGTTTTCAGGAACGGCCGAAATTTCCCTTTGTCGTTGGCCTTGGCATACGCATCATCTGGATGGATTTTGCCGTTGTTCAAGAGCTCCATGATGGCATCGTCAAGAAGCTGCATGCCATACCGCTTTCCGGTCTGGATGGATGATGGGATCTGGAATGTTTTACCTTCCCGGATCAGATTCCGGACAGCCGGTGTGGCAATCATGATTTCCAGTGCAGCACAGCGCCCTTTGGTGTCCACCCGTTTGAACAGCACCTGGGCCACGACGGCCCGCAACCCGTCCGCCAGGGTGGAGCGAATCTGTTCCTGCTGATTGGCGGGAAACACCTCGATAACACGGTCAACGGTTTTGGCGGCACTGGAAGTATGCAGGGTGCCGAATACCAGATGCCCCGTAGAAGCCGCCTCGATGGCCAGCGAAATGGTTTCCAGGTCCCGCATTTCACCGACGAGAATGATGTCGGGGTCTTCCCGGAGGGCGCCTCTCAGGGCGGCGCTGAAGGTTCGGGTATGCAGCCCCACCTCCCGATGATTGACGATGCATCCCTGACTCTGATGGACGAATTCGATCGGATCTTCAACCGTGATGATGTGATCTTTCCGGCTGCGGTTGGCCACATCGATGATGGCGGCCAGGCTTGTGGATTTGCCGCTGCCGGTCGGGCCCGTCACCAGAACCAGCCCTCGGGGCAGCATGGCCAGCTTGGGAATCACCGGCGGCAGCCCCAACTGTTCGGCTGTCAGAATTTTACTGGGAATCTCCCGGAAGACCGCCGCCACCCCGTACTTCTGCATGAAAAAATTGGCACGATACCGGGCAAGCCCTTGAATCTCATAACCAAAATCCACGTCTCCGGTTTCTTCGAAAACCTTGACCTTGTCTTCCGGGGCGATTTCATAGAGCATGCTTCTCAGCATATCGTTATCGAGCACCTTATATTTGATCCGCTCCATATCCCCGTTGATCCGGAGCGCCGGCGGCTGACCCGACACCAGATGAAGGTCTGAAGCGCCCTGATCATGCATCAGTTTGAAAAAAGCATCGATTTTGGCCATGCGTGATCTCCCCTGTCTCGTGAAAG
>CAZBUL010000046.1:1870-3706 GCA_964495045.1 uncultured Desulfobacterales bacterium | reverse complement strand
TTACTGCGATGAGAACCCGTTGTTTTTCAGCATTCTGGCTTTCTCGTATTCGTCATCCCGAATCTGCATCTGGTTCTTTCCCAATTCAAAGAGTTTGTAATGGGCTTCGATGATAGACCGTAGCTGCACTTCAAGCTGAATCCGCTGGCCTTTGAGCTGAATGATATCTTCCTGCACCTGGGCCAACCGGCCGCTGGCTTTGTTCAAAATCTGTTCGGCCTTGTTTTCGGCATCAGCAACAATCATTTCAGCCGATTTTCGAGCGGCTTCGTTCATCTGTTCGATCCGTTTTTCCGAATCGGTGACGGACTGATTCATGGCCTCTTCCCGGGCCTCGAACTCGGTGCGCTCCTGTTTCAGCAACTGATTTTCCTCGTGGAGGCGCTCATTCTCTTCATAAAGCCCCTCGAGGGTTTGCGCAATCTGCTCCAGGAAATCATCCACCTCCTGAATGTCGAACCCCCTGAAACGAACGCTGAACTGGTGCTGCTGAATATCCAGCGGTGTGACATCAAAGTCTTCTTTCACGGTCTCACCTTACATCATCATGCTGAAAGCGATTCTTTTCAGCGTGTTGACCACAAATGTCTGTAAAAAAATGACCCCCAGAAATACGATAATGGGTGAAAAGTCGATTCCGCCGAAACTGGATGGAATCCGCGATCGTATCTGGGACAGAACCGGCTCGGTGACGGCATGGATAAAGCGCACAATGGCATTGTAGGGGTCCGGATTCACCCAGGACAGAATCGCCCGGGCCACGACCACCCACATATAGAGATTCAGTGCGATATCAAGCACTTTGGCCGCAGCCATCAAAAAATATCCAAACATGTACATGGAATTACTTACCTTTCACTGAACACGAAACCGCCTGCCGCCGCTTTTCTGGGGATCATGGCGGGAATGATGAATTGAATACACACTGTCTTGCGGCTGGGAAGAAAAAAGACAATCAGAAATAAAACCCATCCGTCTCAGACATGGATATCACTGAAACAACCGGACAAGCAGGATCTACGAGGTTCTCTTGGAGCAGGATATGCCATAGCACAACACTTCATGAATCCGGTCCAAAACGACGCATTCTTTCATGCAACTTGGAAAATCTTCGCGGATATCACATTCTCGACAGGGACTCTTGACCAGATAGCCGATCTCAAAATCGAATCGGTGTTTATAATTTTTTTTAGTTGGTATATAATTCATGATCAAAGGGAAATGACAGTTTTCTATATCAATTTCTGGGGTGATTGTTATCACAAGATTTCATGGATAACAAGGTTTATCGCACATTTTGAAGGCTTATCAACGGGGGGTTATGAATTCGGAAAAAGCGTTTTCCATGCGTTCTGTCGGTGTGATTTTGCTGTTTACCGGAGTACTGTTCATCCTGATTTTGGCCCTGGGATATTGGGGGGGCATTCAGATTTCCCAACGATTGACAGCGCTGGCATCGGCGCATCCCGATGTTGCCGATTTCAAGGCGGTTGCATTGTGGACAGCCCATTTCACCCGTGTTGGCTTGCTTGTGACAGCCGCAGGATTGATTTTATGGATTCTCTTTTCATGGCTGGCCGTTCGCCGCATGGCCTCCGCCGCCCAGCCGGTTTCCCCAAAACGGCAGCCCATAGATCCCGAAAATCGTCTCGTTAGGGAACAGCAGGACAAGCGGCTGTTCCTTCATCTGCTCGGCATGCTTCAACGGGAAGGCCGGTTTCTCGACTTTTTGTCGGAAAATCTCGATGCCTACGAAGATGATCAAATCGGAGCGGCCGTTCGCAGTATTCATGAAAACTGCAACAAGATCACCCGAAAATATCTGACGCTGGAGCC
>CAZBUL010000046.1:0-1770 GCA_964495045.1 uncultured Desulfobacterales bacterium | reverse complement strand
TATCATTGGAATCGATCTCGGCACCACCAACAGCGTGGTGTCATATACCAGAGAAGGCGAACCGATCCAGGGTTTCAACATTCCGCAACTGACAGCCCCCGGCACGATTGAAAAGCAGGACATCCTGCCCAGCGCCATTCTCATTCCCGGAGAAAACGACACCCCGACGCAGGCCCTTGTGCTGCCCTGGGATGCACAAACAACCCGAGCCATCGGCGAATATGCCCGCAACCGAGGGGCTGAAATCCCCCACCGCCTCATCGCATCGGCCAAATCCTGGCTCTGTCATGCCCTGGTGGATCGCAATAAACCCATTCTTCCCTGGGAAGGCCCTGACGAACAGCTCAAGCTCTCTCCGGTAGCCGCCTCCGCCGCCATTTTGCAGCATATCCGGGATGCCTGGGATCATGAAATGGCCCGAACCCCAACGGGATTCGACGACCGGCTCCGTATGGAAAATCAGGAAATCCTGTTGACCGTTCCGGCATCCTTTGATGCCGTCGCCCGAGAGTTGACCGTCAAAGCCGCCCAAATGGCCGGTCTCAATCACGTCACCCTGCTCGAAGAACCGCAGGCTGCCTTCTATGCATGGATCGAGGCATCCGGAGACAATTGGCGCAGAAATGTCGAAAAAGGCGATTTGATCCTCGTGTGCGACATCGGCGGCGGCACCTCCGACTTCAGTTTGATTGCGGTGTCCGAACAAGACGGGGATTTGACACTGGAGCGGATCGCCGTCGGCAATCATCTGCTGGTGGGCGGAGACAACATGGACTTATCTTTGGCCTATACCGTATCCCGAAAAATGGCCGCCAAGGGAACCAGGTTGGACAACTGGCAGATGCGGGGGCTGTGCCATTCCTGCCGGAAAGGCAAAGAAACGCTGCTATCCGGCAGTTCGTCCGAAACCTATCCCATTACCCTGCTGGGAAGAGGCAGCAGTCTGATTGGCGGCACCCTGAAAACCCAACTGATGGCCGAAGATGTCAACCAGGTACTGCTGGATGGCTTTCTTCCGATCTGCGATTTATCCGAAATACCGGCCAAACAGCGGTCTGTAGGAATCCGGGAAATCGGCCTGTCTTACGAATCCGATCCGGCCATCACCCGGCACCTGGCCTGCTTTCTCAGCAATCAAAACGATGAATCCGGCAACGCCCGGCTTCCCACCGCCGTTCTGTTCAATGGCGGTGTGATGAAAGCGCCTGCACTGCGAAGCCGGGTCCTGAACGTCTTGACGAAATGGGCAAAGGGAGACGCGGAGTCATCCATCAGAGAACTGCCTGCGCTGGACTTCGACCGCTCCGTCGCCCGGGGTGCCGCCTATTACGGCCTGGCCCGCCGCGGGGGCGGCATCCGCATCCGCGGCGGGCTCAATAAAGCCTACTACATCGGTGTGGCCGCCTCCATGCCGGCGGTTCCCGGTATGCCCGCTCCGGTCAAAGCCGTGTGCGTCGCACCGTTTGGCATGGAAGAAGGAACTTCCCAATCCATCGATAACCGTGAATTCGTCCTTGTGGTCGGCGAGCCGGCCCAATTTGATTTTCTCGGATCCACAATTCGCCATGAAGACCGGGCCGGCGAAGTGGTTGAAGCCTGGGAAGATGAAATCGAACCCGTTACCACACTGGAAACCGAACTGAACGGAGACGCCGGCGCCTTGATTCCGGTAACCCTGGAATCCCGCGCCACAGAGATCGGCACCCTGGAGCTCTGGTGTATTTCACCGTCCGACGGGCGTCAGTGGCGGCTGGAATTCAATGTTCGGGA
>CAZBUL010000045.1:14764-18427 GCA_964495045.1 uncultured Desulfobacterales bacterium | reverse complement strand
CTCAAACCTTTCCCCGTGGTGGCGTACTCGATCATCTGGATGTCCCCGTCCGAATTACCGAAGGCAGCTATCGGCCTTTTCCCGATGCCGTAATTGATCCCCGCCGGCTTGTCAGGGCCGTTGCAGATGAAGTTCACATCCTTGCCCCAGGTCAAAATGCCTTTGCCATCCTTCACTTCGTATTTCACCTTGACGCTGCTTCCGATAACCATCTCAGGCGGGATTCCGAAGGCCTTTTCGGACCATGGTCTTATGAATTCGCCGTGCGTAGCGGTCACGATATAAACCTTGAAGCCGCTTTGTTTCAGATAGGCGATCAGCTCGAGCATGGGCTGATAGACAAGGTCAACGAAAGGCCGTTTGAATCTGGGGTGGATTGTATTGGATAGAAACGAATCCACTTCAGCCTTGAATTCTTCATCGGTTTTTGGTGCGCCTGTATCAGGATCAAAAAGAAGTTCACCGAAGGGGTCCGACGCAACCAGATACTCGATGGCTTTTTTAACGGACTGGTTATCTGCCAGATCGCAGCTCAAACCCTTCAGCTTCACTGCCTCGAACAGAAACTGGAAATAGATCGGCTGCTCGGACATCAGCGTGCCGTCGTTGTCGAATGTCGCAATTCTTTCGGCAGGCTCCACATAAGACGGGCTCCCCTTTGACGTCACTGCCTTTACGAAAGTTATCACCGCCTTCTTGGAAGCCCCGTCATTCCAGGACGGAAGCGGGTCTGAACCTGCAAATGCAGAACCGGATACTACAAGAAGAACCCAGATCAATATTGATTTATACAAACGATTCATTTTAAAAACCCCCATCTTCAGTTACTGTCATTGCATGATCAGCACCGGCCGAAAACCCAGTGGACTGGCCTTGAAATCTGCAGGGCGGCCGAAGCTGCGATAAGCCGCTTCCGCTCGTTATAGAGCATCTGATAAAGATTGATCATTTGGCTGACATGACCCGAATACATGATGTTCCGATAGGCGATTGGATCAGAAAACGGCGGATATGGTCGATCCATATTGGGCTCGAACTTCGTCACCCCCGCGCTGTCATGCGACCAGTATTCCCAGACAGGTCTTTGAAACATCTTCTGAATGATCCGGTCCATCGCCGGTTTGATCGCATCGCTCTGAAAAAT
Source organism: uncultured Desulfobacterales bacterium (assembly GCA_964495045.1). GTDB lineage: Bacteria > Desulfobacterota > Desulfobacteria > Desulfobacterales > Desulfatirhabdiaceae > RAAP-1. The sequence goes on along the minus strand of CAZBUL010000045.1, from coordinate 17,283 downwards.
GAAATCAAAAGAAAAAACCAATCCGGAACTCCATCTTGAAATCATACGGCCGCACATAGTTTTTATCTTCGAACATGGGAATGAAAAATTCGGCCGATCCCACGATCTTGTCGGTAAACATCTTGCCAACCATGAAATTCAAGGGGAATGTCCATGCATCCTGCATGTAATCGAAGGCGATTTCCGGAGAAGACCAAAGCACCGTAAACATTTTCGCCGGCAGCATGATATTGACCATGGGAGCGAACTCCAGCTTGCTGATATTGTTTCGCTGGGAACTTCCCGCATAACTGGTTTCGTATCGGAAATATGGCAGAAAGAAACTGCCGTTACTGATTTCCGGAAGCGACATGCGCACACCGGCCAGCGGCATGGCAACAAATTTTCCGGTGCCGGACTGATCATTCGATGCCGTCGGCCAGATAAATTGAGCCCCGAAAATGATCAAAACCGAGGAATACCATATAGATAGCGATCAATATCAGCATGGAATTGTTGATGATTTTCTTGTGTTTTTCCAGAAAGGCGCCCATGGGATGAATGATGGCCAAAGCTCTCTCCTTGTTGAACAGAAAAATGAGCCAGACAACGATCAGTGGCAGCATCGAAATGATGTTGACCGATGTGCACAATACCATCGATGGCATCATGGGCAGATGAGCGCCCGATACATCCTTGACCGCATCAATATAGGGCGGCACCGTATTGGCGCTGAGCAGCCGAATCAACACACCGTAAAACACAACCGCCGGAACACCACCCGATGTCCGGCTTTTCTTCACTTTCCGGGGAGAATTTTTTTTCACCAGCGACATCAGCACCAGAACCAGGCAAATAGCCGCCAACGTGAAATTGGCGATAGCATGAACAATGCCATGATGCGGCGACGAAGCCGGTGTCACATGGCCGAATGAAAACCAGACAACTGCCGTCAGCCCCGCGTTGGCGGCAATACCCCCTGTAATGAACGCCAGCCCGTTTTGCAACTGGTTGGCTGGCGCCAGCAGAATGGCGAAATACACCAAAAAAGAGGTGACACTGACAGAAGCGGCCAGCGACAGCGGCAGAATCTGGAAAAAAATATCAAGCATTCCATCGACCCTTATCGAATTTCTTCAAACTGTAATTTTTTATATTTCATCGAATTTTCTCCTTTCACTTCAATATGAATCTGTCATTACCAGCCGAACGCCAAGAGGACTGGCCCTGAAATCTGCAGGGCGTCCAAAGCTGCGGTAAGCCGCTCTGAGATCACTTGCAAAATCATCCCATCCCCCTCCCCGGCCCACATGTCCCTGGCCTTCCGAAATTCCCACCGGATCGACCTGGTCGGATGAAGTATAGGGCGCGAAGAAATCCATACACCATTCCCACACATTTCCGTGCATATCGTAGAATCCCCAGGCATTGGGAAGTTTCTGGGCCACCGGATAAGTTTTCATCCCGCTGTTTCCGGCAAACCAAGCATAATCGCCCAGCCTGGAAGCATCCTCACCGAAGTGGTAAGCGCTCTGTGTGCCTGCCCGACAGACATATTCCCACTCGACTTCGGACGGTAGCCGAAATCGGCCTGTTTTCCGGATTTCAGGAAGCTGATTCAAGCGATCGATGAAGACCATGCAATCGTTCCAACTTACCGTTTCAACCGGCGCATCCATTCCTGAATCCGCAAAATGACTCGGATTGTTTCCCATGATTTGCTGCCAATGCGATTGTGTCACCTCGGTTCTGCCCATCCAGAAACCCCGGGTGAAAGTTATCCGATGCGGCGGACCTTCAGCGTGTATGGCCGCCTTCGTGGTTTGCACGGTATGATCGGACAACCCAGCGGGAAGATCATGGATAGCTTTTTCCTGTTGGGCTGGCGTACTTCCCATCATAAAACTGCCGGGCGGACACCAGACAAAATCCATCTTTATTCCGCTGCCAATATCCACTGTCCGTATGGTGCCAACCCCCACCGAAGAGCAATCAATTCCCGGTTCCGATGCAACAGCGACAGCAGATATCGCATAAATGAAAAACAAAACGACGACGAGTCTCATTGTCTGACCTTCCTTATATTTACATCGGGTCAACGATCACCGGGTATTCCTGAACCGCCGCGATGCCGTCGGGTGCACCCTTGAAAACATGCTCGACCCAGGCACCGCCATTGGTCAGAGCCTGGCTGTCGTACGAACCGGAAACGGTAGCCACCCGTTCGGTATATATCGGGTCATGCAGCTTGATTTCGAAATGCAATGTCAGTTCTCCAAATTCTTTCGTCTGGGCGGCAAGGGTCAGCGTCTGGTTGGCAATGCCCGGAATGAGCCTGTACGACGTGGGAATGATGTATCGGCCCTTATAATAAATGCCGGCATCCCGGAATTTACCGTAAGAGATGAACATGGCATCCACCTGATCGGTATGGATGGCGATATACCATTCATTGCCATACCGGGTCATGTTGGTACGATATTCATCGTATTTCTTGCCGGGGGCGCCGCTGATCATGCACACTTCCGTCACGGCACCTG
>CAZBUL010000045.1:5150-14664 GCA_964495045.1 uncultured Desulfobacterales bacterium | reverse complement strand
TTCAAGATAAAGATTCTACTACGTTAACTGGCAGTTATTCACACTTGATGCCATAAGAGAAAAAAGCCGTTCAACAATCATTCAAGGCAAATTGGCGGTATCATAAGCGGCAATGATACGCACATTCTGGTACCGCTGTTCGACTTGCATCGAAGAACCCTTGGGCGCGTACATATCCCCGATGCCGGTCACTTTGTAAAATTTATGCGGAATGTTCACCAGATACTTGTCTATGGTGGGCAATGGGCATTGAGAGCGGTCCTGACTCAGTTTCTTATTGGCCTGGGGATTGCCGACCGCCGATGCACTGCCGATCGACACCAGCACCACTGTCCGACCGCGACTCTGACGACCAATATAATCGAGAAATTCAATCAACCGCTGGGTCTGCTGATTATCCAGCCTGTCGGATCCCGTATTGAAGAAAAGTGTTATCTGGCCGGTACCCTGCTCGTTTGCCAATTCTTCGAGCTTTACCAATGCCTGATTTTCGGATTGCTGCATCCTGTCGAGTCGTCCATCCACACGGTCGAATTCTTTCATTGAATTGTCGTTGGATTGCGCGATTTCCCTGGCCAGAGCATCGGCCTGTGCTCCGGATGCTGCCCCTGTCCAGTTGCTCTTGGGGATATTGGTCTGTTCCTGTCCATCGGGTCCTTGCATATCGACCAGTTCGGACTGGAATGCACATCCACTGAAGAATATCGAAACCGCGAACAGCGCGAAAATCAACCACAACGCTTGTTTCATTTTTTATTTCCTTTCATGTCTTAGAAATTATCTCAAAATTCTGGATCAAGACATCCTCCCCGCCGGAAGCGGCCGAGAGGATGTGATAAATGGTTACGGTGCAGGGGTCTCGATCGTGATGGCCAACGCCTCGGTGAACCGAACATTCACATCATCTCCCTTCTTGATATCTTTCAATCCCTTGACCCCTTTGGCGACCTTCAGAGTGCGGGATTTACCATCAGGCATCGTGATCGTCACCGTGCGTTTCTTGGCATTCACATCGTCAATTCTGGACTGAAGTACGATGGAATCCGCTATGAGCACTCCGGGCTTTGCCCCTTTGGGCGCCACCGCTACCGTGGAAACCGCTTCTCCGCCTGCCGGTGCACCGGCTTTCTGGAGATAGACCGCCACCGATTCCGCGAATGTAACTTTAAGCATGTCTCCGACCTTGATCTGATCGAAATTTCGGACTTCAGGCCCACAGGTAACGGTTCGGGACATACCGTCCATGTCGAAAGTCACCGTCCTTTTGGCCGAATCGACGGCCGTCACTTTGGCCGTTCCCGTAACGCTCTCGACCACAATCGCTCCCGGTGTTTTTTCTTTTTTCGCAGCGGAATCAACCGCAAACGACATCTGTACGCCTGCTGTCAACAAAATAGCCATTGTCCATACACACAACTGTTTTTTCATTTCATTGTTCTCCTTTGGTTGATGATAAAATATTAACTGGCAAACCCGGTTTCTTACCCACCCGACATAACCGCCCATCGATCCGAAGGCCGATTTCTTTAAACCAGTCGATATTCAGACCAGACAGCAGCTCGAGTTCCGTGGCATTCAACTGAAATCCGGTCAAATGGCATGCCGTGGGAAGAGAATCCGACGCAGTTTGCCGGAAACACTCATCGGTAATCAGTCGTCCCAACAATCGTTCAACATCGTCCTGAGACATGGTATCCTCTTCACATCCGTTATCTGTTCACCCGGTTTCGGGGTTGCCATGACGATATTGCCCAGGATGATCTTGTCGTCGATGATGACAACCGCTTTGCCCGTTGTCGAACCGAGATCACAGCCGCCGAAAATCATAATCTGTTCTCCTTTTGTATTATGGAAATATCCTTATCTGATTCACCGCCGATAATATCCTGAGTATATTCGATCAATTTCCCGTAAAGACCGGTGAACGCTTTTCGAGAAACGAGGTAATCCCTTCCTGATAATCATGACTGTCGTAAACCCGCCGGCGCAGCCCCTGTATCTGCTCGAACACCTCCGGAGAAAGCGGGCGGGAACCAGACAGTATCCGGAACTGTTCCTTGATGACCGCAACAGACATCGCCGAGCGCGAGGCAATCGTCTTTGCCAGTGTCAGGGTAAAAGGCAGGAGTTCATCGGCCGACACCCGATGGTTGAGAATACCGACCCGCTCGGCCCGTTCCGCCAGGATGGGCTCTGCCGCGAAAAACATCTCCTTGGCGATGTTCAGCCCCACCCGGTTGATGAAATGCAGAATCCCGGAAACATTGTAGGGCAGCCCCAGCTTGGCGGGTGTGATGGCAAATGTCGCCGTCTCATCGCCCACCACGATATCACAGCACATGATGAGATCACAGGCGCCGCCCCATACCCCGCCGTGGATCATGGCGATCACCGGCCCCGGATATTCCTGAACCGCCCGCAGCACGCGTTCCAGCGGATCGAAATAGCCGAGGGGATCCCGAAGGGAGCGCGGCAGCTCCTTCACATCATGTCCGGCGGACCAGACTTTGCAATCCTCTGCAGCCCGCAAAATCACCACCGGCACCTTGCTTTCCCGGAATGTATCGAGTCCCTGGATCAAGCCGTCCACCAGCGGTTCACTCAGGCTGTTTCTTTTTTGTGAATTGTTGAGGGTGATAATGCCAATCCCTTCTTTGATTTCCTGTTCGACCAGTGCCATAGGTTTCTCCTTTGATTTATATTTTCAGATTAACGTCGCTTTTTTTGCTTCTTGAATCAGTTGATCTCGGAATTGGGGATGCGCGATACCGATAAGTCCCAGAGCCCGTTCCCGGGTGGAAAGCCCCTTCAGATTGATTGTGCCGTATTCGGTCACCACAAATTCGGTATCCATGCGCGGGTCGGTCACCAGACTGGTCAGACGGGGCACGATCCGTGAAACTGTTCCTTTTTTGGCGGTGGAATAGATCGCCAGAATGGATTTGCCTCCGGGTGAATCGAAGGCGCCCCGCATGAAATCGAGCGCGCCGCCAGTTCCGCTGAATTCATGCCAGTCGATGGACTCGGCGCTGACCTGGCCGTAGAGGTCGATCTCGATGGCCGAGTTGACGGATATCATGTTGACATTCTGAGCGATCACCGAGGGGTTGTTGACGTGAGATGCGGGATAGCTTTCGATGGATGGATTGTCGTTCATGAGGTCATACAGAAAACGATCGCCCATGGCCACCGTGAAAACATGTTTCCAGCGATGCAGGGTTTTCTTTCGGCCGTTGGCCACGCCCGATTCGATCAGGGAAGCCATGCCCGGTGTCAGCAGTTCCGTATGGATGCCGATGTCCTTATGCCCGGCCAGATAGCGGCACACGGCATTGGGAATGCCGCCGATTCCCAGTTGAATGGTGGCCCCGTCCGGAATCATCTCCGCCACGGATTTACCGATGGCGTCGTCTTCAGGTTCGGGAGGTCGGGCGACACTTTCGAGCAGCGGCATATCATTCTCGATAATTTTCGACACTTCGGTGACATGCACCAGGGATTCGCCAAACACCCGCGGCATGTTCTGGTTCACTTCGACGATCACGTTTCCGGCGGTACGGACGGCCGTCGATGCATAGTCGTTGTTGGTTCCCAGACTGAAATAACCGGCTTTGTCCATGGGAGATACGGTGATCACGAAATTGTCGAGCCGAATGAACTCGGTGAACAGCCGCGGCATCTGGTAGAAATAGGCTGGCACATAGCTGAGAATTTTGTCGCCGGTTTCCTTTTGATGCTTGATGATCCGGCGATCCACTTCGGTGAGAAACAACGGGCAAGGATGCACCGCATGCAGGACATCGTCTGCCAGAACCGTTTCCGCCGCATGCTTCATGGCCAGTTTGTAGTAAATGGTCAGATCGTTCAATGCGCCTGACCGCAGGCGTGCGGCAATGGCGGCCAGCAATGCCGGCGGCTGTGCGATGCCGATGCCAAAGCCCAGTTTCGATCCGCTTTGAATATCTGTGACCGCCTGTTCGGCGGTTGTCAGTCTTTTCTCGTATTCCTGCAAAATTCTGTTCATGGGTGATGGTCTCCTGATTGAAATACTTCGAACGGTTAAGATTTGTGTTTTTTACCCCCATCCCGGCCCTCCCCGGCTTGGGGAGGGAGTTTTCTGCTCATCTCCCCGCTGGGGGAGGGAGTTTTCTGCTCCTCCCCCCAGCGGGGGGAGGCTGGGAGGGGGGCCGGAACGATGATCAATGCCAGAAAATGGATACATACCACCAAAGCGGGGTTAGACGTTCCGGGACCGAACACAGCCACCGCCCCGGCTTCGAACAGGAATTCATAATCTCCAGGCGGTATGACGCCGCCGACCACCACCTTGATGTCATCCCCTCTTTCGGCCTTCAACGCGGCGATGAGCTGAGGCACCAGGGTCTTGTGACCGGCCGCCAGACTGGAAACCCCCACCAGATGCACGCTGATTTGTTCCTTTTCGGACATAAACAGCCTTCGGGAAAGGTGTTTGCCATATATAAAGCATAAACCCTGCCATCAATATTTTATACTTTATTATTGATGAGTTATCATATTTCGAGAATATGTTTGATTGTTCCGGATGGGACAGTCTGTCCGAAAACGGACAATTGAGGAAACAATGAAGTGGCGCGAGATAAACTGCGATTAGCATCGATCAATATTGACGAACCGATTCGAAACTGGCTACAATATTGCTGATCTCTCACAGATTTTTCAATCGAGTATATTTTTCAGTTTAACATCATTCCACTATGTTTAAGCAATAATTATGTTATATCGCTGGCTTCATTCAAATCCTCTCGCACACGGCGGGCTCATATTACTGCTTGGGGCTCTTTTTGGTTTTGGTGTATATTGGATACTGCTCAAAATCATCAATGTCCATTCACCGCCATCTTCTCATATTGATAACCATCCACTATTGAAACGCTTTTTACTCCCCTTGATCCTTACCACCGTCGCCATTTTCACCGACGATGCCATCCACCGAGCCGGTTTCAAAGATCATTTCTGGGCAGATGAATTGCTTGCGTTGACGCAATCTCTGCCGGTGATTGCATGGTCCTGGCAATTCATATCGATTTCTCGATCATATTTTTCCAGACAGATCAAGCAGCATTCGCAACACTCCAGCATCAATCACTCTTTGTCACTATCCAGCAATCTGATAATCATTTTGATTATTATCGGAGGGAGTTTTGTCATCTTAAAAATTTGGACCATCGACCTGAGCCCGCTGCTAACTTCAGCAGGTCTGTTGACGGCCGTAGGCGCCATTGCCGCCAGAGATGCGCTGTCTGATTTTTTGGGTGGGATTACGATATTTTTGGACAAGTCCTACCATATCGGCGATTTCATTGTATTAAGCACCGGAGAAAGAGGAGAAGTTGTAAACATTGGTATCCGCAGCACCCGCATCCGCACAAGAGACGATGTCCACATTGCGGTTCCTAACTCGATGATGATCGGCGCCAAGCTCATCAATGAAACGAGCCATCTGCCGCAATATCGTGTCAGGTGTCCTGTCGGCATATCCTATATTTGCGATTTGCAGGAGGTAGAAAACGCGCTGCTGGATTCTCTCAAGGATAATCCTTTTGTGCTCGATGAACCCAAACCGCGGGTGAGATGTCGGAATTTCGGAGAGTATGCGGTGGAACTGGAGCTGCTGGTCTGGATAAAAGACCCTCGCAACAGAGGCGTCACCAAGGATATGATCATCCGGGAAATTCACAAAGCTTTTCGCGAAGGCAAAATCGACATACCGTATCCTCAAAATGAAATAACCATCAAAAACAAAGAGCTGTTATCAGATAACGTAGGATAATCGACAGCGTGTTGCAGCCCCTGTAATGCCAGATGCGGCAGGGGGCATCAGTAGAACATTTTGCGGGATGTCTTCAGCAGACGGGCGGCGGCGGATTTGTTGTGACCGCTCTTTTCCATGGCCCATGCAAGCAGCCGGCGGACCACAGCATAATATGAAAAATCCGCCGTATCGAAATCGAAACAGAGGGATATCCGGTCGCCGGCAGCGGTTTCCTGGCAGGACGCACCGAGCAAACGCAGATGCTCGGCCTGGATAAGCTCCCCATGGGTGACAATGGTGGCATATTCCAGGCGGTTACGCAATTCTCTCACATTTCCGGGCCAGTCATGGGCCATCAGACATGCGAGGGCCGCCTTCGACAATCCCGGAAGAGATTTCCCCTGATGGTGACGAAAAACGTCCAGAAATTGATCGGCCAGTTGAGGAATATCCTCCCGGCGTTCCCGCAGCGGGGGAATCGTCAGGGGAAAGACATTCAGGCGGTGAAACAGATCCGATCGGAATTTCCCCTGAAGGGCCGCGTTTTCCAGATGGCGATGGGTGGCGACAATCACCCGAAAATCAGCCGACTCCGGAATGTCAGACCCGACTTTTTCAAAGACCCGCTGTTCGAGCAGCCGCAGCAGTTTGGCCTGAAGCAGCAGCGGCATATCGCCAATTTCATCCAGAAACAGCGTTCCCCGACGGGCCCGCCGACATTTGCCTTCCCGCTCCCGGTCCGCGCCGGTAAACGCCCCCTTGACATGCCCGAACAATTCGCTTTCCAGCAACGTTTCCGGAATGGCAGCACAATTGACGGCCACAAAAGCGGCCGGGCTGCACCCCGACGCGATATGAATGGCCCGCGCCAGCACTTCCTTGCCCACACCGCTTTCCCCATAGATGGCCACTGTCGTGGTGGGAGAATCGGCCACCAGTTGTGCGGCTTTCAAAACAGCCCCCATGGTCGGTGAAAAGCTCGTCAAATTCTCGAAACTGAAGCGGCTCTGCAGCTCGGCCGCCATTCGATCGTGGTTGTATCGCAGCGAAGCGTTTTCCAAATGCCGGGATACCAACAGAATCAGCTCGTCCCGGTGAATCGGCTTGAGGAGGTAATCACTGGCACCTTGCTTCATCGCTTCCACCGCATTGTCGATACTGCCATGCGCCGTCAGAATCAGAAAGGGTAAAACCGGAAACTGTTTACGAACCTTCTGGAGCAAGGCCATCCCATCCATTCCCGGCATGACCAGATCGGAGAGCACCAAATCCACCTCTTTGGCAGCCAGAACAGCCAATGCCGCCGTTCCATCGGCCACACAGGTGGTTTTGTAACCGGCGGGTTCCAGATAACTTTGCAGCATAAACCGAAAGCTCTGCTTGTCTTCGACGACCAGGATATGGGCAGTATAAGTCATGGCATGGCCTCCACAGGCAGACTGGATTGCAGAAACACGGAACAGGCGGCCCGCAGAGAATCGGCGGTATCTTTCATCTCCTGAATCGTCGCCGTTGCGGCATGGCTGTTCAACCAGGCCGCCAGCAGTCGGGACTGCGGCAGCCGCAAATGGCCGCACAGACCTTTCAATGTGTGGGCGGCATCTTCCATCGATGACCGATCGCCGCGACCAATGGCCTGATCCAGGCGATCAAGTTCCTCGTCGATATCCTTCAGCAGCATATTCTGATAAACCGCCAGCCGATCGGCATCGACTGCCATATCCGCCAGAGTCGCCGCATTCAGGATGGATACCGGGTCGTCTTCATCCAGGCGCCTTCCCGGCACGCCATACTCGGCCAATGCGGATGCCAGCATCATCGGATCGAGGGGTTTACACAACACGCCGTCGATGCCAGCCTCGATACACCGCTGCCGGGTATTTTCCGAGATATCCGCAGTCAGGGCAATGATGGGAATCGTTTGGGCGGTTTGTTCCGATTCCATCCGGCGAAGATGAACGGCCAGCTCGATCCCGTCCATATCCGGCATCCGAATATCCAGTATGACCAGATCGAACCGGTGGGATTGCTTCAACGTCAACGCATCCCGGGCATTTTCAGCCGGGATGACCTCATGTCCCCAGTCCGTCAAGGTATCCGTCACCAGCAGCCGGTTGAAAGCATTGTCTTCAACAACCAGAATTTTTAAAGGAGCGATCGCCAGAATCGATTTGGCCGGACTGGATGGAGATACGGCTTCGGTGCTGATCTGGATGGGAAGTGTAACAGTAAATCGGGTACCGGCGCCTTCTTGACTGATGACAGATATCTGGCCGCCCATGAGTTTCACCACCCGGTTGACAATAGCCAGCCCCAGACCGCTGCCGCCGTACCGCCGGGTAATGCCGGGATCGAGCTGCTGAAAGGGCTGAAACAACAGCGCCTGTTTACTCCTGGATATGCCGATACCGCTGTCATCGACCGTAATGGTCAGCGTGAGCTGCCCGCTGTCCGATTCGTGACTGGCGGGTACCGTTACGAATCGGCAATTCACCATGCCGGATTCGGTGAATTTAATGGCGTTTGAAAGCAGATTGGACAGAATCTGCTGAAGACGCAAGGCATCACCGACAACATGTTCGGGGATATCCCCACCCACAACCATCTCGAAATCGAGCCCGCGTTCCGCCGCCAGCGGTGCATACAGGTTTTCGATCCGGCCGATCAGTTCGGATAGATTGAAAGAAACGGATTCCAGCGCCAGTTGCCCGCTTTCGATACGGGCCATATCGAGAATGTTGTTGACCATATTCATCAGAACACGGGACGACTCCTCGATGATTCCCAGATACTGCTCACACCGGTCGGAGCCGGCGGCCTGCCTGGCCAATCGGCTGAACCCGACCACGGCGTTCAATGGGGTGCGGATTTCATGACTGACCAGGGCCAGAAATTCCGTCTTGGCAGTGCTGGATGCTTCGGCTGCCGTTCTGGCCAGCTCCAACTGCACCTGATTTTCCTTGTAATCGGTAATATCGACAGCATTGCCGACCAACGTGACGATATCGTTTCGATCGTTGAAACAGGGAAGGATGTTGGACTGATGCCAGCGGATGGAACCATCCCGATGAAATACGCGGTATTCGACTCCCTGCTGCGCCTCACCTGTCCATACCGTTTTTTGCAAAAAGGCTTCACAGGCAGGGATATCCTCCCCATGGACGAATTGCCGGAAATCATGGTTTTCCACCTCGGACACATCATGCCCCAACAACCGGGTCCATCCGGGAGAAACATACCGGAACACCCCATCCGGTCCGATTTCATAAATGACACCGTGGCTGTTCTGAACAAGTTGACGATACTGTTCCTTGATTTCAAACAATTGGCGATTGGATAACTCGACGGACTGACGACTGGCATCCGCCTCCGCCAGCGCCCGTTCCAGAGCCTCGGCTGCAAAAAATGACGAACGGCGGTATCGGTAAGACTGGGTGGAAAAGTAAAATCCCAAAAGATTGGCGGAGATGTAAGCGAAAACGATGGAGAGTGTGGCCACCATTCCCACCGGCGTTTTGACGGTGAAAAACAGGAACAGGCTGCCGGCACTTGTTAAAACGGGAGGTAATGTTCGATAAACCGTACGGTCCGGCAAAATGGTGTAAAGGGCACAGATAACAACAAGTTCCACATTCATATTGCCGATATAGGCCGGCGGGCGGGTAAGAATGACCAGATTGTTTGTCAAGGCCATCACCAGGCCCCATACGAAACATATCC
>CAZBUL010000045.1:1323-5050 GCA_964495045.1 uncultured Desulfobacterales bacterium | reverse complement strand
AGAATGACCAGATTGTTTGTCAAGGCCATCACCAGGCCCCATACGAAACATATCCGGTCGAAACGTTCAGGATTATCGGTATGCAAACAGACGACAATAGCAGCCATGGAAAGCAGCACCAACCCGATTCGCAATCCCAACAAGCCTTCAAATACCAGCGGGGAAAGACCGAGCGCTGCATCCGCCTTGATCAGCACCGCCTGAAGAAACAGCACCAATACAGACAAAAAAGCAAATGATCGGGCATCCTGCCGCAAAAAACGATGCCGGTAACGCCGTTCATTTTCATCAAGCGATGGCGTCACACCGAAAATGCCCCCTGTACCTCGATCGTGAACAAAGCGATACTGAAACCGATCCTGTTCGATAAAACCGTTTAGAACATTTTTTCGACAGGCCGCCGCTCGGGAACATACTCCCGGGGAATCTTGCCTTCATTCCATTCCCGCGACACGTAGAGATTGCAGTAACAGCTCCCAAACTCCGCCACATCCTCGGTGCGATACACGCAGGGGCAAATGATATCCCTGTCTTTTTCCCTGTCTCCGGATGACAGGCGGCAAGGGCACACCATATACCCGTAACGATCCTTATTTGCCAGCAAGGCGTTCATGAGATCCATGACCCGTTCGGTATCATCGCTGAAATAATACCCTTTCGGTTCCTGGGCTTTCTTGAGCATTTCATGGAGTTGTTCCGCATTCATGCCAGACCGAGCGCCTCCTTGATTTCTTTTTCCTTAAATCCGACAATGACTGTATTGCCGATGATAATGGTCGGAAACGAGCATTTCGGGTTGAATTTTTTTACATCTTCCAGAATGGCGGCGCGTTCATCGCCCTGAAACGTGTCCACATCCACGAAATCGTACTGGACGGTACAATCCGAAAGCATTTTTTTAGTGGATTTACAGTGACTGCACGTGCTGAGGGAGTAAATTTTTACGGGAGGTACGGACATGGGGTTATCCTTTCATTTTTCCGGTTTGTCAATCAGTTGTCAGTAAATATAGCGTCTTCCTCCGCATTTTCTTCCTTTTTCATAACATGGAAGGGGAAGTTCCTGCAAGGATAACCATACTGGCATCCCTACATGGGCCTCTGAAAAACAACGGTACAACGAACCAGCCTCCGATGGAACGACGACAAAATGGACATGATTGCTCATCAGGCAGTAAACCCATCTGGCAACGCCATATCGCTCACAGGCATCCCGAATGTGATCCAGATACGCAATGCGGTCCATGCTCATAGTGGTTGTCCCCAATTATTCAATTATTGGCTTTTCGTTTCTGCCAAACTAGTGATATACTTAACACCTGCTAATTAGTCGCAAGAAAGAAGCTGGTTTTAAGTTTATGAGGAGAAATCAAGCCATGACGCAAATGCTGTACGCAACATACGATGGGCATGTTCTCACGCCTGAAGGAAAAGTTGATTTGCTACCAAATCAACGGTATTTGATTCGGATAGAGATGATAACGAAGCAAAAACCTAAAGGAAAGATGAAAATCCTTCAAAGGCTTTCGGCGCGGGCAATGAATTTGGGAATTTCCGATCTGTCTGCGCAACATGATCATTACTTATACGGTACAGAAAAATTATGACCAAACCGATTTTTGTTGATACCAGCTATTTCCTGGCGTTGGTAAATTCTCATGATGAATTTCATCAACTTGCTTCAAATTTAGGTGATCAGATTGAAGCTAAGCTTATCACGACTGAAGCCGTTTTAACTGAAATCGGTAATGCATTGGCCAAATCCCAATGGCGAGAATTGGCAGTTGTTACTCTGAATGACCTTCGCGATGATGAAGACGTAGAAATTCTACCAATCACTTCTCAACTTTTTTCAAAAGCACTTAAATTTTATTCATCGCGCATGGACAAAGAATGGGGTCTTACAGATTGTATTTCCTTTGTCGTAATGAAAGAACGAAAATTGACTGATGCACTGACAACAGATCACCATTTTGAGCAAGCAGGGTTCAAATCTCTGTTACGCTGTGTGGGAAACTAAAGCGCTAACATCCCTATGTGTCTAATGATCCACATCTCCATCTTGGGTGATTTGCGGGAGCATATCCTTCTCGAATAGACGGTCCGATTCTTTGATGACCTCACGGTGAATGTGGCGGAATTTTTCCAAAAGCTCTTTGGCGAAAGGTGTCAATTGAGATCCGCCGCCTGAAGCGCCGCCGACATTGCGAGTCAACAACTGCCGGCCCATCCGGTTTTCTGTGGCCGTAATCCTTCCCCATAGGGCCCGATAGCTCATTTTGAGCTCTTTGGCCGCCGCCTGAATCGATCCGTGCCGATCGATGGCCTCGAGCATTTTCAGCCGGCCGAGACCAAAAATCACCTCCCCCGAACTGTCTTCGAACCAAATCTTTGAACGGATAAAAAACGGCCCTTTCTCTTGCTGTGTCATGATGGTCTGCTTGTTTCCCTTGATTGTCGAATATGGGATCAGTCCCTGTGCAATACGTAATGAGTATTAATAAGGCATTCCGATGAAGTGATACAACAAAAATCTGGCATGCTCGATCCATCCTCACAGGTCGTCGATCGCAACGCCGATTCTGGATTCGATGCGGTGTTGGGACGCAAGGGCGTTTTGCATCCGTCTTTGGATTTCCCGGCAGGCTTCGGGATTTGCTCCATATTGTTGAAGCCTGGCCTCGAACCGGGCCTGCATCCCGACACGGATATTATCACAAATCCATTTGTCTGCCAGAAAAACCACTTCGGCTTCGGTGATCGGCGCTGAAATATCCACCGGGAAATCCATGTGCTGGCAAACGATATCGGCGATCCGGGAAAATCCCATTTCCCGAAGCAAGCGGGCGCCTTCAGCCGCATGATGCGGAGCCTTTCTGGCCAGATCGTGCACCCTGGCCGCCGCAACCATGCTGTCGGTATCCAACGAACATCCAGCTTCATTCAGTGCGGATGCCAGCCGCAACGTCAACTCGGCCACGGCATCGCAGTGATCGATGACCGGCTGCGGAACGTCCTGCCGCTTCATCATGGCCCGGCATTCGGCTTCGGATGGAATGTCGTATCGATCGAGGCTTTCCACCGCCCATGCGTAATCTTCCGGGGTATCGATATCCTGGAGGATCAATGAATCGATCACCGGCACATTCATCGCCCGGTCGTCATACCGGTTCAGAAAATCCCGAAGCCCGCCCTGTCCTGTTCCGGACAGGATGGCATTCCGATATTTTCCGGAGATCAGGGGAGGATGCCCGCGGACATCGAGAAATTTCGGATAATATATGTCGGCAGATCCATGTGTGGAGGCATTCAACAGCTCGACCAGGGTCTTTCTCCTGACAAGGGGGATATCCACGGGGTGGATGAAAAAACCGGCGCAGTCACGGGGCAGATCGTTCACACCGGCAACGACCGATGAATACATACCTTGTGAAAAATGGGGATTGAATACAGGCTTCGTCCCGCACGCTACAGCGAGGGTTGCCACCTCTTCGGCCCGGTGCCCGGTCACCACCCGGACATCCTGAATGCCCACCGACTGGTACAAGGTGATCACCCGTTCAAGGATGCGTTCAGCGCCCAGCGGCAAGAGCGGTTTGAATGCCCCCAACCTCGAAGACAGACCGGCCGATAGAATGACGACGGAAATCGCAGACCTTTCCATGTCAATTCCGGGAACGGGCGTGAATCAGTTCCGCCACGATACTGACAGCAATTTCTTCGGGCGT
>CAZBUL010000045.1:0-1223 GCA_964495045.1 uncultured Desulfobacterales bacterium | reverse complement strand
GACGGGTTCAATGTAAAACCGCCGATCCGAGGCTTCAATCCACAGCGGCGCATTCAATTTTTCGGGGAGGGTTCCGATGGCTGTTTGCATCTCCGCTTCACCGATGACGGTGCCATCCCGAAGCCAGAAGGCATGCCGAATCCCCGGCATATCCGAAGCGGTGTTCTGAATTTCGGTGATGAGATAGCCTTGCTGATGGTGTTCCAGTTTCTCGCGCAGACTGGAAAAGAACATTCGGCTGGTGTTGTCTGGGAGGATCGATTCTACGAGAATTTGCATTTTTCCGCCGCAGATCATATCCATGGCATCGGTGAGTTCAGATGTCAGATCGAAAGATCGCACAACGGCACCCGGTTTGCCGAGCATTTGCCGGGCGATGTCCATCACGTCCGCTTCGATCCTTCCCCCGCCGATGGTACCCACAAAAGCGCCGTCGGCCCCCAGCAGCATCCGGGTTCCGGCAGAACGGGGGGTCGAACCTTCATGACTCAATATCAGGGCCATAACCAGCGGCTGCTCTTTGATCAATCTTTCATGGATGGTACGGACCCATTTCTTCATTTCACATTCTCCATTCTGGAATCCAAAATTATTTGCAAACGATGGGCCGTCTGCTGCACGTGTTGAATGATATCCGGCAGCACTTCTTTTTCCATGGCGCCGGCAAAACCAACGACCCACAATGCCAGGGGCAGCCCCCGGTGATTTCCGACACCGACCGCAACCGCCCGGACGCCCGGAAGGTATTCCTCGTCATCGATCGCATATCCATTGTGGCGCACTTGATTGATTTCAGCAATATAATCGTTTTTGTCCGCAATGGTTTTTTCGGTGTACCGGCGCAGTTCCCGCTCCTGGATGAACTGGACCGCCCGGTCTGCCGGCAGGGAAGCCAGATACACCTTTCCCACCGCCCCGGCCAACAGCGAAATGGATGTTCCCGGCGGAGCGGACAGTTTTAATGATCTTTGGGATTCGGCAGTCGCCACAATGATGACACGGGACTGTCCCATCACCCCCAGAAATACGGTTTCCCGGATATGATCCCGCAGCGATTCCAGCTCTGGTCTGGCCATATTGCCGATTTGCAGATAATTCCCTTTTTGAAACGCCAAATCCAGAATGGCCGGCCCCAAAACGAATTTTTTTCCCATCGGACCGCGTTCCAATGCGCCCACGCTCAACAGCGACTGAATCAGGCCATGGGTGGTACTTTTGCTGCA
>CAZBUL010000044.1:9318-18472 GCA_964495045.1 uncultured Desulfobacterales bacterium | reverse complement strand
AAGGTGGAAGGCCAGATTCAAATCCTGGAAAACCTCTATGTATCCGGAATTCTAAATCGGAAGCAATATGAGCGTATGGTTCAACCGCTTCGAAAGCAATTGCAGGAAATCCAGTCCGATTCCGATCAATCTGTACATCGGCCGGAACGGGCGGCAAAGGGGCGTCGCAAACCCAAAGCATCGGAACAAGTCGAACCATAGTGTCCGGCCTCCGTCTGCATAATCAGCCGGTGTATGCCTTTCGGAGCATCGAATACATTTTTCTGAACGGCGTTGATGTTTACATTTGTGGTGTTTCCTGATCAGTGATAACTGAATAGACGAATACGGTGCTTTTTCACTCTATGTAATGCTTCTCGGCTTCCATCACCCATCCCCCTCCCATGGCTTTGTAAATATTCACATAAGATGAAAACGACGACGCCAGATACTGGGCATAGTCGAGCTCCGCAGGAAAAAGTTGCTGTTGGGCGTCCAGAACAGTCAGATAGGTGGCATACCCTCCCTTGTACTGAAGCTGTGCCAGACGTTCGTATTCTTTACTCGCCTTTACCAGGCGTTTTTGGGCCTGCAATTGTTCGGTAATTTTTCGGCGGGACACCAGCGCGTTTTCGATATCCGAAAAGGCATTCTGAATGGATGATTGATATGAGACAAGAGCTGCCTTCTGACCGGCTTCGGCATATTTCACCTGACCGGCGATGGATCCGGCGGTAAAAATCGGCCCGGTGATGGATCCGGCGTAATTCCAGGTTCGGGCCGATCCCGTGAAGAGGTTCGAGAGCTCCGCACTCGATGCACCAAAAGCCCCGGTCAGCGAAATGGTCGGAAAATACAGCGCCCGTGCCGCCCCTATCTGCGCATTGGCGGCGATCAAATTCTGTTCGGACTCACGAATATCTGGCCGGTTTACAAGAACATCGGAGGGCACGCCCTCGGGAATTTCGGGAAGTTTCAACTGGAATATCGTTCGGGTGCGTGCAATCGGTCCGGGATTTCTGCCCAGCAGGATCGAGAGAGCATTTTCCGTCTGGGCGATTTGAGATTCGATCTGCGGGATCTTTCCGGCCGCCGTTTGATACTGGGTCTTGGCCTGCTCGAGCGTCATCTGTGAGACCTGGCCGTAGGCGAATTGCAGTTCGAACAATTTGACCGATTCAGCATACGTGTCGAGAGTGCGCTTGGCGATTTCGAGCTGCATATCCAGACCCAGCAACTGGATATAATCGTTGGCCACCGATGCCGTCAGAGACAGAATGACGCCCCGCCGGGCTTCTTCCGTTGCCAGCAGGTTCGCTTCGGCCGACTCGCTCAGCCGATAAATCCGCCCCCAGAGATCGATCTCCCAACTGACACCGGCCTGCGCCTGAACGGCTGTTTGGGGATTCGGATAGGTCTGAGGCACGGCACTGGCGCCAGCTTCCGTGCTGCGCAGACGCGTGGCCCCGCCGTTGTAATTGAACTGGGGAAACAACGAGGAACGGGTCTGCATAAGGGTTCCCGCCGCTTTTTCGATATTGGCCGTTGCCACCTGGATATCCTTGTTGTAAGACAGAGCTTCGTCGATCAGCGCATCGAGAATGGGGTCTTCGAACTGGCGCCACCACAGGGTGTTGGCCGTATTGGCGGCCTCTTTTTCTTCGAAGCGGTAAGCGGCGGGAATATCGACAGTCGGCCGGGTGTAATCAGGACCGACGGTGCATCCGGCTAGGACTGTCAACAGAATGAATCCGCATAGAAAGCGCATATCAGTTTCCCTCCTTCTCCGGTTCAGGCTGCGGGTGTTCGGGCAGGGCGGCATCTGTCGGTGTTTTCGATGATTTTTTTTTCTTTTCGAATTTTTCGCTCCAACTATCGAAAATATAAAAGAACAGGGGCACATAGAGCATGGCCAGGGTGGTCTCCCCGATCATCCCGCCGATAATGCCGGTGCCGATGGAATGCCGGGCATTGGCCCCGGCGCCGACCGCCATGGCTAGCGGCAGTACGCCGAAAACAAAGGCGAGGGACGTCATGATAATCGGCCGCAGCCGCATCTCTCCGGCCAGAATGGTGGCTTCCATCAAAGATTTCCCCTGCTTGCGCAGATCGACGGCAAACGTGACGCGCAACAAGGCGTTCTTGGCGCCCAGCCCGACCAGGACGAGCAGTCCGATCTGAAAATACACATCGTTTTCGAGCCCCCGAAGCCAGTTGAATGTCAATGCCCCAAGAACGCCAAAGGGAACAGCCGTCATGACCGATCCCGGCAGAGTCCAGGATTCGTACTGGGCCGCCAGAATCAGGAATACGAAGATCAGCCCGAAAACGAAAGCCAGAGAGGATGTTCCACCGGATTTCTTTTCTTCGAACGCCAGCCCCGACCAGGCGAAGGAATAACCCGCTGGCAGCACTTCCTTGGCAATCTCTTCCATCGTCTCGATCGCCTGCCCCGAACTGAAACCGGCGGCAGCACTGCCGTTGACCTGGGCGGCCGGAAAACCGTTGAAGTGGGGCAGCAGATCCGGACCGGTGACCCATTGGGTGGTTACGAGGGCCGACAGCGGCACCATCTGCTGCTTGTTCGACCGGACATAAAGCCGCGTGATGTCGTCGGGTTTCTGCCGGAATTTCGGTTCGGACTGAAGAATGACCCACCATACCCGGCTGAATTGATTGAACTGGCTGGCCGTCAATGAGCCGAACTGTGCCTGGATGGCGCTGTACACATCCTGAATCGGAATACCGAGTAATGTCGCTTTTTCCCGATCCACAATGGCTCTGAGCTGCTGGGTCGTGGCATGGAATGTGGAATTGAGACCGGTCAGTTCGGGCCGCTGCCTGGCTTTTTCCAGGAACTCCTGGGTGATCTCATCCAGCCGGGCCGGATCCCCGGCCTCCCGGTCCTGAATCCAGAATTCGAAACCGCCCGTGGTGCCGATACCGGGGATCGCAGGCGGTGCAAACGGAACGATCAGCCCCTGATTGATGTCTTTGGCATCCCGATGCAGGCTGCCCAGAATGGCGCGGGCATTTTCGGTGCGGGCCCTTTCCTTGGATCCGTATCGTTCTTCGAAAGGCTTGAGGGTAACGAAAAACGTGCCGGCATTGGTCTTGTAACTGCCGTCCAGCAGGCTGTAACCGGCCAGTTCCGTGCGGGTTTCGATGCCGGGGATGTGCTGGTAGATTTTGTCGATGGCCGATGTCACTTCCTTGGTGCGGTCCACACTGGCGGCATCGGGCATGAAGATGGCTGTCATCAGATACCCTTGATCTTCGCCCGGCACAAAGCTGGTCGGCAGTGCGCGAAACAGGTGAACGATCGCCCAGACCATCAGGGCCAGCAGAAAGAAGGCGACGCTCATCCGCTTGATTATCAGCACCACCGCCCGGCCGAAAGCCTGGGTGAACGCGTCGAATTTCCGGTTGAACCAGGCGAAAAATCCCTTGGTCCGCGGCGGGGTGTGCCGCAGTAACAGTCCGCACATGGCCGGGGTCAGCGTGAGGGCGACGAATCCGGATATGGTGACGGAAATGGCGATGGTGATGGCAAACTGTTTGTAAAGCTGGCCTGTCGTTCCTGGCAGGAATGCCGCGGAAACAAAGACCGCGCTCATGACCAGCACGGTGGCGATGACCGGGCTTGTCACCTCTCCCATGGCTTTTATGGTCGCATCCTTGGGCAAAAGATGGAACTCGGTCATGTTTCTTTCGACGTTTTCCACCACCACGATGGCATCATCCACCACAATGCCGATGGCCAGCACCAGACCGAACAGTGTTAAAAGATTTATCGAGAACCCCAGGATGTACATGCCCGTGAACGTGCCAATCAATGCCACAAAGATGGCGATGGAGCAGATGATGGTAGCGCGGAAATTCTGGAGAAAGAAAAAAACCACCAGCACCACCAACACGATGGCTTCAAACAGGGTATCTTGCACTTCTTTGATCGACAGCCGGACGAAATCGGTGGTGTCGAGGGATATGACGTAATCGAGACCTTCCGGAAACTGGTTTTTCATATCGGCCATGACCCGCCGCACGGCATCGGACACGTTGAGGCCATTGGCGCCCGGCTGCTGATACACCGCAATCAGCGTGGCGGGCGCGCCGTTCAGCTTGGTTTCGATGACGTACTGACGCAGTCCGATTTCAGCCCGGGCCACATCTTTGAGCCGGACGATGGCACTGCCGTCCTGGCTGGCCCGCAGTATGATATTTTCATAGTCTTTGGGATCCGTGAACGGTAACTGGGTGACAACCGGAAATGTCAGATCGACTTCCCCCGAACTCGGTTTCTGCCCGATCTGTCCGGCGCCGAACAAGGCGTTCTGAGAAGATACCGCCTGTTGGATGTCGCTGGTGGTGATGCCCAAAGAGGTCATCCGGTCCGGATCCATCCAGATCCGCATAGCCTGGTCGGGCGCCCCCAATATGCCGGCCTGACCGGCGCCAGGCACCCGCTTCAGGGCATCCAGCACATAAACATTGGCATAATTGGCCACATAGTCGCTGCTGTACCGTTCGGTTTTGGACGTGATGGCAATGATCATCATGATGGAAGACGACTGCTTCTGAACGGTGACTCCCTGCTGTGTCACCGCGGCCGGTAATTGCGGCAGTGCCAGATTGACCCGGTTTTGAACCTGTACCTGGGCGATGTCCGGATCGGTCTTGAGATCGAAAAACACAGTGATTCCCAACATACCGCTGGCGGTGCTGGTGGATGTCATGTACAGCAGGTTGTCGGCCCCGTTGATCTGGGCTTCGATGGGAGCCGCCACGGAATCGGCCACCATCTTGGCATCGGCGCCGGGATAGCAGGCCCCGACCGTTACCTGAACGGGGGTGATAGACGGGTAGCGCTCGATGGGCAGGACGAACATGGAAACGAGGCCGGCAATGCAGATAATGACCGATACGACCGTTGCGAAAATCGGGCGTTCGATGAAGAATCGGGAGAACATGATTCCAGGCCTCCTTATTTCCCGCTCTTGGCGGCGGCGGTCTTCGGCTTGTCGGCGGCCGGAGTCGGCCCATTCTGCGGGGAAGTATCGGGAATATAGGGTTTGACCGTCACCGGCATGTCGGGCCGCAAAGAGAGCGTTCCTTCCACAACCACCCGATCGCCGGCGGAAAGCCCTTCAAAGATGAACCAACTGTTTTCATGCCATTCTCCGACGACCACCGGCCGGATATCCGAAGTGTTGTCCTTGTCCACCACCCACACAAAATGGCCTTTGGGACCCTGCTGAATCGCCGCTTGGGGCACTAGAAAGGCATTGGGGCGGATGGCGCCTTTCAGCCGCACCCGAACGAACTGATTCGGCCGCAGAACCCCTTTGGGATTGTTGACACTGACCCGGATCAGGAACGTGCCCGTCTGGGAGTTGTAGGAAGGATCGGCGAAGGTGATCTGCCCGGTATAGGGAAAAATCGAACCGTCAACCAAAACGATCTCGACCTGATAACTGTCTGCCTTCGGTCTTTTCAGCAGTCCTTTTTCCACCTGATTGCGTTCCGTCAGCATGGTGTTTTCCGAAACACTGAAATTGACCCAGATGGGGGAGAGAACGGCGACGGTGGTCAGCAGACTGTTTTGAGTGCTGATATAGGTTCCGTCTGTCTGCTGGGCGGCACTGGTGATACCGTTGACCGGAGAGGTGATGGTGGTGTAGGAAAGATTCAGCCGGGCCGTTTCGACCTGGGCTTTGGCCTCTTCGACGGCGGCGGCGGCGGATTCATACTGCCCGGTGGCATCGTCGAGATCTTTCTGGGACAGGGCATTCTGCTCGGCCAGGGGTTTGGTGCGCGTTAGATTGGCCCGTGCAGTTTCCAGCGAGGCATTTTTCATGGCCAGAGCTGCCTGGGCCTGCGTGAGCTGCGCCTGAAACGGCTTGGGATCCATGAGGAAGAGAACATCTCCCTGCTTGACAATTTCGCCTTCGGTGTAAACCCGCCGGTCGAGAAAACCGCTGACCCGTGCATTGATGTTGACCAAATGAGAGCTCTGGGTCTGGGCCACGAATTCGAAGGTGACCGGCACGTCTTTGGGAACAACATCCATCACGGTGACATCCGGCGGCTGGGGCGGCGCCGACGCCTGTTCTTTCTTGCATCCGAACAAAATTAATGTGATGAATAAACACACGGCCGCAATCGGCCGGAATCCAAAGACCCTGTTCCGTCGAATAAACCCCATCGGAAACTCCTCCCGTTTCAATTTTTCGGCATGAAAATCGGCACCACCCGGCGTCCATATTCAGTTGTGCGGTTTGTCTGAACACGGTTGGCCATCCTAACTGAAATTACCAGCCCCTTCAAGGGATATTCTTGATATCCCGGAGAATCTTCCGGATGATATTTTCATTTCTTGACTTACCGTAATACATTCTATAAATATCGTTTCATAATCAACAACTGGTTTCGGGGTTACCATGCAAATTATCATTGCAATCGCCTACATTGTTTTCAGTTTGATCATCGCGATATTGGGAACTGATCGAAAATTCGGCTTCTGGGGATATTTTTTCTGCTCTCTGCTGTTGTCTCCGGCCATCGGCCTGATCGTTCTGCTGGCTTCCGACAAGAGAAAACCAAACCCCGGAGCGGAACCCGGCAAAACCTCCGTCAGTCCATAATTTCATTTTAGTAAAGAATAGTTATTCCAGGCGCTTGTGTGATTTCAGAAAAGCGGTTGATCATCTTCCCCTATGCTGGCGGCAATGCCTACGCATTCCGGGACATAAACAAATATGTGGGAAACGATTTTTTCGTCACGGCACTGGATCTGCCGGGGCATGGAAGCCGAATGCGCGAATCGCTGCTGACCGATGTTCATGCCATGGCAGACGATCTCTTTCAACAGGTGCGGCCGTTTCTCCATGCTTCCCGAGTCGTTTTCTGGGGACACAGCCTGGGGTCGATTCTGGCGTATTTTGTGGCGCGATTGGCCGAACAATCCCGGTTACCGAGGCCGTGCCGTTTGTTTTTATCCGGCCGGCCTGCTCCGTTTGTCAATGTCCATGAAAAATATCTGCACCTGATGCCGCGCCAGGCGTTTCTGTCTCATTTACTGAATTATGGCGGGATTCCCGACTCCGTCGCACGGGAAACCGAATTGATCGATTTTTTTCTGCCGATTATCCGGGCGGATTTTCAGGCATTGTCAACGTTCGACGACCAAGAATTGGAGTCGATTCCCGTACCTCTCACCCTCATGATGGGCACCGAAGACCGTCCGAAAATGGATGGGCCGGTGCGGTCCTGGCAGGAGTTGAGCACGCAGGAGGTAACTTTCAAATCTTTTTCCGGCGGTCATTTCTTCATTTTTCAACATCTGGAAGCCATTGGCCGGCTGATTTCCCAGTCCATCCAATGACGGCCATCCATCACCAATGAATCGGCAGGATTTCGACGCTAAACATGAAAGGAGGTTTCACCATGGAAAACCAGGAAGAAGTCAACGAAAACACCGTTCAGAGCCCCACACCGGAAGCCGCAGCGACGTCTTTCAAAGAACCCGCTGAGGCTGAGCTCGATAAAATCATCAATCAGCATGTGCTGGGGGCTGCGGGGGTTGGTCTGATTCCGATGCCGCTGGTGGATTTGGTCGCCCTGACCGGCGTTCAACTGAACATGCTGCGTCTGCTGGCCAAAGCCTATGGCCAGAAATTCTCCCAGGATGCCGGTAAAAACGTCATCGGATCGCTGGTCGGCGGCGGGTTTTCGGTCTCCATTTCCGGTTTACTGACCAGTCTGTTGAAAGCCATTCCCCTCATTGGCCAGACCACCGGCGCCCTGGCCATGCCCATCGCGGCCGGTGCCACCACGTATGCCATTGGTAAAGTTTTTGTCATGCATTTCGCTTCCGGCGGAACATTCTTGAACTTCGATCCCGATAAAGTCAAAGACCATTACAACGCTTTCTTGAAAAAAGGTCAGCAGGTGGTCGCCGACTTGAAGAAAGAAGAGACGAAAACGGTCTGATACGCGTTTGTATCTTGGGTGTATTTTCAGGTCTCGATCGACGTTTCGGACAACAAAATCATGGTGGCCTCGATCATCGTTTCGGCTGAGCAGGAACCCTGGGGAGGCGAATCAACAGTTCGTTTACCTGTCCGAACGAAACGTCTTTCGAGGCTTTTTTTTACCGTGCAAAAGGCGGATAAAAGCTATTGTCATAACCCAGGTGAACTCCAGATTGCCGAGAATGAATTAGATCATTATGTTTGATTCGCTGCCCGAAAATCATGTTCAAGATTCTCAGCATACAGATGGGGGTATCCGAAAGCGTCTGGATGACGTCATCCATGAGATTTTCAGGAACGCTCGGGGTGAAGGTTTCCCGGAAACGATTCTGGTTATGGGGTCAGTTTGGCCCCGGTTTATCTGCGATATCAGGTTTTCCTTATTTTCCGTTTGTTCAGGAAAAAGCCCGTCAATCAAATCGTTCTGGATTTCTCCCCTCAGCCAATGCCCCCAGTCGGACATTCCTTGTTCCCCTGAATTCGATCATCCGCTGATGCATCGGGAGTGGTGCGAATGGCTGTGGGCATGGTCGAGATCGATCGGGATCGGAGACGGGGCGCTCGTTCTCATCGATACCGGCTCAAATTCGGCATCTCCCCATGCGCTGAACACGTTTTTGTTGGCCGCAGCGGCCGTGGGGCTGTTTCTGCGGTCCTTGCCACGGCAGATGGGAATCGGTTCAGGCCCCAACCACTTTTTGTATGCGGGCTGGTTCGTCCGGAAGTCCTACCGGATTCGGCCGGCTGGCATGGCCGATTTGCCGGATCTGCAGCGTCTCGAACAGGCTTGCTGGCCATCCCATCTGCGGGCCGCACCGTTGGAATTGCACCAGCGCATCAGCCATTTTCCAGCCGGACAATGCGTTCTCATGCATGGGGAACGGCTGGCGGGAGCTGTCTATTCTCAACGGATCGATGCTGCGGATCGGCTTTCCACGGTGACGAGCCATACGGCATTGTCATTGTTTTCGCCGTCGGGCCGGATTCTTCAGTTGCTGACCATCAGTGTTCTACCGGAGCCGTCCTGTCAGGGGCTGGGGGATGAGCTGCTGTCTTTCATGCTGTCATACAGCTATGCCATGCCCGAAATCGAGCGGGTGGTGGCCGTATCTCTGTGCAAGAATTACAGGCCGGATACCGGT
>CAZBUL010000044.1:5478-9218 GCA_964495045.1 uncultured Desulfobacterales bacterium | reverse complement strand
AGCGGCCATACCGAAACAGCTCATGAACATTCAACGGTTTCATCCCGGAACGATGAGGAAATGATCGCCGTCATCGGTATGGCCTGCCGGTTCCCCTCCCCTTCTGAAGACATTCATGAAACGAGCGGTCTGGAGGCATTCTGGGATGTGCTTGAAAACGGCCGGAACGCGGTTCGCCCTTTATCCAAAGAACGATGGCAGCTCATGGGTGGGCCGGATATCGGGCGGATTCCTTCTGCCGTGCACTACGTCGGGCAGATCCAGCGGGTAGATGCCTTTGACGCCGCCTTTTTCGATATCAGCCCGCGGGAAGCCAAATGCATGGATCCGCAGCAGCGGGTGCTGCTGGAAACGGTGTGGGAAGCACTGGAACATGCCGCTATCGATCCAGCAATGCTTTCAGGCACACGCTGTGGCGTGTTTGTCGGTCTTTTCGGTCACGATTATGCCGCTCTTCAACGGAACGGGCAATCACCGGCGGATATCGACGCCTATTTCGGCACTGGCACTTCACCGGCCGTAGCGGCCGGCCGGATCAGTTATTTTCTGGGACTGAACGGCCCGGCTCTCACCATCGACACGGCCTGTTCATCGTCATTGGCAGCCGTTCATCAGGCATGTGAAAGCATCCGCCGCGGCGAGTCCGAAACGGCCATCGCCGGCGGTGTCAATATCATCCTGACCTCAGACCTGGGCTTGTCTTTCCATCGGGCAGGCATGCTGTCTGAAAACGGCCGTTGCCGGGCATTCGATGCCAACGCCGATGGGTACGTCCGCAGCGACGGCTGTGGGGTGGTAATCCTCAAACGCCTGAAACAGGCGGTTCAGGACGGCGATCCCATCCAGGCCGTTATTCGGGCGTCGGTGATCAATCAGGACGGCTTCAGCAACGGCCTGACCGCGCCCAGTCTCGATGCCCAAAAATCGTTGATCACAGATGCCCTGACCCGTTCGAAATTGTCGCCTGCGGATGTGCAATATCTGGAAACCCATGGCACCGGAACACCGCTGGGCGATGCGGTCGAGATTCAGGCGGTTGCCGGGAGTTATGGCCGGGCGAACAAAGGGGAGCCGCCCTTGATGATCGGTTCTGTCAAGACCAATATCGGCCATTGCGAGGCAGCAGCAGGAGTGGCCGGGCTGATCAAGGTCATTTTGTCTCTTCAGTATGAAGTGATTCCGCCGCATCTTCACTTCAAGAAGCCTGGGCAGTTGATCCGGCTCGACTCCGTTCCGGCCGTCATTGCCACCGAACCATTGCCGTGGAAACGAAATCCCACGGGTCCGGTGCGTTACGGGGCCGTCAGTTCTTTTGGATTCAGCGGCACCAACGCCCATGTCATTATACAAGAGGCGCCCGAAGCCCTCAGACCGGAACCATCCAGGCCCGATGCCCGATCGTGTCTGCTGACCCTTTCGGCAAAAACGCCTGGGGCTCTTTCCGATCTGATCCGGCGTTATATCGCTTTTCTCAATACCGTTTCCGCAATGAATTTGGCGGACATCTGTCATACCACCCATGTCGGCCGGGCCCATTTTCCCCATCGGGCGGCGTTTGTCGGCGGCAACCCGGCAGATGTTGTCCGTCAACTCGAGGCCAGAGGCGCCAACGCAGCGGCATTCGAGACAACCGATCCGCCACAAGAAAAAGCACCGACCCCAATCGCTTTTCTGTTTACCGGTCCGGGATCCGAATATCCGGGCATGGGGCGGGGGCTGTATTTATCGGAGCCCCTATTCCGGCAGCATCTGGATGACTGCGGGCAAATCCTCGATCGCATCGGCCATTCCGGTTTGATCCGGAGGATTCTCTCCACATCTGGCCCCCCGCCGTTTACGCCTCCGGGAGCGGCCGGACTGTTCTGTATTCAATATGCATTGGCCAGATTGTGGCAGGACTGGGGAATTTCGCCCGCGGTGGTCATAGGCCACAGTCTCGGTGAATTCGCCGCGGCCTGTGTGGCCGGTGTGTTTTCTCTCGAAGATGCGCTGATCCTGACAACCGCGATGGATCATGCCGTTACATCCTGTCCACCGGGTGCCATGGCGTCAGTGCTGGCAGGTCCGGACAGGGTTTCACCTTTTCTGGAAGCCGAAGGCGGACGCATTGTTGTTGCGGCCATCAACAGCCCCCGCAACACCGTCATCTCCGGGCCAAAGGATGCCGTCGATCGGGTGTGCACCGATTTGAACCGTTTGAACATCCAGACACTTCCAATTTCAACCGCCGGTGCCTATCACTCTCCCCTCATGGAACCGGCGGTGGCCGAATGGAAACAATACACCGAAAAAATCGGTTATACCGCGCCGCGAATTCCGGTGATTTCCACCCGGACAGGCTGTCTGGAGAATGAACGCATGGCCGACTCCACTTATTGGACGGCGTCGATCCGTGAACAAGTCAACTTCCGTGAGGGGCTGAAAACCCTGAACGCCATGGGGAACGCCGTTTTTCTGGAAATTGGCCCCCAGCCAACCCTCCTGTCACTAGCCAGACAAAACCAGGCAGCGGCAAAAGGCCAATGGCTGCCCAGCCTCCGTCAGGGTATGGACGACCGCCGGCAGTTGCTGACCAGCTTGGGCCGGTTATATGAGCTGGGTGCGGACATTCGCTGGGAAGCGGTGGACGGGGGCCGGTCGTGCAAACGGGTATCGGTTCCGACCTATCCTTTTCAGCGGCAGCGATACTGGTTCGATCCTTCGCGGCAATCGGACCGAGATGTGATGCCGTCCCAAACGTTCCTCCTTTCGACAACCGAAAATCCTTCGGAAAAGATGGACAATCCGGCACCGGATCATCTTTTCTATGAACTGACATGGACGGATTGCGGAAAACTTCAGCCAGCGGTCTGTCCGGAAAGTTCCTGGCTGATTCTGGCGGACCGACAGGGTGTGGGAAGCCGGTTGGCTCAGGAACTGGATGCAGCAGGCCGTTCGTCCGTCATCGTAAATATTGACGCCTTTGTTCCGGACAATGAGATTCGATACGAAGCGTCGGCGGCATGGATTCGGCATCTGCGACAAGGAATCATAGACAGCATCGGCTCCCGAAAGCTGACACACGTGATCTATCTCTGGGCGCTGGATGTGCCCCCGCCGGATCGGATCGATTCCGAATCATTGCGGAAAAGCCTGTTCCAGACCGTTTTTGCGGTTCCGCAGATTCTGGACGTTCTGACCGGCATGGTGCAGGATTGTCATCCCCGGCTGTGGCTGGTCACCTGCGGAGCCATGCCCGTCGATGGGCTGCAACATGATGGGGTTGGAACGGCCGGTGAACGGCCGGGGCTCTCCATATTGCAATCGCCGCTGTGGGGCATCGGGCGAACGACGGCCCTGGAATATCCCCATTTGTGGGGAGGGCTCATCGATCTCGATCCCGTATCGGAAAATCCGGATCATCTTCAAACACGGGCTGATGCACTTTTGGCAGCGATTCTGCAAAGCGGCGCCGAAGACCTGACGGCCGTCCGGCGGAACCGGATATTCGCCGCCCGCCTGCAAAGAGCTGCCAGCCAACCGGTCCGAACCCTGAAGAAAAACGATCCGCTTCGCTTTTATCCGGACGCAACCTATCTCATTACCGGCGGATTGGGGGCATTGGGCCTTCAGACCGCCCGGTGGATGATCGAAAACGGGGCCTGCCATCTGGCACTGATCGGCCGGCGGGAACCTTCCGAATCGGTTCTCGAAACCCTTCAGGAATTGAGACAGGCCGGTGCCGATCTTTACATCGGATC
>CAZBUL010000044.1:3902-5378 GCA_964495045.1 uncultured Desulfobacterales bacterium | reverse complement strand
ATGGCCGGGCAGGACAGCCGAACCTGGCTGAAACGCCGCGGGCTGGCGGCCATCGAACCGCAGGATGCTTTTCGGTCGCTTGCCTGCCTGCTAAAAACCGATGCCGTGCAGATGACAGTCGCCGATGTGGACTGGCCGGTGTTCCGGCGGATTTATCAGAGCTGGGGAAACCGTCCGCTGTTGAACGGGATGGACGGTCATGGGCGGCCAAACGGCAGCCGTGAAACGGATCCATCTTTACCCCCGGTTGGTGAGATACGACGCCGATTGGCCGATATTCCTGAGTTCGATCGCAAAGCGTTTCTGGTATCCTATCTGCAAACCCAGACAGCGCGTGTGATGGGAATGGCTCCGGAGACGGCGGCCCTCAATCCCCATCAGGGATTTTTCAGTCTCGGCCTCGATTCGATCATGGCGGTCGAATTGCGGCAGTGGATGGCCCGAGACCTGGATATCGATCTGCCCATGACGGCGCTCTTCGACTATCCGAACATCACAAAACTGGCCGTTACCATCGAAAAAATGATAAGGGATGCCGATCGGGAGCCAGTCGCTATCCCGATGACACTGGCCGATCCGCCGGGTCTGGCGGAGGTTGCCGTCCTATCGGATATGCCGTCGGCAATCGTCGATCTGCTGAGCCAAGAACTGTTTGAACTCGAAAACCTGTTGAGGAGTTGATCCATTGTCCACCGACCCTTCCCGAGATTCCCAGATAAATCCGCCTGAATCGATAGCCCAGAGGACGCTGGCTGCACTCAAGGAAGCCCGATCCCGCATCGAATTACTGGAAAAAGGCTGCCACGAACCCATTGCCGTCATCGGCATGGCATGCCGGTTTCCCGGAAAGGCGACCTCGACGGATCGGTATTGGGATTTACTCGATACGGGGCAGCACGCCATCTCCGATTTTCCCGACGGCCGATGGGATGTTGATGCATATTACGATCCCAATCCCGATGCAGTGGGAAAGATTTACACCCGAAAAGGGGGATTTCTCACCCAGGTCGATGCGTTCGATTCCCAGTTCTTTGGCATTCCGCCGCGGGAGGCCGTCTGTATCGATCCTCAGCAGCGATTGCTTCTCGAAGTCAGTTGGGAAGCCCTGGAAGACGCCTGTCAATCTCCGGAACGGCTTGCCGGCAGCCGCACCGGGGTGTTTGTGGGCATCGGCCAGAACGACTACGAGAAATACCGGCTCTTTGCCAACAAACCCGACCAGATCGATATTTACGATGCCACCGGTTCGGGATTCTGTTTTGCATCGGGCAGACTCTCCTATTTTTACGATTTCCAGGGCCCGACCCTGTCCGTCGATACAGCCTGCTCGTCATCACTGGTTGCGCTGCACCAGGCATGCAAGAGTCTTCAAGCCAGGGAATGCGATCTGGCGCTCGCAGGCGGGGTTCAGGTGATGCTGAAGCCGGAAACCGGGATTTTTCTCTCCCGCATCAAAGTCCTGTCTCCCGACGGCCG
>CAZBUL010000044.1:2162-3802 GCA_964495045.1 uncultured Desulfobacterales bacterium | reverse complement strand
GTGGATTATGTGGAAACCCATGGAACCGGCACGCTGCTTGGGGACCCGGTGGAAGTCAATGCCCTGGCTGCAGTGCTGGGCCCGAACCGGCCGGCGGATCGGCCGCTGTGGATCGGGTCGGTCAAAACCAATATCAACCATCTTGAAGCGGCTTCGGGGATTGCCGGGGTCATCAAGATCGTTCTGGCCCTTCAGCACGACCGGATTCCGGCTCATCTGATGTTCAGCACCCCGACGCCGCACATTGCCTGGGACAAGATGCCCATCAAGATCGCCGATCGGCCCCTGCCCTGGCCTGTCCATGCCGGCCGTCCCAGAAGAGCCGGTGTCAGCGCATTCGGCATCAGCGGCACCAATGCCCATGTCATCATCGAGGAAGCTCCGGCAGACAGTCAACGGAAGGATGGGCAAGACAGAGACAATTTTCAGGGACCGGTCTCTCCGCAAGAGATGGACAGACCGGTTCACGTGCTGACGCTGTCCGCCCGAACCCCGGAAGCCCTGACCGAACTCACTGAGCGTTATCGGGAGTATCTGACAGCGCACCCGGATGTGAATCTGGCCGATGTCTGTTATTCGGCCGCCACGGGTCGATCTCACTTTGCCCACCGCATGGCGGCTGTCGCCGGTTCCCCCCAGGCACTCGCCGGCCTGCTGGCGGAGCAGGCCGGGTCGTCCCCGGCGGCCGGTCGTTATCAAGGCAAAATACAGACACCCCGGCCCGGTGTCGTTTTCCTGTTTACGGGTCAGGGTTCCCAGTATCCGGGAATGGGCAGACGGCTCTACGACGAGCAGCCGGAATTTCGAATGTGGATCGACCGATGCCGAGACATTCTGACGCCGCTGCTTGGGGTGTCGCTGATCGATCTGCTGTTTTCGGCACCGTCGGCGCAACTCAGTATCCACGATACGGCATACACTCAGCCGGCTTTGTTCTCTCTGGAGTATGCACTGGCGAAAATGTGGCAGTCCTGGGGGATCGAGCCGGCGGCGGTGATGGGTCACAGTGTGGGCGAATATGTGGCCGCATGCCTGGCAGAGGTGTTCAGTCTCGAAGACGCCCTCATGCTGATTGTCGCCCGCGGGCAATTGATTCAGGCATTGCCGAAAACCGGCGGGATGCTGGCGGTTCTGTCCGACCCCCGGCAGGTGTCCGCAGCCATTGCACCCTATTCCGGCAAGCTGGAAATCGCCGCATTCAACGGCCCCCGAAATATCGTCGTGTCCGGGCATCAGGAAGATATCCGGAAACTGGCTCAGCAACTGAAGCTTCAGGAGATTTCCGCCGTTCCCTTGCAGGTATCCCATGCATTCCATTCTTTTCAGATGGAGCCGATGCTCGACGCTTTTCTTCGGATTGCCGAGAGGGTGTCGTATCAGGTGCCCAAACGGACGATTCTCTCCAATGTCACCGGCCAGCCGGCAGACGGACAGATCGCTTCGGCCCGATACTGGGTCGATCATGTGCGCCGACCGGTTCGTTTTGCAGACAGTATCGATCACCTGTATCGGCAGGGAAATCGATGGTTTCTCGAGGTCGGGCCCCACCCCATTCTGATGGGTATGGGAAAACACTGCATCACCGATGCTTCCGTCAACTGGCTTCCCAGCCTCAGACAGGGGGCACCCGATTGGCAGAT
>CAZBUL010000044.1:0-2062 GCA_964495045.1 uncultured Desulfobacterales bacterium | reverse complement strand
GAACGCTATGAAATCCATCCCAGCCTGGTGGATGCCTGCTTTCAGATGCTGGTATCACTCCTGCCGGATACCGATACCCGCACCATGGTGCCTTCCACGGTGGATCGATTTCATTTTATCGGCTCCCCCCGAAGCCGGGAAAAACAGGAAGGATTGACCCGCCTGTGGTGTTATGTCCGCAATGAATCTCCGGAGGATATATCGGGCAACATGATCGCATCCATTCAACTGATGGATGATGACGGCCATGTTGTAGCGTTTGTGGATCGTTTCTTCGGACTGGCGGCCAATCCCCAAAACCTGCTGCGGGGGCTTCGCTCCCGGAACCTCAACTGGCGGTATTTTCCGGTCTGGCAGCCCGAAGTGTCCGAATCTTCGTTGCCCGAAACGAATACCGCCTTGCCCCAAATGTCCGGGTCCTGGCTGATTTTTGCCGATAAATCCGGGCTGGGACAATCCCTGGCCGAATATCTCGATACGCAGGGGGCACAAACGCATCGGGTCCATGCGCGGGAGGTGACCCAACCGGCCGAACCCTTTATCGATGCCAATACGATGAACACCTTGATTTCCATTCATCGCACCGATTTAAAGGGCGTGGTTTATTTCTGGCATCTGAATCCCGTCGATGCGGCGGCGCTTGAAACCGGCCGTCACCTGCCGGCCTTCACCGGTGTGTTATCTCTGCTGCAGGCCCTGATGAAAGCCAACCTCCCCCAGTTGCCGGGTTTGTGGATCATCACACGGGGCGCTCAAGAGGCGGGCTCGGTGTCCATAGATCCATGGCAGTCGCCGGTGTGGGGGCTCAGCCGGGTGCTTCGCATGGAATTTCCGGATATCGCATGCCGCTGCATCGATCTGGATCCGCAGACCCCGGATCAGGACATCCCAACAATCTGCCGGGAAGTAACAACGCCAGATCAAGAAGATCAAATCGCCTGGCGAAACGGACGCCGGCATGTTTTCCGTCTGATGCGCCGGGTGCCATCCCTGTCCCCGCCGGCGCCGGAGGAATTCAAACTTAAAATCAGCACACTCGGTCAGCTCGAAAATCTCCAATTGGTACCCGCCGGGCGGCGGCTGCCCGGTTTGGATGAAGTCGAGATTTCCGTCTCGGCCGCCGGGCTCAATTTCAAGGATGTCGTTCACGCACTGGGCATGCTTCAGGCCGTGACGCCGGACGGCAGGCCGGTAGCGGCTTCGGAACTGGAATTCGGGCTGGAAGCGGTCGGCGTCATTACGGCGATCGGCGAAAATATCAAGGATTATACGATCGGTGAAGTCGTCATTGCCGGTGTTACCCGCGGGGCACTGGGCAGCCGGGTGATCGTACCGGCTGCCTTCATCTGCCCCAAACCGGTGCATGTTTCCGATGCGGCGGCGGCCACACTGCCCATCGTGTTTCTGACAGCCTGGCATGGGCTGATGCATCTGGCCCAGATTGGCCCCCAGGATCGGGTGTTGATACACGCAGCCGCCGGCGGGGTTGGGCAGGCAGCCATCCAATTGGCAAAACAGGCAGGTGCCGAGATTTTTGCCACAGCCAGCCCTGCCAAATGGGACTGGCTGAAATCCCAGGGCATTCCCCATATCTTCAATTCACGGACCCTCGATTTTGCGGACGAAATCATGCAGGTGACGGCCGGCAAGGGGGTGACGGTCATTTTGAACAGTCTCGGAGACGAGTTCATCGCCAAAAACGTCGAGATACTGGCACCCTCCGGACGGTTCATCGAAATCGGCCGCATCGGCATCTGGAATCCGGAAAAAATGCACCGCATTCGTCCGGATGTGGACTATCACAGTTTCGAACTGGGCGATCTGTCCTGGCGGGAACCCGTTCTGGTCGGCCAGATGATGCACCGTCTCCATGGGATGTTGCAGGAAAACCGGTTGCAGCCTATTTCTCATCAAATTTTTCCAATGACCGACGCGGTCGAAGCTTTCCGGCTGATTGCCCAGGGCAAGCACACCGGCAAAGTGGTTCTGGTCCGACCGGAATCTTTGAAATCCGTAACCCGTAATACCACCGGCCGATCGAAACCGTTCCACACCCTTCTGA
>CAZBUL010000043.1:2891-19364 GCA_964495045.1 uncultured Desulfobacterales bacterium | reverse complement strand
CAAAGAACTGGGAAAAGGGCCATTGGGGATTGTCTTGCTGGCCAAAGACAATCAAGCGGAACAACCGGTTGTCGTCCGAAGACTTGTTACGCATCTTGCCGGCCGGAGCAATCTGAAACTGCAAGTGATGCGTGACGCCCGACGTGCCGCCAAACTGACACATCCAAATATCGCAGCGATTCTGGATGTCGGAGAATATGAAGGATCCCCCTATCTGGTCAGTGAATATATCGACGGGATTTCGCTTGGCGAACTCATCCGAAAAGAGATGCCGATTCCTGTTTCCCGCGCCATGGCGCTCATAACCGGAATCCTGCAAGGCATCGCGCATGCGCATCGTCACGGGTTCCTGCATCTGAATCTGAACCCGTCACGGATTATCGTCGATAAAAAGGATATCCCCCGAATCACGAATTTCGGAATATCCGTCATGATCCTGGCCCTGAAGAGCGCTGTCGAAACGACGGCCTATCTGTCTCCGGAACATTTTTCCAAAACGCCGCTCAGCCCCCGATCCGATATTTTTTCTCTCGGACTGATTTTCTATGAGCTGCTGACCGGCAAACCCGCATGCGGTTCACCTGAAAATATCGCCGAATACGACCGCACGGTGATCCCCCTCCCTGCTCACCTCAACCCGGATATTGACCCACAGCTCCAGCAGATCATCCTCAAAGCACTGGAACACAAACCGGAACTTCGTTATGCCGACGCCCAGGAAATGATATCGGATATGGAGGCTTTCGGATTTGCGGTGGATGGCGGCGGGGATGACACATTGAACACATCGCAGAGCACAATCGATACCCTGCTTCGCCTGATGGAACGGTCTCAGGATTTTCCGGCATTTTCCCAGCATCTTCTCGAAATCAATCAGAAAGCCTCTTTATCGGCTTCCAATCTCACCTCCCCGGCCCAACTGGCCGGGGTGATCCTGAAAGATTATTCGCTGACCAACAAACTGCTCAGGCTGGTCAACTCGGCATTTTACGGCTCGTTTGCCGGAAATATCACCACCATCACCAAGGCCGTCATGGTTCTCGGATTCGAGCAGGTCAGCCTGGCCGCTTCCAGCCTCATGCTGTTCGATCATCTGCAGAACAAGAGCCAGTCCGAAGAACTGAAAGATGCTGCGATCAGCTCTTTCATGAGCGGGCTGGTCGCCCGGGATATGGCAGACAGTATGGGAATTCACAATCTGGAAGAATCCTTCATTTGTGCCATGCTGCACAATCTGGGGAGACATCTGGTTATTTATTATCTACCGGATCAGGCCAGATCGATCAAATCCATCATGACACAGAAAGGAGAAAGCGAGCGGAACGCCGCATGGTCCGTGCTTCGGATATCGTATGAGGATATCGGCATGGCCGTGCTGAAAACCTGGAATTTCCCCGAAAAAATCGTTGGAAGTCAGACCCGGCTGCCGGACGGAAATATAGAGAAACCGAAATCGGACGAAGTGGCATTGCAATGTCTTGCCGGTTATGCCAATGACGTTTGTGAAGCCGTCCGAAACCATCAGGGCGCTGCCCGAACCGCGGCATTGAAAGCCCTGGCCAAGCGTTTTCAAAAAGTCGTTCCGGTTTCCGAAACCCAATTGACCAAGATGCTGAACACCGCCAGAATCCAGATGGAAAAATATTCCGATGTTCTGGGTGTCAATGTCCGCCTCAGCGAATTCATGCAGCGACTCGCCATGGATGCCGAACCGGCCGGCGAAAAGACCGCAGAGAAACCGAGTCTCCTGACGGCAGCAGAAGGCGCAACGGAAATATCCGTGATGGGAAAGCTTGTTTCGGATGCCGCTATCCGGGAAGACCGTGCAAATATTCTGATCAGCGGCATTCAGGAAATCACCAATTCCTTGCTTTCCGATTATTTACTCAATGACATGATGTTCATGATTTTGGAAACCATTTATCGGGGATTTGACTTCAAGCACGTCATTTTCTGTATGATGGAAATGAGCCGGACAAAAATGCGCGCCCGGTACGCCTTCGGTGCGGATCTCAAGTCGGTGACGGAAAATTTTGCTTTCACCATTACCCATCGCCCGACCGATTTATTCAACATCGCCATTTCTCAACAAAAAGATATTGTTGTGGAAGACAGTCTGGAGCCTGCATATACCGCTTTGACTCCCGATTGGTATCGAAAGGCTTTTCTGGCGCCGGCATTCATTATTTACCCGATCATCATCAAAGAAACACCTTTCGGGCTGATTTACGCAGACAAAGCATCGAAAGGGAATCTCCTGACGCAAACACAGCTCAACTATATGAAAACACTTAGGAATCAGGCTATATTGGCCATCAGGCAGAAAATTTGATGATCGCTTGAGATGCTCACCGCAAAGGCGCAAAGAACACAAAGATTTTATCGGAATTTCACCATTCTCTCTTTGCGTCCTTTGCGTCTTTGCGGTGCAATTAAAAACGAACCTATCGGTGATAACGGGAAATATTCACGGATGCTCTGGCACAAGCAGTTCCCGCACAGGTGTTCCATCGCTCCAAAGTCCCATGAACCGCAGCGCCGGAGTATTCCCGAGGCAGTATTCCTGATGGATGCCGTAAAATGCATAATCGGTCAGCCCGTCAAACAGTTTCCACGTCGAATAATAGTCCATGGCATCCACAAGATCGGTATCCGGAATACACAGCGGGGCACTGTGACCTGCCTTTAAATCCGGCTGACCATATCGATCCGTTCTCTGAATCACATAATTTTTCCGGGAATCGGGAATGCGATCCGATGTTTCATAAATCACTTTGGCCGCTGCATCGCCGGCTACGACATCATCTTCTCCAACCACAACAAGCAGCAGGGTATCGGCCGGCATATCATGAAAATCATTCATCATTGCGTTTTCCTGGAGATAGGGCTGAACAGGCATGACCGCTTTGGGAACCGGAAGCTGGTTCGATTCGGCCAGAACCGCCATTTCCGCCGTCATGCCGCCGCCCAAGGAATGCCCGACAATGGCAAAATGCGCCAGCTCCGGCAAGACGTGCCCGCCATCCTGCAATACCGCAATGGCCTGCTGAACGGCGGTGATGGCATTTTGGGTGGCATTCCAGACACCGATGAGCAAGGTCATTTGATACCGTGGATAGATGACGATGTTTCCGCGTTTGACGAGATGGGTGATCCAAGCCTCGTAAAAAAACGGGAAGATACCCCCCCACCCATGATTGAAGACGATCAGCGGGGCGGATGCCGGCGTCGGATCGGCCGGCTCGAAAATCCAGAACTGATGAACACCCGTTCCATATCGGGTTTGTCGGACACCCTCATGGGAATATTCGGAACCACCCGGCCCTAGGGTTGGTTGCTGAGGCGGCGTTGGGATTGAGAATGCATCCCTTGCCTGAACCGGAAGGACAATGGATACGATGATGAGATGCAACAACAAGAGAAATTTCAGAGAGGCTATCGTGCGAATACGTTTCATAATTGGTTTCCCTGTCTATGGATGATTGCTTTTCAAAATTGGCAAGATGCGATGCAATAACCGTTTATGAATCTTTTCGGAAGGTTCACCCCCTGTCATGAAAAAATGCGATTTTCTTCCGTTTAATAACCTCTCAGTTCAACATCATCCTCTCGCTTGATCTCGTTGAGTTGGCTTGACAGGGCATCGATAAGACCCGGAATAACTTCTTTCGGTAACGCAATCTCGACAACGACAGGTGCATAATGAACAAAACCGTTTTTTTCGAGTTGGTTAAAATCTGATATCGGCGCCACATTGCAGAATTGAATCGAAAAATCGAATGGCGATTTCGATACGATGGCAAAGTTTGCATAAATTCGTTTCGATTCCAGGCTTCTATCCGGAATTATTTTTATATCGTGTTTTTGCATCTATTCATCTCCATCAGGTATATTTCACAGCCTACATGGATGCGAAGGGGTTGTATCGCTTTTCCCGGCCGATGGTGGTTTCCGGGCCGTGTCCGGTATAGACCACCACCTGATCCCCCAGAGAAAAAAGCTTGGTGCGAATGCTCGATATGAGGGTATCGAAATCTCCGCCGGGAAAATCGGTCCGGCCGATGGATCCGGCAAAAAGGGTATCGCCGACAAACACCATGTTGTCTGTGAACAGCGAAATGCCGCCGGGGGTGTGCCCTGGTGTGTGCAGCACTTTCAGGGTGATTTCCCCGAATTGAATGGTGTCGCCGTCCTGAACCGTCTGGTCCGGAGGCGGAGAATTTTCGGCGGACATGCCAAACGTTGCGGCGGCATCCGACAGATATTTCAGCATATCCTGATCGAGAGCGTGAATCACCAGCTTGGCACCGGTGACTTCTTTCATCTTCCGGTTGGCCCCTACGTGATCGAAATGACCATGGGTATTGATAATGTACTCGACCGTCAGTTTCTGCTCGGCCAGCTTCATGAGAATGCGGTTCGATTCGTCGCCGGGATCGATGACCGCCGCTTTGCGGGTTTTTTCACATCCCAGAATGAAACAATTTGCCATAATCGGCCCAACGGCCATAGATTGAAGAATCAAGGCATCGACTCCTATAATGGTTACCGGCTCTTTAACAGCTCGGGTTTGGGGAAATCTTCAAAAACTTTTTTCGATTGGCAGATATCTTCATCCGTCATTTCGTAATCCTTCAGATTTCCGGTGAAGAATTTTTCATAGGCGCCCAGGTCCAACAGACCATGACCGCTCCAACTGAACAGAATCACTTTTTCCTTGCCTTCCAGTTTGGCTTTCTGCGCTTCTTCCACCACACAGGCCAAGGCATGATTCGTTTCCGGTGCGGGGATGATGCCTTCGGTACGGGCTAAAAGGATACCGGCCTCGTAGGCCTGAAGCTGTTGAACCGACCGCGGGGTGATGATCCCTTCGACGGCCAACTGGCTGACAGTCGGCGCCATGCCGTGATAGCGCAGCCCGCCCGCATGAAACGGCGGTGGTACGAAAGCATGCCCCAGGCTGTGCATGGCCAGAAGCGGTGTGTAGCGGGACATATCCCCATGGTCATAGACAAAGGGCGCCCGTGTCAGGGTGGGACAGGCCGCGGGTTCGACCGGATAGATGTCGATCTGTTTGCCGTTGATTTTATCCAGAATGAAGGGAAAGGCAATGCCTGCGAAATTGCTGCCTCCGCCCACACATCCGATGATCACATCGGGATATTCCCCGATTTTTTCCAGTTGCTTTTTGGCCTCGAGGCCAATCACCGTTTGATGCAGCATGACATGATTCAGCACACTTCCCAAAGAATATCGGGTCTTTCCGGTCGTATCGCTGACCGCCGCCTCAACGGCTTCGCTGATAGCTATTCCGAGACTTCCCGGTGTATTGGGGTCTTTTTCCAGGGCATCCCGGCCGGCTCGGGTTTCTGTGCTGGGACTGGCCACGCATTTGCCGCCCCAGGTTTCCATCATGGCCTTGCGATACGGTTTCTGATCGAAACTGACCCGCACCATATACACCTTGCATTCAAGGCCGAACTGGCAGCAGGCGAAAGACAGGGCGCTGCCCCATTGCCCGGCGCCGGTTTCGGTGGTCATTTTTTCGATGCCGAAGACTTTATTGTAATAGGCCTGGGGAACGGCGGTATTGGGTTTGTGGCTTCCCGGCGGGCTGAGGCTTTCATTCTTGAAATAAATCCGTGCCGGGGTGCCCAGGGCTTTTTCCAAAGCGATGGCCCGCACCAGCGGAGACGGCCGCCAGATGCGATACACATCCAGAACCGGCTCGGGAATGTCGATCCAGCGATCGGTGCTGACTTCCTGTTCGATGAGATTCATCGGAAACACCGGGGCCAGGGCTTCAGGGCCGATGGGTTTGCCATCCGGACCCAAGGGGGGATTCAGTTTGATGTCTGCCAGGATGTTGTACCACTGACGCGGCATTTCATCCTCGGTCAACAGGATTTTTCTGTGGATCATGAAAACTCCTTCAGCCTGGCTTGCAGGCTTCAAATGAGGTTATTTTCGAATCAAAGTTCTCCGGCGCGGCCTGCCCGCAGGCCGCGGGGATTCCGGTTGATCTGTTTCGAATGCGTTGTCCGGCTGCGGGTATCGATCGGGCTCCGACGCCGAGAGAAAATCCAGAAGTACGTCATTTTCCATGGCCAGTTCGGAATCCGCTTCCGACAGATCGGGCTCGGGTACGTCCGGAATATAGCCGAGGTCTTCCGGGATCGGAAGGGTCAGTTTCTCCTTCTCCATGGCGATACGGATGCTGTCGAGAATGCCGTTGACAAATGCGCCGGATTCGTCGGTACCGAACTTCTTTCCCAGGTCAATAGCCTCATTGATGGAGACTTTGGAAGGAATATCCGGGCAGCACAGCATTTCAAACACCCCCACCCGCAAAACATTTCGATCGACGCCAGACATCCGGCTGATTTTCCAGTTACTCGAAAACCGTTCGATCAGGGTGTCGATATCAGCTCTGGCCGATGAAACGCCCCGGACAAGATGCAGAAAAAAAGGACGAACCTGCGCGGCGGGCAGAAAATTGTCACAAAAAAGAGACAGTTTCTCTTCGGTGAAACGGTCGGTCATGTCCATGAAAAAGAGCGCCTGAATGGCCAGCTCCCGGGATTTGCGGCGATTTCCCATAGATCGTTACGCCCGGTCGATATCCTGCATCAGGTTGGCCATTTCGATGGCCGCCACCGCCGCATGCCATCCCTTGTTGCCAGCCTTGGTGCCGGCCCGCTCGATGGCCTGTTCGATGGTGTCTGTCGTGATAACGCCGAAAATCACCGGAATTTCATATTCCAGCCCGACCATGGCGATCCCCTTGGAAACTTCCGCACTCACGTATTCAAAATGCGGGGTCGAACCGCGGATGACGGCCCCCAAACAAATGATGGCGTCGTATTTGCTTTTTTTGGCCAGTTTTTTGGCAACAAGCGGAATTTCGAAAGCCCCCGGCACCTTGACGATGTCGATGTCTTCTGAGGCCGCACCGGAACGGACGAGGGCGTCGATAGCCCCGCCCACCAGTCTATCGGTAATGAAATCATTGAAACGGCCGGCCACCAGGGCGAATTTCTTGCCGTGGGCCAGCAGATTGGCTTCGATGATATTGGGCATGAATCTTTCCTCCTTAAGGGGTTTCGTCGATATGCAGCAGATGACCCATCTTGTGTTGCTTGCATTCCAGATAGCACCGGTTGAATTCGTTGGGCTCGATCTCGATGGGAATCTGTTCGATAATGCTCAGGCCGTAACCGTCGAGCCCGATCATTTTTTTGGGATTGTT
The DNA here is from genome assembly GCA_964495045.1 of uncultured Desulfobacterales bacterium. Taxonomy (GTDB): domain Bacteria; phylum Desulfobacterota; class Desulfobacteria; order Desulfobacterales; family Desulfatirhabdiaceae; genus RAAP-1. The sequence continues at coordinate 12,115 of CAZBUL010000043.1, read as the reverse complement.
GGTCAACAGCCGCATTTTCTTGACTCCGAGATTGGCCAGCACCTGGGCGCCGATGCCGTAATTACGCATATCCGCCTGGAATCCCAGCTCGATGTTAGCATCGACCGTGTCCATTCCCTGATCCTGGAGCACATACGCCTTCAGTTTGTTGACCAGACCGATACCCCGGCCTTCCTGGCGCATATAGAGCAAAATCCCTGATCCTTCCTGGTCGATCATTTCCATGGCCTTGCGCAGTTGATCGCCACAGTCGCACCGCATGGAACCGAACACGTCACCGGTGAGACATTCGGAATGCACCCGCACCAGAATCGGCCGATCGGGAGATATCTCCCCTTTGATCAGGGCAACATGCATCATATCATCCACATCGTTTTCATAGACGATGACCTTGAATTCTCCGGCAAACGCCGTGGGGATCGTGGCTTCGGCAGACCGGCGGACAAAGCATTCCTTGCGCATCCGGTGTTCGATGAGATCGGCGATGGAGCATATCCCGATGCCGTGCTCTTCACTGAAAATTTCCAGGGATGGCATTCTGGCCATGGTACCGTCTTCATTCATGATTTCACAGATGACTCCTGCCGGCTTCAATCCGGCCAGCCGGGCCAGATCGACGGAACCTTCGGTCTGACCCGCCCGCACCATCACCCCGCCTTTTCGGGCCCGCAGGGGAAAAACATGGCCGGGTCGAACGAGATCGCTCGGTTTGGTGTCATCGGCAATGGCCGTCAGAATGGTGACGGCCCGATCCGCCGCCGAAATACCGGTGGTGACACCGCGGCGGGCTTCGATGGAAACGGTGAACCCCGTATTGAACGGAGAGGTATTGTCTTTAACCATCATCGGCAGGTTGAGGCTGTCGAGCTTTTCACCGGTCATGGACAGACAGATGAGGCCCCGTCCGTATTTGGCCATGAAATTGATGATTTCCGGCGTTACCTTTTCAGCGGCGATGGTCAAATCGCCTTCATTTTCACGATCTTCATCATCGACCAGAATCACCATCTTTCCGGCTTTGATGTCGTCGATCGCTTGTTCGATGGATATCAATGGCATGTCTGAAAAATTATCTCCTTAAATTGACAAAAATAAATTCACCGCAAAGGCGCAAAGGGCGCAAAGAAAAAAATAATGTTTATCGACTTTGCGCTCTTTGCGCCTTTGCGGTGAAAAAAATACTTATCGGGATCACAAAAACCCGGATTTGGCCAGAAACTGCATATCCAGCCCGCTTTTTACCGCAGGCTCTTGGGAAGGATGATGGGGCATCAAAAACCGCTCCACATATTTGCCGATCATGTCGGTTTCGATATTCACCGACGCCCCCACCGGTTTGAATCCGATCGTGGTGAGCCCGGCGGTATGGGGAATGATGCTGACTTCAAAATAACCGGCCGAACACTGATTGATGGTCAGGCTGATGCCGTCCACCGCGGCGGAGCCTTTTTGAATCATGTAACGAGACAGGGCTTCCGGAACCTGAATTGTGACGATCACGGCATTTCCTGCCGGCTCTCTGCGGTGAATGGTTCCCGTGCCGTCGATATGGCCCGACACGAGATGCCCGTCCAGCCGGTCGGAGAGCCGCAGCGCCCGTTCCAGATTGACCCGTTCTCCCACAACCGCCTTTCCCAATGTCGTCCGGCTGAGGGTTTCGGGCGATACGTCCGCTGCAAACCGGCGACTGCCGAGTTCGACGGCAGTTAAACAGGCACCGTTGACGGCAATGCTGTCTCCGATCCGGGTCTGTGAGAGATCGAAATCGCAGGTGATGGTCAGACGCCTGCCCTGGCCCGATGACTGCATACCGGAAAGGGTTCCGAGTCCTTCGATGATTCCTGTAAACATGAGCTATCCTAAAATTTCACCGCAAAGACGCAAAGAGCGCAAAGAATATATATGAAACCATCGGACAATCTTTGCGTACTTTGCGCCTTTGCGGTGAATATATGCTATGCATTATTCAGATACCCTTCGATGAGGATGTCCGGATCGAACCACCGCACCGACATGCGATGCACCGGCAGACTGTCTTTCATGAATTCGGGGCCGGGCCCGCTGCATATCGGCACGCCGTCATCTCCTCCTGAAATTTTCGGTGCATAGAAAAAGAGAATTTTATCGACGATCCCCGCTGATAGAGCGCCAGCGCTCACCCGGCTGCCGCCTTCGATGAGAAGACTGGTGATGCCCATTTCTCCCAGCGAATCGATCAGGGCCTTCAGATCGATGCGGCCACCTTGAAGCGGCGCCTCCAGAATCCGGACTTTCGGGTGCTGCATCAGGGCATCTTTTCGTCCGGCATCGACCGGACCGGTGACGATCAGGGTTTCCGCTTCGGAATCGGAGTTCAGCACACCGGCGGTGCCTGGAATGCGCAGATGGGTGTCGAGAATGATCCGCAGCGGATCTTTGGGTTTTCGGCCGTCCGGAGAGGCCGGAATCCGGGATGTCAACTGGGGATTGTCCGCCAGGACAGTGCCCACGCCGACCAGGATCGCATCACAGTCGTGTCGCAGCCGATGCACATAGGCGCGGGAGGCTTCGCCGGTGACCCATCGCGAGTCTCCGGTGCGGGTGGCCAACCGGCCGTCCAGCGTGGCCGCACACTTCAGCATGACAAAGGGGTTACGGGTGGTGATGTATTTGATGAACGGCTCATTGAGCCGTCTGGCTGCATCTTCACACACCCCTGTCGTGATTTGGATGCCTTTTGACGCCAGAAAGGCATTGCCGCCGCCTTCGACCCGCGGATTGGGGTCGGTCATGGCCACAACAACATGGGCGATGCCGGCTTCCAGAATCTTGTGGGTGCAGGGAGGGGTGCGGCCGAAATGGTTGCAGGGTTCAAGGGTCACATAGAGGGTGGCGCCTCGGGCTGCCGGACCAGCATCGTCGATGGCATGAACTTCCGCATGGGGGCCGCCGACGGCCTGATGATACCCCTGGCCGACAATGGCCCCGTCCGGGCGGACGACGACCGCCCCGACCAGCGGATTGGGCGCCGTATAACCAGCTCCTTTTTCAGCCAGGTCGAGAGCCATTTGCATATAATCGGCCGGGGTTTTCATGGCCGGTTGTTCTCGAGCATCAGTTTGAGTTCCTGAACGAAATCGTTGACATCCTTGAATTCCCGATAAACGGAAGCGAATCGCACATAAGCGATTTCATCGAGATCATGCAGCCGGTTCATAACCCGTTCGCCGACAACGGATGACGAAATTTCTTTCTTGCCGGTCTCCCGAAGTTCCTGTTCGAGCGCATCGAGGAAATCCTCGATGCTGTTCATGCTGACATTGCGTTTTTCGCAGGCCTTGGTGATGCCGGTGCGGATTTTGTCCCGGTTGAAATCTTCCCGCCGGCCGTCTTTTTTGATGATCATCAAGGGAATTTCTTCGATCCGCTCGTAGGTGGTGAACCGCCGGCTGCACGCCAGACATTCCCGCCGCCGCCGAATGGCATACCCTTCCTTGCTCAGCCGGGAATCGATGACTTTGTTTTCCATATCCGCACAGAAAGGACATTTCATCGGATGTGTTCCCTTCCCAGGACAGCGCGCCCACGAAAGTTATTGGTAAACTGCAAGCGGGAACAAACTGCTTTTTTTGAGCCCCCACCCCGGCCATCCCCCGCTGGGGGAGGGGGCTTAAGGAAAACGCAGAATATGCCTGTTCGGAGTATAACGCCGGATACATTCATTTCGTCTGGATGACCTCGACACCCGCTTCTGCGAGCATGGACAGCGACAGATCGTCGGCATAGCCTTCATGGTAGCATATCCGGCGAATCCCTGCATTGATGATCATTTTGGTGCAGATGACACAGGGAAGATTGGTGCAGTACAGCACAGTGTCTTTGATGGAAAAACCATGGCAGGCCGCCTGAATGATGGCGTTCTGTTCCGCATGGATTCCCCGGCAGAGCTCATGGCGCTGACCCGATGCCACATTGAGCACTTCCCGGAGGCAGCCGATATCCAGGCAATGGGCCAAGCCGGATGGCGCGCCGTTGTAGCCGGTTGCCAATATCCGCTTGTCCTTGACAATCACGGCCCCCACAGATCGCCTGATGCAGGTGGAGCGACTCGATACCAGCCGGGCGATGTCCATGAAATAGGTATCCCACGATGGCCTGCGATCACCGGTTTTTTCGGCGGGTTCGATATGGGAATTCCGGTCTGCCGTCTCGGACATCACTCACTCCGGATATATCGGAAAGGCCCGACACAGTTCGTGGACTTTTTTCCGGGTGTTGGAAAGGACGGTTTCATCCTGGAGATGTTTGAGTACCGAAACGATCATATCGGCAATCATGGCCATTTCCGATGCCTTCATTCCCCGGGTGGTCACGGCCGGGGTTCCGATGCGGATGCCGCTGGTGACCTGGGGGCTGCGGGTTTCGAAGGGAATCGAATTCTTGTTGACGGTGATGCCGGATTGTCCGAGCGCAAATTCGGCGTCTTTTCCGGTGATGTTCAGCCGGGTGAGATCCACAAGCATCATGTGGTTGTCGGTGCCGTTCGACACCAGATCGACCCCCTGGTTCATCAGACAGGCGGCCAGTGTGGCGGCGTTTTCTACAACCTGCCGCTGATAATTTTTGAATTCATCGGACAGCGCCTGTTTGAAGGCCACCGCTTTGGCCGCGATGACATGCATGAGCGGCCCGCCCTGGATGCCGGGAAAAACCTGTCGGTTCAGTTTGTCGCTGCATGGGGTAGCAGATACGATCAACCCGCCGCGGGGGCCTCTGAGCGTCTTGTGCGTTGTCGAGGTGACGACATCGGCATGGGGGACCGGAGAGGGATGCACCCCGGCGGCCACCAGTCCGGCAATATGGGCCATATCTACCATGAAATAAGCGCCCACCGATCGGGCGATCCGGGCGAACGCCTCGAAATCGAGGGTGCGGGAGTATGCGCTGGCACCGGCGACAATCATGTTGGGTTTGACCTGACGGGCGATCTCTTCGACGGCAGTGTAGTCGATGCGGCCGGTCTGGGGATCGACACCGTAATGCGCGGTCTTGAACAGTCTGCCGGAAAAACTGACCGGGCTGCCGTGTGTCAGATGGCCGCCATGGGAGAGATTCATGCCGAGGATGGTGTCTCCGGGATTGAGAAAGGCGAAATAAACGGCCATGTTGGCCTGGGATCCCGAATGAGGCTGAACATTGGCGTATGTGGAATGAAACAACTGATTGGCTCTTTCGATGGCCAGGATTTCGGCCTGATCGACCCATTCGCATCCGCCGTAATAGCGTTTGTTCGGATACCCTTCGGCATACTTGTTGGTGAGCACACTGCCCTGGGCGGCCATGACGGCCGGACTGGCGATGTTTTCCGAAGCAATCAGTTCGAGTGTATTCTCCTGTCTGTTGTACTCACTGGCAATCACCCGCGCGATTTCCGGGTCGATGCGTTCGATGATGGATAAATTCAAGTGAGACCTCTAAAACGGGTTATATAGACATTCAGAAAAATAATTTCGCGGTGTTATCGGTCGGGAATGGCCGAAAAAGGCCTATTCCCTCCCGGCTGCCTTGCGAAATGAATTTTCTGAATGTCTATAGGTTATGGACACCGGGTGCCGCCGCAAGGGAAACCAGGCATCCCATGTTGTTGAATTTGTTGAGACGGAGCTGATGCCGGCCGCCTTCAAACGGCGTTTCGAGCCAGGCGGTGACGATTTCTCTGGCCAGAACATCCCCGATAACCCGCCCGCCGAGCACCAGGATGTTGGCATCGTTGTGGCGCCGGCACATGATGGCCGAAAACAGATCGTTGCACAGCGCAGCCCGAACATGCTGAAATTTGTTGGCCACCATGGACATACCCAGCCCCGTACCGCAGAGCAGAATGCCTCGGGCATATTCACCGGTGGAAACCGCACCGGCCACCCGGCAGCCGAAATCGGGGTAATCGACCGATTCGGCACTGAATGCTCCCACATCGTAAACGGCGATGCCTTTTTGTTGAATGAATGCTTTGATGTTTTCTTTCAGCTCATAGGCTGCGTGATCACAGCCCATGATGATCGGTGTTTCGCCGTTTGGCATCGCCCATATTCCTGCAAAAGAAAGGCCGGTCGGCCGGGTTGATTAATTATTGATATATTCCAAAATCCATTTATGATAAATAATATAAAATTAACCAAAAAACAATAATATCTCTTAGACGTCATCCGATCGTGCCGGGTTCGGTCTGCCCCGCTGCTGCCGCAGGTCTTTTAGAACGATGAGGAATCGGTTGTCGGTCGCCCAGGAAAATATGGCCAGAAGAAGTGGAAAATCGGTAAGTTTCGATGCGATGATTAAATTTTTCATGATCCGCTTCGAAATTCCCACCCGGCAGGATATTCAGAGAATCATGAACCGGCTGGATCAAATGGAAAAAACCATCAAAAAGTCGGCCGGCAATTCAAAACCCCGGCGGACCGGCAGCGCGCCCACCACGGACAGCCCCCGCAGAACCGTCCGAGACACGTCGTCCAACGCTTCTGAAATCGTTTTGAAAGCCATCCGGGAATCCGCCGATGGGTTGTGCTATGCCGACATATCCGAGCATACGCATTTCGACGAAAAAAAAATCCGGAATGTGCTGCACCGGCTTCACAAGACAGGAAAGATCCAGCGAAAATCGCGGGGGGTGTATGTCGCCGCCGGGTGATCAGTCCAGCTCTTCGGAAAGCAGAATGGCTTCGGCCACATTGCGCATGGATTTCCGGGTGGTCATGCTTCGCTTCTGAATCCAGCGATAAGCCTGCTCGCCGGTTTTCCCCCGGCGCAGCATCAAAATTTCCTTGGCCCGTTCAACCAGTTTCCGCGTTTCCAGCTCTTCCTGAATCACCCGTGTTTTTACCATCAATTCGGTGTTGACGATAGCAACAGCCGCCTGATTGGCAACCGTCTGGATCAGGTTGACCTCGGTTTCGGAAAAATCGTGCGGTTCCGCCGTAAAACAGTTGAGCACCCCGATGACTTTTTCGTTTTTGACCTGGAGCGGAACACTGACCATGGATACCAGTCCCAGGCGTTTGGCCATGTCTTTTTCCTTGAACCGCGGCTCCTCCAGAACGTTGGCGATAATAACCGGCTTTTTCTGGGCGGCCACATACCCCACGATGCCTTCGTTCATACTCAGAGAACGATCCTTGAGATAATCCGGATCGATGGCCTGCGTGGCCGTCAGCCGGATTTTCAGCGGATCGGAGCCTTCATCGATCAGCCACAACGAACAGATTTCCACGCCGGTAACCTTGGCGGTGACCATGACAATGAGTTTCAGGATGTCTTCCTGATACAAGTCCGAAGTGATGGCTCGGCTGATATCCATGATCCCCTTGATGTACTTGTCGTAGGTCTGCTGCGCCAGTTTTTCCATAATCTGTTGCTATCCCGTCGAGAATGGGTTATATTTTCAAATGTAAAAGGTTTACTGCAAAGGTTGCGTGCCAGTAAATTCACAAGCTGTATTGCCGTTCAGAAGAATTCCTCCTGGCTATAGACTTTCAGAAAATTCCAACATCTGTTCATCTACAAAGAAATCCCCTGATCTGTCAATATCCAGCATTCAATACATTGCATTTTTTTCCGTTTCGCTCGTTCGCGGAACGGTTCATGAGGTTTAGCCGATGGAAAGCACTTATACCGATGAAATCAACCGGCGCAGAACGTTTGGAATTATCAGCCATCCCGATGCCGGAAAAACCACGTTGACCGAAAAACTGCTCTTGTTTGGGGGCGCCATTCAGTTGGCCGGGGCTGTCAAGGCCAGAAAAGCCGCCAGACACGCCACCAGCGACTGGATGTCCGTTGAAAAAGAACGAGGGATTTCCGTCACCACATCGGTCATGAAATTCAACTATCAGGATTACGAGATCAATCTGCTCGACACCCCCGGACATCAGGACTTTTCCGAAGACACCTACCGGGTGCTGACGGCGGTGGACAGTGCCCTCATGGTCATCGACAGCGCCAAAGGGGTCGAACCCCAGACGGAAAAGCTGATGGCCGTCTGCCGGATGCGAAACACTCCCATCATCACATTCATCAACAAAATGGACCGGGAGGGCATGGCGCCGCTCGACATTCTGGAAGATATCGAAAACCGGCTTCAGATCGAATGCACGCCGCTGTCCTGGCCCGTGGGTTCGGGAAAACGGTTCCGGGGGGTTTACAATCTCTACCGCAAATCGCTGCATCTGTTCACCCCGGGTAGGGAAATCCGTCAGCAGGACGGCATTGTCATCGAAGACCTCTCGGACCCCCGGATGGATGAACTGCTCGGTGATCAGGCCAATGAACTGCGGGAAGACATCGATCTGATCGTGGGCGCCGCCGATCCTTTCGATTCGGCCGAATATCTCAAGGGAAACCAGAGCCCGGTTTTTTTCGGGAGTGCCGTCAACAATTTCGGTGTTCAGGAACTGCTGGAATCTTTTGTCGAAATGGCTCCCGGCCCCCGGCCCAGACAGACGACCACCCGGGATGTGTATCCGGAAGAACCCGATTTTTCCGGTTTCGTGTTTAAAATCCAGGCCAATATGGATCCGGCGCACCGGGATCGGATCGCCTTTTTAAGAATCTGCTCGGGTAAGTTCACGCGGGGCATGCGGGTGCTCCATCACCGGATCGGCAAGGAAGTGGCGCTTTCCAATGCCACCATCTTCATGGCCCAGGACAGAGCCCATGTGGAAGAAGCCTATCCCGGCGACATCATCGGCATTCACAATCATGGTACCATCAAGGTTGGCGATACGTTCACCGACAAAGAGCCGCTGGCGTTCACCGGCATTCCCAATTTCGCACCGGAGCATTTCCGCAGGGTGCGCCTGAAAAATCCCCTCAAAACCAAACAACTGTCCAAAGGGCTCTATCAACTGGCCGAAGAAGGTGCTGTCCAGGTCTTTCGTCCGAAACTGGACAACAGCTACATCCTGGGGGCCGTCGGTGTTCTTCAGTTCGATGTGACTATGGCCCGCCTGAAGGATGAATACGGCGTCGATGCCGTGTATGAAACCGTCGAATATGCCACCGCCCGCTGGATTCACTGTGCCGACAAAAACCGGCTGGCCGTTTTCGAAAAAGAGAACCAGGCCCAGCTCTCCACCGATGCCGAAGGTCACTTAGCCTATCTGGCCAGAAGCGAATGGAGCCTCGGCTACGAAATGGAACAATGGCCGGATATCGAATTTCTCAAGACAAGAGAACATGGCCGGTGA
>CAZBUL010000043.1:0-2791 GCA_964495045.1 uncultured Desulfobacterales bacterium | reverse complement strand
CTCTTTGACATAAAACGCCTCGATAAATTCCTGAAGATACGCCGCATACTGCTCAACGGAGATGTGCCTTTTGGCATGCTTGCTGCGTTTGAGATACCAATCCTGAAGCATGGCTTTGATAATCCCTGCCCCCATCTGCGGATCGTGGGGATAAAAAAGGCCTGCCTCCTGCCCCATAATGAGAACGTCTCGGATCATTTTTTCCGTATCCTGTTCACTGGCAACGGCTTTTTCCTTTTCTGTGCGGGACAGGTTTTTGGCTTCCATAAAGGAAAAATAGAACCACGGCTGCATGGCCTCGCTCAGAAACAGATGGGTTTCGACAGCTGTGCGCAATTTGTCGATGGGATGGCTTTCTTCGGCGATGCGCTCCTCTAGAATCCGGGCAAAAAAACTGCGATGCTGTTCCTGAAGGGTTGTGAGAAGATCTTCCTTACTGGCGAAATAAGTATATAGCGCCCCCATGCTCAACCCCGTTTCCCGGCTCAGATCCCGCATGGTCATGGCCTGAAAGCCTTTTTTGTTGGCGATCTTGAGCGTCGCTCCGTAGATGGTGTCGAGATTTTTGACGGCGGTGGATTCTTTTTTGATGTGAATGGTTTTTCGGTTTTCGAGATAGGTTTTTCGACTGATGTCCAGTCTGGACAGAACGTATTTTTTCTGAAATTCCGCAAACGTCATTTGCCATCTCCCGGCAGGCTGTTCTCTGTGAAAATTTTCATCAGCGTGAGCGGTGATCCTGTTTATCGATAGGTAAGCAAAGAAGGGTCTTTTTTCAATACCAGATGATTGATATCGTTGAATCCGGCCAGAAAGATGCCGCGGGAATTGAAATAAAAGCGGCTGACCGAGGCGTTCATGATCTGCCAGGATATTTCCATGGTTTTTTCATCTGACAGCGCCAACGCCATCCGCATGGCAATGGAAATCGGTCCGCCGGAGGTAAAAATGGCGATGTGCCTGTCGGACCCCGGATGGGATGTCAACATGGAAACGCCTTCCTGAACCCGTTCCACAAAATCGATCCAGCGGATGTGTTCCGGTGCGTCGTGCCGTCCGGAAATCCAGCGCATCATGATCTGTTCGAACAGCAGTTGGAATTGGCGCTTGTCGGACCGTGTCTGGTCGATCTCCTCAGGCTGCAACAGGTTTTCCAGAATCATCATCCGGGTTTGATTCTTCCAGACCGCAAATGCGTCGTATTCGTTGAAGGCTGCCGCAATCACCGGATCGGGAAATTCCATACCGGCAGACGCAAATCCGGTAATCACTTCTCTGGCCGTGTGCCGCTGTCGCTCCATTTCTCCGCTATAGGCTTCATGAAAAGAAAAGGGAATTCCTGCCAGATATTCTCCGAGAATCTGTGCCTGCCGAATTCCGATGGATGAAAGCCGATCGTAATTTTTCTGGCCGAAAGAGGCCTGTCCGTGCCGGACGAAATATAAAATTCCCATGGGTGCTGACATACGCATAAGAACGCGGGAAGTCAAGAAAAATGAACAGATGTTCATTTTGTTATTGACAGATATTCATCAGTTTTATGGATTCACATCGATCTCATATAGGCCATATCGATGTGATTATACGGTACTTGGGAACGATCTCCTCTTTTTGAACCCCCGTGCAAAATCACCGATATCATGTAGGGGCGACCGGTTGGTCGCCCTACTTGTATTTTATGCAGCACTACCAGAGTGGGTCTATGGCAAGTGAATGCCTGCCCTATCGGGGGATGCCGCCGGGGGATTGATTGATTTAATCTTTTTTTCCGTTGAGTATTTTCTCCGGTGTAATGGGCAGATCCATGCAGCGATAACCGGTTGCATGATAGACGGCATCGGCGATGGCAGGTGCTGTCGGGATGGCAAGACCTTCGCCGGCTTCCTTGGCGCCCATAGGGCCGTGTTTTTCATAAGTGTGAATATGGCAGACCTCGCTGGGCGGAACATCCATGGCGTTGGGCATTTTATAATCCAGGAAATTGGTGTTCAGGGTTTTTCCACCATCCATCACGAACTGCTCGGAAAGGGCATAGCCCAGCCCCATCTGAATCGATCCTTCCAGTTGCCCTTCAACGGCCATCTGGTTGATCACCGTGCCGCAGTCGTGGGCGGTCCAGAATTTCTTGACATGGACAATTCCCGTTTCCGAATCCACTTCCACCTCGGAGACCTGGGCGCCGAAGCTGAAGGCGGGGGTTACCATTCCCTTGTCTCGGGGGGTGTAATAGCCGCGTTCAACAACGGGTTCGCCACGGCCCGCTTTTTGGGTCATGGCCACCGCTTCTGCGAAGGTAACTCCTTTTTCCGGCTTGCCTTTCGAAAAGATGCGGCCGTCCTTGCAGGCCAGCTCATGGATGACATTGAGATTCAGCCGTGCCGAAACACTACCGAACAGCCGGGCTTTGATCTTTCGGGCTGCATCGAGCACCGCATTTCCGTTCATGAGGGTCAACCGGCTCCCCCAGGCTCCCAGATCCGCCTGCGGGGTGATGGCTGTATCCGCCGACGTGATGCGGATGTCTTCCATCCTCAGCCCCAATTCCTCGGCAAGTATCTGTTTCAATACCGTATCACATCCCTGGCCGATATCTGCCGCCATGGTCATCAAGTGTGCCGTACCGTCGGAAAAGACTTTCACCTCGGCGGCGGAAAATGGATATTGGGTATTGAACCAGTTGAACACACCGCCGGATATGAAACTGTAACATCCGATGCCGATGCCGCAGCCTTTTTTGAGATTCTTTCGTTTTTCTTTCCAGCCGCTCATTTCAGCAACCTTCTCGAGGGCT
>CAZBUL010000042.1:0-19641 GCA_964495045.1 uncultured Desulfobacterales bacterium | reverse complement strand
TATATCAGACAAAGATCCATTAAACGCGGATGGAACATCACCGACGTTGCGGTCATCCGGAAATTCTTATTGTGGAGTTTAGAACATGGACATCTTAATCAGTAAGCAATTACATCACCTGCCGGCAGACGAAGTAATCGCCCTTCTGAACAGCGATAAGGGAAAAGGGTTAGACACCTTCGAGGTCGATAAACGTCAGAAACATTTCGGCCCCAATGCGATCACCGGAAAAAAAGGGAAAGGGCCTTTTCTGCGATTTCTGCTCCAGTTCCATCAGCCCCTGATCTACATCCTGATAGCGGCAGCTACAATTACCACATTTCTTCAGGAATGGGTCGATGCCGGCGTTATTTTCGCGGTTGTGATAGTTAATGCGTTCATAGGATTTATCCAGGAAGCAAAAGCGGTCAAAGCAATTGAAGCGTTGGCCAAAACAATGACAACGGAGGCAACGGTACTGCGGTCGGGCGAGAAACAGCGCATCTCCTCGACAGAAGTGGTACCTGGCGACATTGTCTTTTTGCAGTCCGGAGACAAAGTGCCAGCGGATTTGCGCCTGTTTCAAACACGGGATCTTCAGGTGGATGAATCAGCGCTGACCGGAGAGTCGGTTCCTGTGGATAAAAAGGCGGATGTCCTCGATCAGGACACGGGTCTGGCTGACCGGCGAAACATGGCTTATGCTTCGACGCTGACCACCTTCGGTCAGGGCTCCGGCATTGTCGTTGCCATTGGCGACCTAACAGAAGTGGGGCGCATTTCTGAACTTATCTCAACAACCGAGGCATTGGAAACCCCGCTGACCCGAAAGATCGCCCGGTTCAGCCATATCCTGCTCTATGCGATCCTGGCCCTTGCTGCGACCGCTTTCGTTGTCGGCCTCATACGAGGTCAGTCCGTCTTTGATATGTTCATGGCGGCTGTGGCCCTATCCGTAGGCGCTATCCCCGAGGGTCTGCCGGCTGCGCTGACGATCACTCTGGCCATTGGTGTTGCGCGGATGGCGCGCAGACGGGCAATAATCAGAAAACTTACAGCCGTGGAAACCCTCGGCAGCACTACGGTCATCTGCTCCGACAAGACCGGAACACTGACCGAAAACCAGATGACCGTTCAGGAGATATTGGCTGGTGGCGAGCGATTCGATGTCACCGGCGCGGGCTACACGCCCTCAGGCCAAATCCTCAAACATGGGGTTACGGTGGATGATGCCTCCATGCCCTCAACACTGATGGAATGTCTGAAGGCCGGCTTGCTGTGCAATGACAGCCTGCTGCTGGAAAAAGAGGGCCGGTGGGCGATACAGGGAGATCCCACAGAAGGAGCATTGCTGGTGTCTGCGGTCAAAGCAGGCCTGGACATGGCCGCCACGCAGAAGCAATCGTTCCGAATCGATGCTATCCCTTTCGAATCGCAGCACCAGTATATGGCCACCCTGCACAATCAGGGAACGGATGCTCCCGGCATCGTTTATATCAAGGGATCGGTAGAAACCATCCTGGAGAAATGTGATTCATTTCTCGATTCAGCGGGCCGGCATGTTGAATTGGATGTCGAACATATCCATCGCGCTGTGAAAGAAATGGCCGCCAAGGGAATGCGGGTGCTCGCTTTTGCAAAAAGAGAAATCGAACAGGGAACACCCGCGCTGAATCATCCTGACGTTGCCTCCGGCATGACATTTCTCGGTCTCCAGGGGATGATCGATCCGCCGCGGCAGGAGGCGATTCTTGCAGTTCAGAAGTGCCATACAGCGGGTATTCGCGTCAAGATGATCACCGGCGATCACGCGCTGACAGCTTCCTCGATTGCACATCAGGTTGGTCTTCACAACCCGACAAACGTTGTTACCGGAAAGGAGCTGATGGAAATTTCAGACGCTGAGCTGGTTGTTGTTGCCAACCGGACATCCGTATTCGCCAGGGTGACACCGGAGCAAAAACTCCGCCTCGTTGAAGCCATGCAGGCCAAAGGAAACATTGTAGCCATGACAGGAGATGGCGTAAATGACGCCCCGGCCCTGAAAAGGGCAAACATCGGCGTGGCCATGGGCATTACCGGAACAGACGTGGCTAAAGAGGCTGCCGATATGGTGTTGACGGACGACAACTTCGCCTCTATCGAGGCCGCTGTAGAGGAAGGGCGAGGCATCTTCGACAATCTCACCAAGTTCATTGTCTGGACACTGCCTACCAACCTGGGTGAAGGCCTCGTGATTCTTGCGGCAATATTCGCCGGTGTTACGCTGCCTATACTCCCGGTGCAGATCCTCTGGATCAACATGACAACCGCTGTACTGCTGGGACTCATGCTCGCCTTCGAGCCCAAGGAGCCGGGTATAATGATGCGGCCGCCGCGAGATCCAAAGACGCCCATACTCACCGGGGTGTTGATTTGGCGTCTCTTCATTGTTGGGCTGCTGTTGCTCGCTGGGTCATTCGGCCTTTTCGAGTGGGAACTAATGACGGGAGCCACGGTTGTAGAGGCCCGCACGGTAGCGGTGAATGTATTTGTTCTTGTGGAGCTTTTCTATCTCTTCAATTGCCGCTCTCTGACGCAGTCCATGTTCCGTCTGGGATTTTTCTCAAACCCGTGGGTGTTTGGCGGGGTTACAATCATGTTGATCCTGCAGATGATGTTCACTTATCTGCCGGCAATGAACCTGATGTTTCACAGTGCACCCATCAGTTATGAGTCCTGGGGCCGGATACTGGCGGTATCCGTGGTTACTTCGTTTGTGGTTGGTGCCGAGAAATGGCTTCGAAGGAGGATCGAGGAAAAACGATCCCTAAGTGCTTGATATGTTTTACTTGCTGCCAGCGACGATGGCAGCGGCATGACGCAAGAAAGTCGATTCTCAAAAACCGACACAAACACCATGCTCTCTCATCCGCAGCAGTTAGCCCATAATCCTGAAGGTCAGGTTGGCCGGTTGTTTGGCCTACCTGACCATTGCGACTATGCGCAAAAGCCTAATCATCGTATAACTGAATATCCGGATAAAGTTTTTCCGCGCATTCCTTGCAGATACCGTGACTGAAAACTACATCCGCATGTTGGGCGATGTAGGTTTCGATTTTATTCCAATATCCCTTGTCATCGCGGATTTTTTTGCAGTTGCAACAAATCGGCAGCATGCCGCTCAATGTTTTGACCTTAGCAAGGGCTTCTTGCAGTTCCACGATCAGTTTTTCCCGTTCCCGCTCGACTTCTTTTCGCGTGGAAATGTCGATGATGACAGACAAAGCCCAGGGGGTATCTTCGATCATAATGATTTCTGCGGAAAAAAGCCCGATGATCGTTTCCCCGTCTTTTTTCTGAAACCGGTATTCCGTTTCCCTCACCTTACGGTTCCGGGATAATTCCTCGATGGCGGATTGACGATCTTCGTCGTTTCCCCAGATTTTCAGATCGACCGATGATTTTCCCAACACTTCGTCAGCCCGGTACCCCGTCATCTTCAGAAATCCATCGTTGATCTCCAGAAATTGACCATCCGGCAGACGGGTGAGGGTAATGGCGTACGGAGACGAATGAAATGCCTTGGAAAATTTCTCTTCCTGGGTGTGAAGTTCCATGAGCAGCCGGCGGTTGACCATCAGGGCCAGGCTGATTGACAGGAGAATGAGCAGCATCTGGTAACCGATATTGACCATCATGTCGAACAATCCACTTTTAAAATAATCGTTGTCTGACTGAGGACTGTAAACGATATAGGCGATCCGAACCAGCGTTATCAGACAGAAGCATCCAAAAACCAAATTTGTGCCCATGGCGGCACGTCTCATGCCGGGTGATATGCGATACGTCAACAACCAGACACATTGTCCGCAAATGATCAGCAGGACGAAGGACAAATTGAGATTTCTTGCAGACAGATTCGGCGCCCCGTAGAGAAAATAGCTGTGAATACAGACAAACGCGACCAGAAGAAGAACATTGTGAATTTGCCGGCTTCGTTTTCCGAAAAAACGTTCCAGCCCCAGATATCCGAGGAAAGCCCCGGCAATCACCAGAAAATTCGAAAGAACAAAGGATGCCCAATCCGGAATATGGCTGCGTGCAATGATCAGTGACAATGCCACGGTTTGACAACAGTAATCCCCCACCCAGTGGAGTGTACCGTCGAATCGCTGCCGATTCTGGATCCACAGGAAACAGAGAACCGACAGACTCACCATATCTGAAATTAAATGAATAAACAGGACCGTCCGGACATCGAGAAAATTCATGGGGTTTCACTTTCACGGGGTTTCATACTGCAAGACCGCATGCCATTCGGCGAGCTTCGCCGCATAGAATCCGGTCAGGTAACGAAATTGATTTTATGACTTGTTCAACAATTCATTGCCATGGGTTCACTCTTGTGTCAATAAACAGTATGAGATCATTGTTTGAGTACATCTGTGTTTTTCGTGGTTTTCGTGGTTAGTATTTTCACAGTAAAAGGGCATTATGAATTCAAAATACCCCCAGGCAAATGCCTTCAATCCCGTTCATGAAAAAAAGAATTCAACCACCAGATCGACACCCATAGAGGATCGGAAAGATATCCGGATTCTTGTGATAGATGATGATCCGGCCATTCTGGTCAGTACAGCCCGAATCCTCGAAAAAGCCGGATATTCTGTGATTACAGGCGCCACGGCGGACGAAGCTTTTCGTCTGGCACGGAAGCATCGGCCGGCACTGGTACTGCTGGATGTGGTGCTTCCTGACGGCAACGGAATGCATGTCGCCCGAATCATGAAACAGGATTCTGCATTGGCGGGAGTATTCATCATTCTGCTGTCCGGCACGCATATCAGTCCGGAACACCAGGCCGAAGGGCTATCCAAAGGCCTGTCGGACGGGTATATACCCCGGCCGTTTTCACAGGTGGAATTTCTGGCCCGGATCGAAGCGTTTCTCCGGATTCGAGCCACCCAGGAAAAGCTGCGTGAAAGCGAAGCGCGATTTGAACAACTGGCCGAACAAAGCCGCACCATTATCTGGGAAATGGATGCCGATGGGCTGTTTACCCATGTCAGCCGAGTTTGCGAGTCAGTATTGGGATTTCACTCGGATCAAATTGTAGGCCGGCTGCACTTCTACGATCTCCACCCGAAAGCCGGGCGTGAAAAATACAAACATGCCGCTTTCCGGCGGCTGCTTCAGAAAGAGCCGTTGAACAATCATGAATTTGTCGTTCAAGGCAAAGACGGCGAACTGAAATGGTTCATCACCAACTGCGTTCCCCTGATGCATCCGGAGGGTACCCTGCGGGGATATTGCGGCGTCGGTACCGACATCACCAATCGTAAGCTGGCCGAGATGGAATTGCTGAAAGTCAACCGCTCCCTTGCGGAAGCGACAGAACTGGCCAATTTCCTGGCAGCACAGGCCGAAATGGCCAGTGCCGCCAAAAGTGAATTTCTGGCCAACATGAGCCATGAAATTCGCACCCCCATGAATGGGGTCATCGGCATGACCGGGCTGCTGCTGGATACCGAATTGAATGACGAACAGCGGCGTTATGCCGAAATCGTCCGCCAGAGCGCTGAATCGCTGCTCGGACTGGTCAACGATATCCTCGACTTCTCCAAGATCGAGGCCAGGAAACTGGAACTGGAAACACTCGATTTCGATTTGTTGAACACAATCGATGATTTGGCGTCCATTCTGGCCGTTCAGGCGCATGAAAAGGGGCTGGAGTTTATCTGTGCCGCCGATCTCGATGTGCCGACTCGGCTTCAGGGAGATCCGGGAAGACTGCGCCAGATTCTCACCAATCTGGCCGGCAACGCCATCAAGTTCACGCATCGAGGCGAAATATCCGTCCGCGTCCAATCAATTGAAAACAATGACAACGATGTGCTCCTGCGTTTTGCGGTTCGTGATACCGGCATCGGCATTCCAAAAGACAAGATGGAAATGATTTTTTCCAATTTCACCCAGGCGGACGCTTCGACCACACGGCAATACGGCGGCACGGGCCTGGGGCTGTCCATATCGAAGCATCTGGCGGAGCTGATGGGCGGAAATATCGGTGTCGAAAGCCACATCGGCACAGGTTCCGAGTTCTGGTTTACGGCGCGTCTGGGGAAACAGCCGGACAGCGTTCCGGTCGAAAGTCTGCCAGCTTCAAACCTGCATCATACCAGGGCACTGATTGTGGATGACAATGCCACAAACCGCGAAATTCTCAGCAGGCGTCTGACGTTATGGGGCATGCGGCCCGAAATGACATCGGACGGGCAGAGCGCCCTTGAATCGCTCCGCCGGGCGGTGGATCAGACCGATCCTTTCCAGATCGCCCTCATTGATTTACAGATGCCCGGCATGGACGGCGAATCGCTGGGGGCGGCGATCACGGCGGATGACCGGCTTGCCGATACACGGCTGATCATGTTGACCTCGATGGGAATGCGGGGGGATGTGCGCCGCTTCGAAAAAATCGGATTTTCAGGTTATCTGATCAAACCGATACGACACGATGAATTAGAGACCGTTCTGTCTCTGACATTGGCCGACCGCAGCACGATAAGTTCGCCGCCTTTTGTCACGCGCCACTCTGCCCGTGATTTTCTGACGCAGTTTACCGGAAGCAGCCACCGCATCTTGCTGGCGGAAGACAATATCGTCAATCAGCAGGTGGCACAAGGCATTCTCAAGAAATTGGGGCTGCGGGCGGATGCCGTAGCCAACGGCGCCGAGGTGATCAACGCCATAAAAATCATTCCCTATGATTTGATTCTGATGGATGTGCAGATGCCCGTGATGGACGGAGTGGAAACATCCCGGCGCATCAGACAGATCGAATCAGAAAATCAAAAGGTGTCTGCAGAAGGGCAATCGTCCCCCGATGTCAAACCCGGAATTCCGATCATCGCCATGACCGCCCATGCCATGCAGGGCGATCGGGAGAGATGTATAGCGGCCGGCATGAATGACTATGTCTCCAAACCGGTGACGATTCAATCGCTGGCGGCATGTCTGGGGAAATGGCTGTCAAAGAACAAGAATAAATCGAAAGCCGTTTCGCAGGAACCCATATCTGAAACTGTTCGGGATCAACCTGTCCAGAAAGAGCCGCAGGCAATCAGTCTGGTCGAACCGCCGGTCTGGAACAAATCCAGATTGCAGGATTTACTGATGAATGACGAAGACCTGATAAAAACGATTCTGGATGAATTTATCCGGGACATCCCCCACCAGATCCGTTCACTGAAAACATTTCTGGAATCGGAAAACTTTCACGGTGCGGAACGCCAGGCGCACACCATCAAGGGAGTGGCCGCCAATGTTGGCGGAGACCGATTGCGGGCAGTGGCTTTCCAGATCGAGGAGGCGATCACATCCGGAAACCCGGACGACGCCGGTGCGCACATGAATGAACTGGAAATGGAATTTGACCGGTTGAAGGAAGTGATGATAGGCAATCCCCCATAAAGCGCCACGCAGCATCTGGTCGTTTTACGAAGCCATCTAATTGGAACACCCGAGAAAGCACCGTACTGATGTAACGATCACTTTTATAGGACCAGACAGCTTGAGGCAGAAGGCCATTGAAATGATGCAGTCTATCGGATTCTCTAACGCTGAAACATCGATATCTTGGAACAAGGCTTTCCCTGAATATGTGAACAATCATGGTGCTGTATTGCGTGGAGCACGAGGAAAAGAAGATATCACACAGAAACAGTTGGCAGAAAAGACAGGAATTCCACAAAGACATATATCGGAGATGGAAAACAACAAAAGACCAATTGGGAAAAAGAACGCTCAGATATTCGCAAAGGCATTGAACATTGATTATCGTGTTTTTCTATAGGCGTGATGGACTTGGACGCTTGAACTATATTTATATATAACTGATTTAATTATGTATTTTTGATATTTTTCATACAATAGTTATCGGGGATACATCCCGTTCTGATAGATATAATCGAAATAATACAGATGATATTCATTCGGATCGACGCCGGTGCTTTTGCCGGATGAATGGCTGTCTCGGCTGGTCGATTCCTGAATACTTTTCAGCCAAATTTCTCTGGCATAGCCGTACAGAATGTTTCGCAGAATTTTCTCGTCAACCAACTGCAATTCCCTGTTGCGCCGAATGAAATCATCCAGACCCTCCAGCACGGAGCGGATATTGCGGATATATACCGTATCATCCAGACTTTCATCGAGATAGGCCTGATGAAAGCGATGGATCAGGCATTTGAAACTTCCTTCGATGGCATCGATGCAGTTCATGCTGAAACATACTTCCTTTCCGTCTTGATATAATCGTAAGTTATGATAGTCTGAAAATCATAAAAGTCAAAATTTTCCTGCATGTCGGCGGTATCGATGGGCGATATCCGCCCCCGTCACAGGGTCATCGTCTGCGGAAACTGATAAATCTCATTTGCGGCACCATGAACAGCACCCTCTCCGATCACAGCAACCAAAAAATGATTTTCGCCCTCACGCTGGTGCATTTTACCGGTGATTTTTACAGCTCTTTTCTCAACCCCCTGATGCCTGCTTTCGTCGATCATTTCGGGCTGACGCTGACCCAGGTCGGCATCATCACCGGCATCAGCCGTTTTCTGGCATTTGTGGTTCAACCCCCCATCGGGTATATCGCCGATCATTATAAAACACGGGTATTCATATTGGGCGGACCGTTTCTGGTCATTACGCTGACTTCCCTGATGGGAATCGCCCCCACCTTCTGGATACTGATTCTTCTGGTGGCCGTGGGCTCCATCGGCTCCTCCATGTTCCATCCGTCGGTGGCCGGGATGATCTCGACGTATTCCGGCCGGAATCTCGGTTTTTCCCTGTCGGTATTCAATATGGGCGGAACGCTGGCATTCGGTGTCGGGCCGATGTTCATCACCTGGTTTGTGGCGACTTATGGGTTGCAGTCCATGCCTGTCACCATGATTCCAGGATTGATAACGATGATTTATCTGTATGTGATCGTTCCGTCACCAAAATGTGAAGGGTTGAAGGATTTCGGGCTGATCGGCTCCCTCCGTGAAGTGTTCGGTGCCGTCTGGAAACCGATCCTGATGATCTGGCTCATTATGGCATCCCGGGCGTTCGTCAGTCAATCGCTGCTGACCTATCTGCCGGTTCATTACGCCAGACAGGGACATTCCCTGGTTTCCATCGGCGGCGTGGTTTCCCTGTTCACCATTGCCGGTGCATTCAGCGGCCTGATTGCGGGGCATCTTTCAGATCGCATCGGTTTCAAGCCGGTTTTTTACGGCGCCCACCTGCTGACCACGCCGGCCATATACCTGATGATGCATACATCGGGAACCTGGCTCTATCTGCACGCCTTCATCACCGGCTGTTTTGCACTGGCCACACTGCCGCTCGGGGTCGCCCTGGCACAGAAACTGGCGCCCAAGGGCAAGTCGATGGCCTCCAGCCTGATGATGGGGTTTGCGTTGGGAACGGGTGGAGTGATGACACCGATTACCGGAAAACTGGCCGATATTTTCTCGATTGCCCCGGTATTGAATGTCATCGCGGTTGTTCCCGTGCTGACGATGGTGTTGATCTATCTGCTGCCCGAGGAAACCGTTTCCTGATATCTTGACGAAAATCCCCGAACTGTGTCATAAAATGATCATGAAAATAACTGACAGCATTCCCAGTGCCGGACAAAGCCTTACCATGGTTTTTGCGGTCATGACGATCGTATTCTTGTTTTTTCTGATCATCGTGGGCGACAACGGCATTTCCGATCTCCAACTGATGAGAACAGAGCATCAGGCTCTGATTGCCGTTCACACCGATATCAAGCGGAAAAACCTTCAACTCTATCAGGAAATCGAGCGGTTGAAGAAAGATCCCGCCTACATCGAAGCCATCGCCAGACAGGATCTGGGATTGGTCGGCAAAAAAGAAATCATCATCAATATGAGCAATATCCCCATCGGCACGGAAAAAAAATGATCCGGCGCCGCAGCGATTCAAACGACCCGAATGCCGGGAAGTATGGATGGAAGTGCCCCATATCACGAATCGACAGGAATGTACCGAAGCGACTCCAATTTAGATAATACCTTTGCGGCACTTTGTTTCGGAGTTTCACGGCCATCTGTATAACAGACGATTTCAGGCGACACTGGCGGCTCATAGGGATCCGACACCCCTGTAAAGTTTTTGATTTCACCGTTGAGCGCCTTCAAATACAATCCTTTGATATCACGCTCGATCAGTTTTTCGAGTGAACATTCAACATACACTTCCACAAAACGTTCGATCCTGCTTCTTATTTCATCGCGAATTTCACGGTACGGAGAAATGGCTGCTCCAATGGCGACCACACCATTACGGCTGAGTACCTCGCATACCCATCCAATGCGGCGGATGTTGGTATCCCGATCCTCTTTGGAAAATCCCAGTCCCTTGCTTAAATGTGTCCGTACCACATCGCCATCGAGCACTTCGACCCGCAGACCTCTGCGTCTCAGCTCATCGGAAACTATCTGACTGATGGTTGACTTGCCGGCGCCCGAAAGGCCGGTAAACCAGATCGTAAATCCATTGTGCGTGCTTGGTGTCGGTTTCAATATAAGTTCTCCTTTATCTGATACTTCTGCATGAAAAACGGTTACGGAATTTCCTGAACCGTCCATCGAATATGGGGATGAGCGGAGACCGCAGCAATATGGCCATTGAAACAATAATGAGCGACGAAATATTCCTTGCAATCATAAGACAGGGCCAGATGATCCGCATCCACGATCCGGACGATCCGGCAGCGGGAAAGCCCGCTCAGCCCGATGCCCATCGCTTTCAACACCGCCTCCTTGGCCGTCCAGTATCGAAAAAACAAAAAGTCATCCTGTCCTCCGCCCAATTTCCATTCGGTGTCATCGGCAAGCATGCGATGCAGCCCCGGCATGCATGGCTTGATTTTTTCGATGTCCAGGCCAATGGGGAAATCGGCCGCAACCCCGGCGACATATTCTGTTTTGTGGGATAATGACCAATGGCAGCCGGCAATCGGAAGCGGCACGCCATCCGATGATTTCATCAGCCCACCGAGACAGATGCCGCTGTACCCTGCGGAGAGCTTTACCGCCTCACGGGCAAGCGCGCTCAACCGCAAGACTTTTTCACGGCCCCGCAGCCGCCGATCCGCCTCCGGAACCGCCAGTATGACAGGATAGATGGCATTCATGCGATTCTTCCAAAGTATGAAAAGTCTAGTGAACAAAAGGGACGGTATGGACAATGATTGACAGAAGAAATCATTTTTTCTATAAACTTTTATGGCACAGATATATCATCCCGGCAAATGAATTTACTTGCACATCAACGGCCGGAAATCAAAAGAAACCAGCCATGACATCTTCACACAATCTATCGGGAAAAAGGGAATCAGATGACAAAAAAATGGGTGTATCTTTTTGATGAAGTCCAAGAGGTCGAAGCATATATCGGCGACAGCCGGGATGCCGTCCGTGGACTGCTGGGCGGCAAAGGCGCCAACCTGGCCGAAATGGCCCGGATCGACGTTCCGGTACCGCCGGGATTTACCGTCACCACAGAAGCCTGCAATGCCTATCTGGCTGCGGGCAGCGTTTTTCCTGAAGGGGTATGGGATCAGGAGCTTCACGCCCTTCAGGTGATCGAAAACAGAACCGGAAAAATTTTCGGAGATGCCGACAATCCCCTGCTGGTTTCATGCCGCTCCGGCGCCAAATTTTCCATGCCCGGCATGATGGATACGGTATTGAACATCGGCCTCAACGACGAAACCGCAGAAGGCATGGTCCGGCTGACCGGAGACGAGCGATTCGTTTATGATGCCTACCGCCGGCTGGTTCAGATGTTCGGCAGCGTGGTGATGGGCATTCCGGATGAGCACTTTGAAGAAGTGATTACATCGGCCAGACAGCAGGCCAAAGTCGCCACAGACGCCGAACTCTCCGGAGCCGACTGGCGGGCTGTCACCGAGGAGTTCAAGAAAATATTCCGCCGGCATTCCAAACACAAATTCCCTACCGACCCTTATGAGCAACTAAGTCTGGCAACGGAGGCGGTATTTAAAAGCTGGAATGGCAAGCGGGCCATCGACTACCGGAATGCGGCCGGCATTTCGCACACGCTGGGAACTGCCGTCAGCATCGTCACGATGGTCTTCGGCAACATGGGAAACGACAGTGCCACCGGTGTGGCCATGACTCGAAACGGCTCCACCGGCGAGCACAAGATCGAAGGCGATTACTTGACCAACGCCCAGGGGGAGGATGTTGTCGCCGGTATCCGGATGACCAAAGACATCTCCCAGTTAAAAGTGGAAATGCCCCGAGCCTACACCGAATTCGAGACCATCGCCAAACGCCTGGAAATCCACTACCGCGAAATGCAGGACGTGGAGTTCACCATCGAAAAAGGCAAACTCTGGATGCTCCAGACCCGCGATGGAAAACGCACGGCTCAGGCGGCAGTCCGCATTGCCGTGGATATGGCCGAAGAAGGGCTCATCACCCGGGAAGAGGCGGTTCTGCGGGTGACTCCGGAGCATGTGGATTTCTTTCTCCATCCCCAGTTCGACAGCAAATCGCGACAGGCGGCCAAAACCTCGGGGGATTTTCTGGGATCTGGCCTCAATGTCTCCCCCGGTGCCGCCTTCGGCGTGGTCGCCCTCGATGCCAATCTGGCCGAAACCTGGGCCAAGCAGGAAGGAAAACAGGTCATCATGGTCCGTGCCGAAACCCGGCCGGACGATGTTCACGGGATGCTGGCAGCCCAGGGCATTCTGACCAGCCGCGGCGGAAGAACCAGCCATGCGGCCCTCGTGGCCCGGCAGTTCGGCAAACCGGCGGTTGTCGGTGTGTCCGATCTGAGAATCGATATGATCAAACGCCGCATCATGATGCGCGACAAGGTCATCCGTGAAGGAGACTGGATTTCCATCGACGGCACCGTCGGGGAGGTTTATCTGGGAAAACTCAATACGACCATTCCGGATATCAATGATCCCTGGCTCATCAAGCTGCTGTCTTGGGCCGACAAATACCGCCGGCTCGGTGTCTGGGCCAATGCCGATTATCCGCGGGATGCCGCACGGGCAAGGGAATACGGCGCTGAAGGCATCGGGCTGTGCCGCTCAGAGCACATGTTTTTCGAGACCGAACGGCTTCCCTTCGTTCAGAAAATGATCATGACCGACCTTCCCATCGAACGCCGCGAAGCCCTCGACATGATCCTGCCCTTTCAGCGGGAAGATTTCTACGGCATTTTCAAGATTATGGACGGGCTGCCGGTCATCGTCCGCCTGCTCGATCCCCCGCTTCATGAATTTCTGCCCAACCATATCGATCTCGTTCGGGAACTGGCGGATTTGAAACTGCGCATCAAACAGGCCGCCAACCTGGCGGAACTCGACGAGCTGCTCAATCAAATCCGGGCCAAGGAAACCGTTCTGAAGCGGCTCGAGAATCTGCGGGAATCCAACCCCATGCTGGGGATGCGGGGGGTGCGACTGGGGATTCACATTCCGGAAATCATCATCATGCAGGTCAAAGCGGTATTCGAAGCCGCCTGCATGGCCACCAAGGAAGGCATTCGGGTGCATCCGGAAATCATGATTCCGCTCACCTGCCATGTGAACGAACTGAAACTGCAGCGGGAAATTCTCGAGGTCGAAGCCAAAAAAGTCATGGAAGAATGGGGCATGGACATCGACTATAAATTCGGCACCATGATCGAGATTCCCCGTGCCGCCATGACCGCGGACAAAATCGCCGAATATGCCGAATTCTTCTCGTTTGGCACCAATGACCTGACGCAAACAACCTTCGGTATTTCACGGGATGATGCAGAGGCCAGCTTTCTGGTGCATTATCTGGAAGCCGGCATTCTGCCCCACAACCCCTTTACCACCATCGACCGGGAAGGTGTCGGCGAGCTGATGCGCACCGCACTCACCAAGGGCCGATCCGTCAAACCCGATCTGGAGTGCGGCATCTGCGGTGAACACGGCGGAGACCCTCAGTCGATCCATCTGTGCCATGAACTGGGCCTGACTTATGTTTCCTGCTCGCCGTTCCGGGTTCCCATCGCACGGCTGGCCGCCGCCCATGCCGCTTTGAAAAATAAATAAGCGGTGACTCCCATCTCGTTGACCGTTTACCGTTCCGGGTGAACGGTCACCATTTCAATCAAACCGATAGATCTCCCCACCGATTCAGATCCTCTATCACGACGATCCATCCGACAGCCTCCTGATCGACCAGAATCAAGGAAATTGTCATCCCTATCCGCTTCGTGTCGATCCATATCGGCAGCGTCGTCTGGCGGATCCACCGTTGTCGGGCGACTTTTTTCAAGGCAACGACAAACCGCGATCTTTCCGAATCCGGCACCAGTGTCGTGACATGGCGATTGAGCACATCGCCAATCGATTTGCCAAGCAGTTCGAGCCCCATCTCGTTGACCTTGATAATCACGGCCTCTTCGTCGGCAATGAAAACACCGAGCCCGATACAGTCGAAAAAGGCTTCCTGAAAATCCATCACATCGATCAGCTCGGCAGTCGATTGCCGGGGAAACAGCGGCACGGACTGCTGAAACTCCAGATCGGTGATGGTCTCGAAGGGATGCTCGTCCATCCTGTCAAGCAGTCGGTTGATCTGCCCGGTCATCGTATTCACCGGGGCTTTGGTCAGATAAAAATCGGCGCCGATATCGTGAACATCCTTCAACTGATCGATCAGTGTGCCGGATATGGCCACGATGGGAAACAGCGCATCGGGAAAATGCTCCCGCGTATATTGGATCATCTGTTTGCCATCGATCTTGAGCATGATCATATCGACAAACAGAATGTCGATGTGACAGGCGTTGATCTTGTCGATTCCCTCCTTCCCGTCATAAGCTTTCAGGACTTCATAGCCCCGCCGATGGAGAATATCCGTCAAAAACTCCACAAAGAAGAAATCGTTATCTACGACCAGTGCCTGTTTTTTCATATCTATCCGATGCAAACCCGATTGATCTCTTTCATATCCGTAAGCCCCTGAAACATTTTGGATATGGCGTCTTGTTTGAGTGTGCTCATGCCCTGCTCCGCCGCCTGATGAAACAATTCTTCCGCAGAGGACTGCTTCTTGATCATGCGCTTGATTTCGCGGGTACCTTCCATGAGCTCGTGAATACCCATCCGGCCTTTGTAGCCGCTTCCCGCACAGGTATCACAGCCGACGGGGCGGTAAATCATCAGCTCCGGTGTGTAGGTGATGCCTGTCCGGGGAAAAGTCTCTTCACCGTAAGACGTTACGATCTCGGCGAACTCTTCCTCGGACGGGTGATAGGATTGACGGCAGTTTTTACAGAGGGTGCGCACGAGCCGCTGAGCCAACACGCCCAGAAACGCATCGGAAAAGTTCAGGGGATTCAGCCCCATGTCGAGCAGACGGGTAATGGTCTCCGGTGCGCTGTTGGTATGCAGGGTGGAAAAAACCAGATGCCCGGTAAGTGATGCCTCGATACCGATGGAGGCCGTCTCTTCGTCCCGCATTTCACCGATCATGATAATATCGGGGTCGGCCCGCAGGAAAGAGCGCATGACCCGCGCAAAGTCCAGCCCGATCCTGGGCTTGACCTCGACCTGCCGCAACCCCGCCTGGGTGATTTCAACGGGATCTTCGGCTGTCCATATCTTGACGCCGGGCTTGTTGATGTGCCCCAGCGCCGCATGCAGGGTCGTCGTTTTTCCGGAACCGGTCGGCCCTACCACCAGAATCAGACCGTAGGGCTGCACCAGAATTTTCTGCATGATCGAAAAATTCCGCGCATTCAACCCCATCTGATCGAGCTTCATGGCGCCGGCCTTGGCCAGAATACGGAGCACCGCATCCTCGAACCCCCCGGTGGTGGGGATGGTGGCCACCCGCAGCTCGAAGGGTTGAACACCTTTCCGCCGGAATTTGATTTTGCCATCCTGGGGCAGTCGCCGCTCGGATATGTCCAGATTGCACATGATTTTGATCCGCGACAGAATGCCCTTGGCCATGGTGTTGGGAACTTTCAGATATTCCTGACACACGCCGTCCATCCGAAACCGGATACCGGTTTTGTTGGTGACCGGTGACGGTTCGATATGAATATCCGAGACCCCGGACCGATAGGCCGTCACGAGCACCTGATCCACAAGCCGGACAACCTGACTGGTGGATTCGTCGAGGGATTCCATCACTTCTTCGGCATCATCTTCGAATACGACATCCGGAATGATTTCATCGAGATCGAGTGCGGATTCCGTGGATTCGCTTCCCTGATTCTGATCGTAAAAGCGTTTGATGTACTCTTCGATATCTTCCTTGATCCCCACGGAAAGCTTGATGTTGGGCACCTTGATCAGGGCTTTGATATGATCGGTTTTCCGGATGTCTTTGGGATCATCCACGATGATTTCGATTTCGCTTTTACTCCAACTCAGCGGAACCCAGATATCGTTCATCAGAAACGTTTTTTTCAAATTGCGAATCAGTTCGAACGGTACCGGATGGGCCGGATCGAAAGTTTTGAACGGAACACCGTAAAACATGGAGAGCGATTTGCCGATATCGCTTTTATTGAGATGGAATTCTTCCATCAGAACGTGCTCGACACTCTTTCGGGTCTTCTGGGAGGTAACCAGCGCCCGTTGAAGGTGCCCGGGGGTCACCAGTTTTTCATTGATCAAATAATCATAGCGGGAACCGGGCATCATCTGCGCGAGCAGAGCATTGAGCCGCTGTTCGACTTCACCGACGCCGGGATCCATCATCAGGGCCCCTTTGTACAGCTCGATCGCCATATCATTGTGACCCCGTTTTTCCATCCCCAGACCCATATCGGAAATCAGGCGCGATTTTTCAGATGTGTCGATATTCAACTGATAAATCAGGGGCATCAACTGCTCCACCACCAGCCCGGCTGAATTGAACAGGAGCAGACATTCCATAAAGCGGTTCAGGAGATCGGTGGTCATCGGGCTTTTCCGGAAGGCTTTCTCATACTCGGCCGCCGATTCTCTCACGAGTCCCAGCTCCTTGAAAGCCATGGCGCTTTCCATCAGGGTGTCAGTGGTCTCTTCTTCCGCCGGGCTGCTCTGAAGAATCGACAGCTCTTTCTGTGAAACTTTACCGATGATCTCCTCATCGACAATCTCCTTGTCGATGTCGTTGATCTCAGCACGCAGCACCGCAATGCGTTTCTGAATTTCCTGTTCTTTCTGCGGATCCTGAACCATCAGGGCGGCCAGCAGATGATGATAGGTATCCAGACTGGCTTCCAGAAGTCCCATGGACTGATAGACTTCAGCCTCATGAATCTTGGCGTTGATTTCCGTCATGGATAAAGCAGGGGTCGCGCTCACGGTTTCAGCACCTCAGCCAATAATTTGGATAATCTGGCAATCTCGAATGGTTTGACGATGTATCCCTTGATCCGGTTGTTGAGATGCGCAGGCATGCCGTCTGGGCCTTCCGCCTCGTAGCCGGAAGCGATGATGATCCGCGCTGCCGGATCAATTTCAAGAATTTCCGCAGCCGCAGCCAGCCCGTCCATGACCGGCATGTTGCGATCCATCACAACGACATCCGGCCGCACGATCGCATAAAGGCTCACCGCCTCCTGGCCGGAAGTCGCCACGGTAACTGCATAACCGTTGCTTTCAAGAAGTAGTTTCAATACCCCGAACACGGTTTCATCGTCATCCACCAGCAGAAGTTTTTCCCCCCGTCCTGGAATGACGGCTTCGTCATCGGAACTGGATATTACGTCGTGACCCGCCGCGGCGGGAAGCATGATGGTAAAGACGCTTCCCAAACCCGGTTGGGAGAAAACCTGAATATCCCCGCCAAAATTTCCCACAATGCCGTACGCGGTGGACAGCCCCAAACCGGTTCCTTTTCCCGCTTCTTTGGTGGTAAAAAACGGATCGAAAATCCGCCTGGCCGTTTCTTCGGTCATGCCGCAACCGGTATCCGACACCCGAACAACGATCCGGGGAGTGTCTTCCATACCTTCAATCAACAGCGTTCCCCCATCCGGCATGGCATCCCGCGCATTGGTGAACAGGTTCACAAAGACCTGACTCAGCTCCGACGGATCACCTTCTACAGCCAGGAGCGGCGGCCATTTCTTTTGAATGTCGATATGCCCGTCAAAGGAAGCCGAAACAATCTGGCAACATTCCTGAAGGGTGTCGGCCAAATTGAAGACGCGCTTGGGTCCTCTATTCTCCAAACGGGAAAATTTCATGAGCCCGGAAATCAGATCCGATCCGGTTCGGGCGATACGGACGATGTTGTCTGCGCCTTTTTGGATCTCGGGGTCATCGGAACATTTCATCCGGAGCCATTCCGCATTGCCGAGAATGCCGGCCAGAAGATTGCGAAAATTGTGAGACAGTCCGGCGGATATCTCTCCCATGAACTTCATCCGTTGAGAGTGCAGGAGCTGATCTTCCAACCGGTTTTTTTCGATGACGGACATTTCATATTCAAAGGCCTTGGCCAGCGAATCGGTGGCCATCCGCATCAGATGAATTTCCGGATCCTTCCAGGGCGCTTCCCCTCGGCAATTGTCGAATCCGATAAACCCCTCAAATCGTTCTTTCATCATCAGCGGTATGATCAGTATCGACCGGATTCCCAGCGACTGAAGCCATCCCCGTTCGGGTTCCGGAAATGCATCGGCAGCCCCCGAAATGATACGGTCGTTCGACAGTTCGGCATACCATCTGGAAAACCCGTCATGATAAAAAATCCGCCGCAGATCCGCCAAAGACGACTGAGAGGCGACGCCTTCGGCGCACCATTCGGCCTTCAGACTCATCCAACCATTTTCGGCAGCATCATGCTCATTTTGATACCAGTAGGAACGGCTGGCACCGGCGGCTTTCCCCATGATTTCCAGAACGCTGAACACCTGATCGGATGCACGCTCCCGTTTCAACAGCATGGAGGCCACACGGGCCGCGGATTCGAGATATCCATGGAGCTTTTCCATCCGGGTGATATCGACCAGCAAGACCAGCCCGCCCTGCCAGATGCCGTCCAGAACATCTGTCAGAAGCGAGATATTCACTTCGAGGATTCGATCTTGCGTATGAACCGTCAGATGTCCATCCCGGTCGGCAAATCCCGGTTTCAGCCGTTTCTGAAGGATGGAGCGGTATGCTTCCTGGAACATATCTTCGACGACATTTCCCAGAATCTGGTGGATGGGTTTTTCCAGAAGCTTTTCCGCCGCCGGATTGGCACTGAGAATCCGCATGTCGGTATCATAAACGATCAGCCCGGCATGCAGGTTTTCGAGCACCTGAAGAATCTGACGGCGATCGTTTAAAAGCTCCTGGACGATCTTCCGGCTTCTCAGACGCTGATCGGTAATCAGGATGCGCGTTTCCGGCAGTGCGGAAGACCGGATTTTCTCAGACAGAATCAATATCTGCTGCTGAAACGACTGAATATTGCTCTTGGTGACAAAATAATCGGCAGCGACCTGCTCATGCCCCGAATATTCCAACACGGCGCCTGAGACGACCACGACCCTCATCGGTGAAAAGGAGGGGTCATCCCGCACGAAACGGATCAACTGCTCTCCGGAAATTTTGGGGATGATCAGATCGGTAAAGAGCACATCGGG
>CAZBUL010000041.1:0-19680 GCA_964495045.1 uncultured Desulfobacterales bacterium | reverse complement strand
TGGGTTCGATTCCCATGCGCTTCCGCCAATCTTTGATCTTTTCACCGTACCCGTATGAGCCAGTCGGGTTATAGCTGGTAGCCGTACAAGACACCATCGACATTGCAATAATATCTCGATACCATTCGGCATTCAGTCAAATGAATGTCCGCCGCCCTTTTCATTAACTGCGAAAAATCTTTTGTTTCGGCTTTCTGCTTGATCTCATACGCAATTTTTCGATTCACGATAAAATCGATTTCAACACCACTCTTTTTCATATAGTATGAGACTTCACCATGCAGACGGAGTGCATGAAAAGCGGCGTTCTCAAAAAGCGATCCGCTTCCCACCCGGGCATACCGGTTGATCAGGCCGGTGTCGCATGCATAAACCTTGGGCTGGCTTCGAATTTCCGTATCACGGCTCGTGGAATACGGGCGGATGAGACTGAAAAAATAGGTTCCTTCCAGAAAAGACAGAAAATTATTCACAGTTTCACGCACCACGCCCAGCTCTCTGGCAAGTTTCTGAACATCGAGACGGGATCCGCACCGTTCCATGAGGAGCAGCATTAAATCCCGGATAGCATTGGTCCGCCGAAAACCGCCAAGCTGAACCACTTCCATCTGATAATACGATGTAAAGATATCATCCAGCATCATTTCCTTTTCCTGTATAGATTCCTTTAACACTACCCCCGGAAACCCGCCATACAGCAGATATTCATCGTACCACCTGCTGATGCTGTCATGTATGGTTTCAGTGACCATAGCCGGAATTGCGTTTAGGTTGACGGGGTTTCCCTTGAAACGGAGAAATTCGCTGAAAGACAACGGGTATAGATCGAAACTGTATTTTCTACCGGCCAATGATTCGTTGAACAGATTTTTCAGATAAAAAACGGCCGATCCGGTCAGGATGCATTTCAATCGGTGGTGATCGATCAGGTATTTGACAACCGAAGGAATCGTGCGGGCAAACTGAACTTCATCAAGAAAAAGAAATGCCTTCTCTTTCAGGTTAAGGCCAAGAAACCGGAGGTTATCGGCAATCCGGTCATAATTGGTCTCTTCAAACAGTTTGCGATTGGCTGGATTTTCCAGATCGACGAAAAGCTTGTTGTCTGATGGGATAACATCCATCAGCAATCGAAGCAACGTTGTTTTTCCAGTACGCCGCAGCCCTGTGATGACAATGGCCTCCGGGGAATCCAGCACAGGAAGAATGGAATTGGTAATATCTCGATCGAAATTCATAGTTCTATCTTGCATTTGGTAGAACTATTTGTCAATTATAAATACAAATAAAGTAAGTTAGACTCGTGCCTGAATGGTTCTGAATAGCTGCTGTTGGTCATCGTCCTTTTACGGAATGTCATTTTGCCTGCGTCAAGCCTTCACCCGCCAGACCGCCGCCCCCAGCTTCTCGAATTTCTTTTCCAAAGCTTCATACCCCCTGTCCAGATGATAGACCCGGTTAACTTCCGTCTGCCCTTGGGCGACCAGTCCAGCCAAAATCAGGGATGCGCTGGCCCGCAAATCCGAAGCCATCACGGGCGCACCGGAAAGATAGGGCACCCCCCGAATCACCGCCGAATTGCCGGAAACGGTGATGTCCGCGCCCATTCGCCGGAGCTCGCCGACATGCATGAAGCGGTTTTCGAAAATCGTCTCTGAAATAATGCTCAGCCCCGAAGCCACCGACATCAGCACCATGAACTGCGCCTGCATATCGGTGGGAAATCCCGGATAGGGAAGGGTTTTTACATCGACGCTGGATATCTGTTCGGGCCCTTCGACGCGGACTGTTTTTTCGGAGATGGTTATCTGTGCCCCTGTCAACCGCAGTTTATGGATCAGCGCCTCGAGATGTTCGGGTTCGCAGTGCGCGATAGTGATATCCCCTTGGGTCAATGCCGCCGCCACCATGAAGGTACCGGCTTCGATCCGGTCGGGAATGATGGCGGTAGATACCGGATGAAGGGATTCCACGCCGTTGATGGTGATCACAGATGTGCCTGCCCCTCGGATATCCGCCCCCATAAGATTGAGGACATCGGCCAGTGCGATCACTTCCGGCTCGCGGGCGGCGTTTCTGAGGGTGGTTACTCCATCGGCCAGGGCCGCCGCCATCATGATGTTTTCCGTTCCCGTCACCGTGACGATATCGAAATAAATATCCGCGCCCACCAACTTGTCGGCTTCCGCCTCGACATAACCGTGTTTCAGGTCAATTTTTGCGCCGAGGCGGGTCAATGCTTTCAAATGCAGATTGATGGGCCGGGCACCGATGGCACAACCGCCAGGCAGAGACACCCGTGCTCTTTTCATCCGGGCTACCAGCGGGCCAAGCACCAATATCGACGCCCGCATTTTTCGCACCAGATCGTAAGGCGCTTCACTGTTGGTGAGATTGCTGGCATCGATTGTGACGGTATTGTCTATGATATCGATTCCGGCACCGTGATTTTCCAGCAGAATGCAGGTGCTCTGAATATCCCTGAGATTCGGCACATGGGTGTAGGTGTTCTTTCCATCCGTCAACAGCGATGAAATCAGAATGGGCAAGGCGGCATTTTTGGCACCGCTGATGGTGACGTTCCCGGCAAGCCTGCGGCCGCCGTCGATGATGATTTTGTCCATAAAACTCCAAGAAAAAAAATTCACCGCAAAGACGCAAAGGACGCAAAGATAAAAAAAGAATGTATGAACATTCCCTTTGCGTTCTTAGCGCCTTTGCGGTGATATCACATAAAAAAGCGCAGTTAAAATTAAGAAAGGACGAGTTCCTTTCAATCAATGATGGCCGTGGCTGTCATCTCCCTTGGCCGTATCGATGGCGGCTTTGACGATGCAGTAGGTCATGCCGATTCCAAGGATGGTCAGCGCATACCAGAGACCTCCCATGAACACCAGATGGGATGCATCCCATATCCATTCGAAATTAAACGGAAACATCTTTATCTCCCCTGCTTATTCCACCGAGTTCAGTTCGACTTCCTGCGGAAAGATCGGCAGATACCGATACGAGATCATGATCAGGATGACGCCATAAGCCACCGGCAGAATGGTGGTGGCGACTTCCTGCCAGCTCGGAACATACAGCGCCCAATTGTCGAAGGGCATGATGGGAACAGCCATGACCTGAAGCACCATGACCCATCGATTGACACAGACACCGATCACGGCCAGAACAATGGCGACGGTTCGGGTCAGCGGGTTTTTCCGGCCTTGGTCGGTGATCAGAATCGCCGCCGGAATGATACCGCCGACAACGATTTCGAGAACCAGAATCCATAAACCATAAAACCCATTGTTGCTGTAAAAATCGATTAGGTTGAAGCCCCTGGAAGGTGCGGTGACTGTAGCCCAGTAAACGGTGTCGGCGATTTTGGCGATGATGTAGGTGGTCATCATCCAGCCCGATATCTTGGCAAGGAGCTCCACCACATTGTCCTTGACCAGTTTCTTGCCGGTGATGGCCTCGGTGATCCGGGTGATCATCAGCGTAAAACACGGCCCGTAGGCGGCCGCGGACCAGGTGAACAGGAAAAACGTCCAAGGCCAGATAAACAGACCCTCCCGGTAGGCAAAGGGACGTCCGAACAGCACACCGGCGACTCCCCCGAGAGATCCCTGATGGAAAAAGGACAGAAACGCACCCGTTGCGGCAAAGATGGCCATGGTACCATGCATGTTGTGGCTGAGGTGATGAAAGAACGACACCTTGTCGAGCTGCCGGTTTTCGAGAATCAGCGGGATATACTCGATGGTCAGCACCATGAAATAGCATGAGAGGCAAAACGCCACTTCTGTCAGCATGGAATGCACATTGGCATGCCAGAAAATGAACCAGCCCCGCAGCGGCTGCCCGATGTCGATGGCCAGGATCAGCAGCGCCGAGCTGTAGCAGATAAATCCGATCAGCACCGCATAGTTGATGATATGCTTCAGTTCGTCTTTGCCGATCAGGTATTTGAGAAATCCGGTGAAAAAGGCGCCGCCACCCAGGGCGATGACCGCCAGATCGGCCCAAATCCACAAGGCGAACCCGTAGTTATCGTTCATGTTTGTCTGATTGAGGCCCTTGAACCAGCACAGCAGCATGGCATATACGCCCCACAGCAGAACGGCACCGACCACCGCCAGCGCAATAATGAATTTCCCGAGGGAGCAGCGCCTGACACCGTTGGGTATTAACGCAGAATCCATAAATTTCGTACCCCTTCGTTATATCCGAAAAGATTTCATTGATCCGGAATTCCGAAACTACATGGCTTTTTTAGGACCTTCGGTTTTCAGATAATTGTCTCCGGCACGCCGGACCCATTCCCGACTGGACACATAATAGACCTTCGTGTTGGTTCCCAGCCTTTCCAGCAGCCGGAAAGCCCCTGGCTGATTTTTGAGTTCATGGACCGCATGGCTGGGGTTGTCGAGATCCCCGAATGTAATGGCACCGGCCGGACAGGCCTGTGTACAGGCTGTCTGATAAGCATCTTCCTCGATTTCCTTCTGCCCGTCCAGATGGGCTTTGTCTTTGGCTGCCTGATAGCGGTGGAAACAGAAACTGCATTTTTCGACCACTCCCCGCATGCGCGGAGACACATTGGGATTCAGGTATCTTTCCATGCCGTCCGGCCAGACCGGATCATACCAGTTGAAGTATCGGGCATGGTAGGGACAGGCCCCCATACAGTACCGGCATCCAAAGCATCGGGTGTATATCTGGCTGACGATGCCGGTCTGGCTGTCGTAGTCGGTGGCCGTGGCCGGACAGACCGACACGCAGGGAGAATGTCCGTGAGACCCTTCACAGTGCTGGCAGGGTCTGGGCAGAAAGCAGATGTCGGTTTCTGGATAGGGCTTTCCGTTCGTCAGTTTATAAACGCGCATCCAGGTGATGCTCTTGAGCTTGTCGGTTTCATCTTCCCGGAAGGGCACGTTGTTTTCCGCCATGCATGCCACCATGCAGGAACCGCATCCGGTGCACAGGTCCAGATCGATGACCATCCCGAATTTTCGAGCGGGCATCCCCTCTTGTTCTTGTTTCATCGGAACCTCTTGTTGTGAATTAGGCTTTACTCAGCTTGGCCCTGATGCCCCAGGCGGTATCCAGACCGGTGGCCGGGTCGGGAACCGGTCCGACCAAGAGATTGACATTTACCCCCTTGCCGGCGATAAATCCATCGTAGGCGGTGTGACCCAGCCCCCTTGGAAGCGCAACGATACCCGGCATGATGCCGTCTTCCAGATGAACCCGGACACGGGCCTGCCCCCGCGGTGTTTGAAGCATCACCCCATCGCCTTCGGAGAGATGGTTCGACTGGGCCGTTTTGGGGTTGATTTCGATAAACCCGTCGTTGGATTTGAGAACGGTATCCTCGACAGTTTTGGTCATAAAGGGCGGGTTGGCGATAAAGCCGCCCGCCAGCCGCATGGTTTCGTACGGGATGAGGATCAGCGGATATGTGTCGTCGCCTTCAATCTTGACCGGAGAAAAGCCGGGAACGGCGGCATCCGGGAAAAAATGAAATTTTTCCGAAGATGAGTTGTTTTCGGTCAGGGAGACATCGGCATCGACCCAGAAACCATTTTGGGTTAGGGTCTTCAGTTTGTCTCCCATCGTCTGCTTGAAACAGTCTTCAAAATTGTTCCAGGGAAACGCCTCGGCAACAGCACCGCCGAATTCTTTTGCAATGAGAATCAGGGTGTCGCCGGCATGTCGGGTATTGTAGAGGGGTTTGATGATCGGTTTCGACAGGCTGATCATGGGTTTGGGAAAACCGGTCGGAGACGGTGCCTCTTCGAGGCGCTCCAAATAAACGTGATTGGGTAGAATCATATCCGCATATCGGGCCGTTTCATCCATGTAAGAAGACAGACTGACCAGAAAGGGAATCTTGTCGAAAGCTTCCCGGACGGTTGTGGCATCTGCCATGGTATAAAATGGGTTGGATTCGACGACGAAAAGAGCATTCAGCGGATAACTTTTTCCAGAGAGGATGGCGGACGGCAGTTGATTCAAGACACAAGATGCATCGGGCAGGCCGGCGATCAGTTTTGGCTGATGGCTGCCAGCGGCTGCCGTTGGGTCGGGTATGAATTCGGGCCATGCCGGCACCGGCAATTCAGGCAGGGAAAAAACACCGCCTTTTCGGTTGACGCTTCCCGCCAGGGCATT
Source organism: uncultured Desulfobacterales bacterium (assembly GCA_964495045.1). Classification (GTDB taxonomy): domain Bacteria; phylum Desulfobacterota; class Desulfobacteria; order Desulfobacterales; family Desulfatirhabdiaceae; genus RAAP-1. Next base: position 13,515 of record CAZBUL010000041.1, on the reverse strand, counting down.
GAGGGCGTGCACGGCCATGGCATCCGTCAGGCTTCCGGGAACAATTCCCTGACCTTTTCCAAAGAGGGCCAATGGGGCTTTGGCCTGGGCGAATTCCCGTGCCAGCAGAATAATGGCCGACGGGTCGATTCCGGTGATCCGTCCGACCGTTTCAGGACTGTATTCTTCAAGCACTGTCTGCTTGAAGCCTTTCCGCATCTGCCCCCTGTCTGTGACAAAGCTCTCGTAGCCATCCGCATAACTGTCCACAAATTCCTTGTTATAGAGAAGTTCTTTGATCAGAACATGACAGACCCCCATCGCGAGAGCCGCTTCGGTGCCGGGATTGATGGCAATCCAGCGATCCGATTTGGCGGCGGTCCGCGACAGTCGGGATTCGATCTGAATCACCCGCGCGTTGGATTTTTTCCACCCCGAGTTGGCCTTGAACATCCGCACCGGAGAACCCCATCCATCCAGCAAGCCAGTGCCGAAACTCAGAATGAAATCGGCATGTTCGAGGTCATAGACGGGAACACCCGACACACCGTTCATATACTGCATGGCCAGTCGGTAGGTGTCTGCACTGGAAGGAACATGATAGAAATTCGGAGATCCATAAGCCGCCATAAACCGTTTGAAGAGCTCAGCAACCGTTCCCCGGCGGGAGCCGGAAATCACGGCAACGGTATGGGAATTGCCGGCGGTTCTAAGGCCATCCAGTTTTTCGATGACTTCTGCGATGGCCAGTTCCCAGGAGATGATCTCCCACCGGCCTTCCCCTCTTTTTCCGACCCGTCTCAAAGGGGTTTTGATCCGTGTCGGGCCATAAAGAAGCTGAAGTCCGGACAGCCCCAGGGAACAAATGCCTCCCTGGTTGACGGGATGTTCCTTCATTCCCTCGATTTTTATCACCCGGTCTTCGACTTTCCGCACGCGGATGCCGCACCCTCCCGGACAAAGCGTGCAGACGGAATTGACTTGACTGGTTTCACCGATTTCGGGAACCGGTGTCCAGGGCCAATTTTGTGTCCAGATGGACAGGTCATCCGTCAACTTCCAGGGTAACGGCGAAAGGGCTGTGCCTGCGGCAGCCCCTAAACCCAGCGATAAAAAGCTTCTTCGGTCGATTTTCATGAAATCTTCCCCTTAACCGTGAACAATTCAACTGTCAGTGATCGGCTGTCACCCGCCGACCGACAGGGATCGACATCCGTTGAAAATTTCCATTATCCGCGTGACAGCTTGCAGCCATTGACCCCTCATGCCAGAAACTGATACCCGGCCATCATTTATGACATACGAAACACCCTTCCTTTTGGGTCTGGACACTACCGAGCAGGACTTTCCGCTTCTGGTGGCATTCGGAGCAGTCATCCATTTTCATGCGGTCCCAGGTGTTTTTCTTGATGCCGGCAATGTTTTCCCCCCAGATATCCCGGCTGTAGCCGGTGATCCGGTTCTGTTGATACGTTTTCATGTTTTCGGATTCACCGATGGAACCATGACAGGTCGTGCACTCCATCTTGGCGGTCTTGACATGGGCCGCATGAGAAAAAAATACACAGTCCGGCTGTCTGGCATATACGAGCCAAGGCACTTCCAGTCCTTTTTTGACGAACTGTTCGACAAATTTGATTTCTTCCGGATGGCTGGTTTGGGCTTCTTCGTGGCATTCGATACACTGGGCCAGCTTGGGAACTCCGGAGTAGCTGCCGTCCTCACGAAAAAAATGGCAGCTTTCACATCCGTTTCCGACCAGGCTGTTATGGAGGGAATGATTGAAGTCGATGGGCTGTTTTTTTTGAGAATACAAAAGTTTGGGAAAGAGAACCCATCCGACGATCAAACTGACCGCCAACCCGATAAAGAAAAACAACACCATGGCGCCGCTCGATCCGCTGACTTTCTCAGGTTGCCCAGGTGCTGAGGCAGCCGCCATTTCCGATACCGCTTGAGAGCTGTCATGTAATTCACTCATGCAAACCCCGTTTGTCGTTCACGATGTTAGGCAATTACCATCCAGAAGTATGAAAGATGAGTTATGAAGGATGAATTTTTCTAAAGTTATCATCATTCATACTTGGAATTGGGTATCTTGGAAAAAAATTAATGTTCTGTATATAGGGATGGCCGTTTTTGTCAAGAAAAAATCATTGTCCCATGGCACCGTAACTATGCAGGCCGGGCAGGAGATTGACACCGAAATATGTGAACATAACGGCTGCAAAACCCGCCACCGAAAGAAAAGCAATCCGCCGGCCATGCCATCCGCGGGTCAGTCGGGCGTGGAGTAATGTGGCATAGATGAACCAGGTGATGAGCGACCAGGTTTCCTTGGGATCCCATCCCCAGTACCGGCCCCAGGCCGAATTGGCCCAGACCGCGCCGGTAATGATGCCGACCGTTAAAAACAGAAATCCGAACAGCACCATCCGGTGACCCAGTTCATCCAGCACTCCGATTCCGGGGAAACGTTGGAGCAGTCGGTTCTGACGGTCACCATCCTTTTCCTTGATCAGATACATGAGGCTCAGGCCGAAAGCTATGGCAAAAGCGGCATACCCGATGAAACAGGTGACGACATGGGCGATCAGCCAATTACTTTTCAGCGCCGGCAGCAGGGGTTGAATTCTGTCGCTGACATTGGGTGAGAGCGAGGCATACGCCATCGCCAGAAAGGGAAAAGGCATGGCAAATGCTCCGATGATCCGGTTGTGGTATTTTTTTTCGATCAACAGATAGACTACGGCCAGGGTGGCCGAAAAAAATATCAGGGATTCATAGAGATTGGAGAGCGGTGCATGACCATAACCGAGCTTGTAGGATTCAATCCAGCGCAAAGCGATCCCCGTGATGTTTCCCGCCAGACCGCCGTAAACCATGTATGTGCCCAATCTGCCAGGCTCGGTTTTTTCGAAAATCCACGACACCACATACAAAAAAGCGGCAAAACCATAGACAAACGTCACCACAGAAAGGATACCGGAACTGTTCATCGTATTTCCTTTATCATCATCGGTTCAACACACTGAAATGAAGCGCAAGAGAAGCATGGCGGTTTCCGAAATCAGGGAGATGTCAGGCACGATCTGTTGTCTGCCCGGCCGCTGCCGCGATGGCATCCACTTTTTTCTGCAATTCGATTTTATTTTTATTGGCGATGCCTCGAATCATGACACGGCATTGTTTTCCATCAGCCAGTGCTTCGATGCAGACCTGCTGATGCGACATGAAAAACGTGACGATGCACCCGCTGATCATGAGTAAGAACCCGGCATACACCACCCAGACGCCCGGATCACTTGTGACCTGAAGGCCTGTGTAAAAACGGGTTTCGGTTTCGGCAACGGCAACGATGACATCCCCTTTTCTCATTTTGTCGAAGCTCGGAAATTTTACCGGAAGTACAATCTCCAGAGTATCGCCGGCAGAAAGTATCAACCGGCCGATAAAGGCATCCCCCACAGCATGCCCCATAAACCGATGATCCCGGCTGAAATCGGTCATCGTAAATGTTCCCAATCCTTCCGGAATAGTGACGGTTTGGCCGATTGCCGCAGGAATCCGGTATTCCATGCCCGTCTCCCGGCTGGTGAAACTGAGCACTACGTTTTCGGATGGCAGATTGCCATAACTCGACTGAAACAGATTGACGCCCTTGTACCGCAGGGGATCGTTGACGATGATGTCGCGGGTAAGCACCGGCACACCTTTTTCCAAAATCGTCAGGGTAGATCGATATTCGCTGGGGGCACCGGATTCGTAGAAACTCACCGAAAACTTATCGCACCGGATTTCAAACGGCAGCGGGATCGACTGACCGGAGTTGCTCAATCGGACTTTCTGGACCGTTTGACCTTCCGGAATATTCACTTCTCCGTCAAAACCCCAGAACGATCCGATCAGTCCGCCTGCCAGCAGGAAGACGACACTCAGATGGACCCCATACACCCCCAGGCGGGTCCATCGTCCTTTTTCGCTCCACAGATAATACCCGTTCGGGAGCCGTTCTCTTCGTACCGTTCCGATGGATTGTGAGAGGGCTTTTTCGATAAAGGGCTGCACCGGCTCGATGGATGGCACGTCAACCTGTCGTTGAAGCAATGCGTTCTGAAACCGGGATGGTTTGAAACCCGTCGGTTTGACAACGATTTTCCACACCCCCGGCAGGCGGTCGAGAGAACATACGACGATATTGATGCCAAGAAGCACCAGGAGGAGCCGAAACCACCAGGAATGATACATGTCGAATATGTCAAGAACGGAAAACAGACGGAACAGTTTCGGCCCGTAGGCGCGCAGATAGGCATCCATCTTCTGGTTTTGTGGAATGACGGTTCCGATGATGGAAGTGGCCGCCAGCGTTAAAAGTACGGTGACCGTCAATCGGACTGAAGCGAAAAATTCAAATAACTGCGAGTGCTGCCTGGAAGTCATACTGTCTCCAAATTATGAAGTATAAATTATGATAACTCCAGTTTGATTCATACTTCATATTTCTGACATTACTGTAAATTGCCTTATCTTATACTAATCCGATAGTAATTATCAAAGTATATCCTGAGAAACAAGTCCGGAATCCAAATCGCAACCATTCATTCTCCTCCCTGTTAATTGGAAATCACTTTCTGGGTCGGGGCAACCGGTTGAATAATGATAACGGCCGGTTTGGTGCGGCCAAAATATTTTTCGGACAAGCGGTGCAGGTCCATCGCCGATATGGCGGCATAGCCTTTTTGGATCGAATGGCTCCAGGCCAACTGCTGCGGATGACTGGCAGATCCGGTCATCACCGAATTCACCCAATAATCGTTGGTTCGGATGAGGTCTTTGATGCCTGTCAGAATGGGATCCAGAGACCGGTGCAGTTCATCATCCGGAATGGGTTGGGCGGCCAGATCGGTGGCAATGGATTCGACCGATTGTATCACCCGCTGAACGTCTCCGGAATCAACTGTGATCATGGTCTGAAAAACGCCGTATTCGGTATATGCCCGGCTCGGGTGGTTGAACGCCATGGGCGAGTAGGCAGCGCCAAGTTTTTCCCGCACGGTTTCACGGAGACGATCCGAAAAGACTTCAGAGAGGACGGACAGCCGACGGGTACGGTCGATGTCCCAATAATCACTGGTCGGATAGGCGATGGTTACCAAGGTTTTGGGAATGTCGGTATTCACCGTGAGGTTCAGGGCACCGCCCACAGGAAATGACGGGGCCGTTGCAGCGGGCAGGGCAAAACGGGTCGATCTTGCCGGCAGATTCCCCACATAAAGGGCCGCCAGGTCGATGACGGCCTGGACATCCATATCTCCAGCCATGGAAATTTCAAGGGCTTCGTTTCGGAACGCCGGTGTCAGCCAGCTCTGAACATCCTGAAGTGTCAGGGCTTGGAACGATTCAACCGGTGGCAGGCCGAACCGCGAATCCCCGCCTGCCAGAAACCGGCGGATATGAAGCTTGGCCATGCCGTTGACGGTTCGGGAATATTCCCGATACTGCTGACCGAATCTGTCCATGCACAGGGAGTATGCTTCCGGCCGGAATCCCGGCTCCAAAATATGGTGATAGAGCAGGTGAAAGAGCAGCGGCATTTCGTCTGTGACGGAAGCGGCCTTGAACTGAAACCGATCTTCACCGATACTGAAGCCGACCCGTGTGTTTTTACCGGCAAGGGCCCGATCCAGTTCTTCACGGGTGAGACCGGCCAGCCCGCTTTCCTGGACGACATCCGCTGCCAGTTGCGACAGACCGGATTTATCCGCAGGTTCCAATGCCGATCCCGATCCGAAAGTCATGGAGGCCAGTACCTGATGTTGTTTGAAATCCGTTTTTTTCAGATTCAGGCGGGCCCCGTTTTCGAAATCCACCTGAACAATCCCCAGATCAGCCAAATCCCGGCGTTCACGGATCGCTCCCGGTTTTTCCGGAACGGCCAGATATGGAAACGACACGGGCCGGTATTCCTCCGGCGGGGCGACTGCAACCGTCCGGCTTCGTTCCCAAGCAGCCTGGATTTGTTGTTCGGGCGACACGTTGTCGGAAGCCGTCAGCCGAACATTTCCGGTCAGCGAAATCAGACGATGATCTTTTGACCATACCGATTTCAGGGCCTCATGAATGTCTTTGACTGGCAGAGACTGAACGAAAGGTGACAATAAGGCTTTTCTCTGTACCGGAGATTGCATCACCCGAGTGTTTTCGAGGGCACTGATCAGATGCCGGGCAATCATCTGACTGTTCCGGGTCGATGCTTTTTTCTCCTGATCCTCCAGACTCGACAGGAAATCGGCTTTGGCACGGGCTGCTTCGGAATCGGAAAATCCATATTCCAGCGCACTTCGCAGTTCCTGTTCGATGATATCCAGCGACCGGCCCCAGTTTTCGGCATCGCATTCCGCCGAAATTTCGGCGATATAGATTTCTTTTAAAAAATATCCGGAATGAATGTTCGCCGATGTGAACGGGGAGCCCGGTTTTCGAATCCGGGCATCCAGCCGGTTTTGAAGAATCATGTCCACCATATCCAACACGGTTTCAGATTTCTGGAATTGAACGGAATCCGTTGGCATGTTCATTCGATAAATGGTTTCGATACTGACATCTGCTGTTCCGGATTCCGCTTCATGATGATAAAATGTCTTGAGTCCATGGTGGTCGATGGTGCCGATGTCCGGTGACGGCAGGGTTTCGGTTCGGGCGGCCATCGAAGTGAATGTCTTCTGGATCAGCCCGCCGGCGGTGTCCGGGTCGAGATCACCAACAGCCACCAGGATCATGGTTTCCGGACGGTACCAGGTTTCATAAAACTGTTTCATGGCGGCTTGATCCGCTTTTTTCAGATCGTCGGTATCTCCGATGGGAAGGCGCTTTGAAATGAGAGAATCCGGAAATAAAAAACGAAGGGATGCCTCGAAGGTTCGAAAACTGGAAGAATCCCGCGTCATTTTTTCGGCCAGTACCACGTTCCGTTCCCGTTCGATCTCTGCGGGAAGCAACAGCGCCCCATCGGCGAAGTCGCGCATCACTTTCAGGCCGTCGGCCAGACTTTGCTGCGATCCATCGGGCAGCAGAATGTCGTAAACCGTGTCTGTAAAGCCAGTTCGGGCATTGGCGTCGGCTCCGAAATCCATTCCGATGCTCTGAAAATACCGGACCAGCTCACCCGGTTTGAAATGGGTGGTTCCGCAAAACAGCAGATGCTCGAGAAAATGGGCGAATCCTTTCTGGTCTTCGGTTTCATTCAACGACCCGGCCTGGACCACCAGATGCATACTGACCCGGTCTCGCGGGGTGCTGTTTTTCATCAGCACATACCGGAATCCGTTGGAAAGTTTTCCAAAAACAAGGTTCGGATCCGGCGGCAGGTCGGTGCCTTCGTGCGGCCAGACGCGGGATGTCGTTTCTTCCGCAATGGCAGGGCAGGCGCCCGCAAAGATCGTTATTCCCAACCAATCGAGAGAAAACCATCCGGTTACCGGCATCCAGGCGGCACAAAAGAATAGAATCCATCCCGTCGTTTTCGTCCGGCAGAATATCCTGTAGCAAGCTTGCATAGTCCATTTCATCGATGACTCCAATTCTAAATTTTATTGAACATTTCGATATCTGTTGATATGGTCATGAATTTTAGCGGTGGTAAATCTGTTTGTTATTCAGTTCGAAAAAATATTGCGATATTGCAGGAGATGATCATGCGATTGCCGTTTCTGTCTTTTATCATGGCGCCGACATTCGTCACGATTCAGGAGCATGCCGAAAAAGTGAAAGAATGCGCCTGGATATTTCAACAGGCAGTCGAATGCCGTGTAACACTCCTCTGTGAAACCTTCGATGCGCTTACGCAAGAAGTGAACCAGTTGGAAAACGAAGCCGACATCATCAAGAACCGGATTCGCGCCTATCTTCCCAAAGAAAGATTCATGCCCTTCCAAAAAGCGCTGCTTCTGAACTATATCCTGGAGCAGGATCGTATCCTGGATGCCATTGTCGAAGCCCTGACATGGATGTCATACCGGCGCCGGGAATCGATACCCGCTGATTTGCATAAAGACTTCTTTTTGCTGGTGGATGCCGTCATGGACCCCTTCGAGGAAATCCCCCGAATGGTAACGGCTGCCAGCGCCTGTTTCCGGCGTTTTTCAGAGAGCCGGCGAAACAAGGTCAAAGATATCATCCGGGCCATTCGCCGGCAGGAACATGAAGCGGATAAAGTCGAGGATATGATTATCCATAAATCGTTTGAAACCATAACGGATCCGATCACGCTGTTTCATGTTGTCCGGCTGGCGAAAGCCATCGGTGCGATTGCCGATCACGCCGAGAATGCCGGGGATATCATGCGTTCCATGATTGCCCGTTAGCAACCCCCGCGCCCATGGCCTTCCGGTCATCGATGCGATGGGTGATCGTCCATGCCCATGCCTGTTTCAGAAAACGCCGTGACTTCATACACCTCGACGGATGTTCGATTGTCTTTCCAGCATGTCATTTCCATACTGGCTTTCCGGCACAACTGGCCCAGAAAATCTTCTGTTTTCGGAAGCTGTTCCCAGACCTGCGGCAGAAATGTGGCCCGGTTGTATCCTCGCGACAGGATGACACCATGCACGCCGGGTTTAATCTGTTTTTTCAAATCTTCCGCACCCTGAAAAACAAGAGCGACGGGTTTTGTCAATATGCTGATTTCAATGGTAACTTTATCCATGTCTTTCAGCGTGACCGGTGGGAACCTCGGATCCTGAAAAGCCGACATCGCGGCGTTTTCCGTAACGGCGGAAATCAGTGTTTTGATCGGCTCGATGGTGCCGATGCAGCCTCTCAATTGACGGCCGATATGCAGGGTGACAAAACAGCCTCTTTTTTCTGTGAATTCGGGGGATGTGGCTGCCGGCAGCGGATCGGTCGGTCTTTTTTCCAGACGATCCAGAATAACCCTTCTGGCAAGATCGAGCAGACAGCGTTTATCGTCGATGGAAATCGGTGACATATCGATACCTCCGAAAAAATTGTTCATGACAAGCCGTTCTCTGATTGCATTCCATGCCGGACATGTCGTAAAAATGCAAGAAAAGCATTGTTAATGGGGGAAAATGTATTATTGTATCTTTTTACGGTAAAAGTAGATGTCATCTGACCGTTATGCATTCATTGCCGGGATGATTGGCACCCATCCCGACAATTCACTATAGACCATCAGTTGTGGAGTGGCAATGGCAGAAACCGATAAAGACGATTTGATCAGTATCCTTGAAGAAGATGAAAGAGGATCCAACATTCCGGAAATTCTTCCCCTGATGCCGGTGCGGGATATCGTGATTTTCACCGATATGTTGCTGCCGCTTTTTGTGGGGCGGGAAAAATCCGTCATGGCCGTCGAAGAAGCGGTCTCCAATGATGGATTCATTTTTCTGGCAACGCAGAAAGACACCACTGTCGAAAACCCCAAACCTGACCAGATTTACGAAATCGGAACCATCGGACGAATCCTGCGGATGCTCAAACTTCCGGACGGACGGGTCAAAGCGCTGGTTCAGGGGGTGGCAAAAGCCAGGATTCTGGAATATGCCCGAAAAAAAGCCATGTATCGTGTCAAACATGAAATTATCACCCCGGCTCCCATCACGGACATGACCATCGAAGTTCAGGCGCTCATGCGCAATGTCCGGGAAAACTCCGAGAAAGTCCTGGCTTTTCGGGGAGAAATGACCGGAGATGTGAATGCGATACTCGAGAGCATCGATGATCCCGGTAAACTGGCGGATCTGGTGGCCTCGAATCTCAGACTCAAAATCGAAGAATCGCAGATGGTTCTGGAAATTATCGATTCGGTCGATCGGCTGCAGAAAGTCAACGATCTGTTATCTCGGGAAGTGGATCTGTCTTCCATGCAGGCTAAAATCCAGTCCAACGTCCGGGATGAGATCGCCAAGAGTCAGCGGGATTATTTTCTGCGCGAACAGGTGCGGGCCATCCATAAAGAACTGGGTGAAAGCGATGAAAAAGCCCAGGAAATCGATGAGTATCAGAAAAAAATCAAACGGGCCAAAATGACCAAGGAGGCCGAAACCGAAGCCACGAAACAACTGAAGCGGCTCGAACAGATGCACCCGGATTCCGCCGAGTCATCGATTGTCCGGACGTATCTGGACTGGCTGGTGGAAATGCCCTGGAGCAAATCCTCAAAGGACGTCATCCATATCAAGACGGCCAAGGAAATTCTGGATTCTGATCATTACGGGCTGAAAAAAATCAAGGAGCGGATTCTCGAGTATCTGAGTGTTCGCAAGCTCAATCCAAATATGAAAGGGCCGATTCTTTGTTTTATCGGGCCGCCGGGTGTGGGAAAAACCTCCCTGGGGCGGGCAATCTCCAAGGCCATGGGACGGAAATTCTTCCGGCTTTCCCTGGGCGGCATTCGGGATGAAGCCGAAATCCGCGGGCATCGCCGCACCTATATTGGCGCACTTCCCGGCCGGATTCTGCAGGGGCTCAAGCAATGCGGCACCAACAATCCGGTGTTCATGATGGATGAAATAGACAAACTGGGATCGGATTTCAGAGGGGATCCTTCATCGGCGCTTCTCGAAGCCCTCGATCCGGAACAAAACTCCGCTTTCAGCGATCACTACCTGAATCTGCCCTTCGATCTGTCGAAAGTCATGTTCGTCCTGACTGCCAACATGAACGACACCATTCCGTCCGCCCTCCTCGACCGGATGGAAATCATCATGCTGTCAGGCTATACCGAAGAGGAAAAAACCGTCATCGCCGAAAAATATCTGCTGCCCCGTCAGTTGAAGGAAAACGGCATCAAACCCAAAGACCTCCAGATCAGTCCGCCCGCCCTCCAGCAAATCATCAGCGAATACACCTCGGAATCGGGCGTCCGGAATCTGGAACGAGAACTTGGCACGATCTGTCGAAAAGTGGCCAAAAAACTGGCCGAAGAAGAAAAAGGCCCTTTTGTCATCTCCAAAAACAATCTGCACAAGTATCTTGGCATTCCCAAATACATCACCGAAATGGATCAGGAAGAAAGCCAGACAGGGTTGGTCACCGGCCTGGCCTGGACCCAGGTGGGCGGCGAGGTGTTATATGTGGAAGCCTCGTTGATCGGCGGCAAGGGCGAAATGATCCTGACCGGCCAGCTCGGGGATATCATGCAGGAATCGGCACGGGCGGCCATGAGTTATGCCCGGAGCCGACTGTCCGATTTCGGTATTGAGGAAAATGTCTTTGAAAGCCAGGATGTTCACATTCATGTGCCTTCCGGTGCCACTCCCAAAGACGGCCCGTCGGCGGGAATCGCCATGGCAACGGCCCTGATTTCGGTTTTGTCCAAGAAACCGGTGAACAAATATGTGGCCATGACCGGTGAAATCACCTTGAGAGGACGGGTGCTGCCCATCGGGGGGCTGAAGGAAAAATCCCTCGGTGCTCTGCGGGCGGGCATCAAAACCATTGTCATCCCCGAAAAAAACAAACGGGACCTGGATGAAATTCCGACTTATGTCAAAAAGAAGATTCATTTCGTTCCAGTCAAAAACATGTCGGAAGTTCTCGACATCGCCTTCAAGATCGATGGTGAATGATGCGGATTCTGGCCGTGGATACCTCCACCCGCAGTTGCAGTGTGGCCGTTGTCGATGACTTCGATCTTCTGGCCGAAATCACCGCCGGCAACGGCCAGACCCATTCCCGTCACCTGATGGCCATGATCGATTCAGCTTTGGACATGGCCGGTGTAAATTTGTCAGGGATCGACGGACTGGCGTTCACCAGTGGTCCGGGTTCCTTTACGGGGCTGCGGATCGGTATCGGCACGGTATGGGGACTGGCCGCCGCGACAAAACACCCCGTTGCCGGAATATCCGGCCTGGATGCACTGGCCATGCAGGCGGCGGTTCCGGATATGACGATCTGTTCCCTGATTGACGGCAGAAGAAACGAAGTCTATCTGGCGCATTACCGCTGGGAAAACGGGGAGTTGATCCAATTGAAAGCCGAGCACGTGCTGCCTCCGGATCAGGCCGTCTGCAATTTGCACCCGCCGGTGCTGTTTGTGGGAAACGGCGCCCTGCTCTATCGGGAACGCATCCTTGCGTGCCTGGGAAATGGCGCCCGATTTGCCCGGAATTGTCAGCACACACTCCGGGCATCGACCCTTGCCTGGATGGCCGTAAAACGCTTCGAAACAGGCGATGTGGATGATATATACCATTTTGAACCCATGTACATTCGAAAACCCGACGCCCAAATACCGGCGCCGCTTATCCCCCGGCAAGAAAGACCATGAACGAACTCATAGACCTGACAAAACATCTGATCCAATATCCATCGGTACAAAGCCGTCCGGAAGCGCTCCACGCCTGTGCCGATTTCATCGCCGATTTTCTGAATGCCGCCGATATTCCGTATCGGAAATTGGTTCATAACGATATCCCCTCCATCTTTGTGCTGCCGGAAAACGGGTATGCGCCGGTGGTGCTGATGAGCCATTTCGATGTGGTGGACGGCCATGAAAACCTGTTCTCTCCCTGGGAAGAAAACGGTTTACTTTATGGCAGAGGAAGCATCGACGATAAATATGCCGTAGCCCTGTCGCTGATGCTGATCAAAAACCATCTGAGCCGTCTCCGTTCTGCGGGGAAGAAACTGGAGGATTTACCCTTCGGCATCGTGATGACCGGTGATGAAGAAGTCGGCGGTCGAAACGGCGCCCAGAAAGTGTTGCATGAATTCAAAACCGATTTCTGTATCGCATTGGACGGCGGCAATCTGCAAAAAATTGTCGTCAAAGAAAAAGGCATTCTGCGGCTGAAGCTGTCATCGAGAGGGAAATCGGCTCATGGTGCCAGACCCTGGCTGGGTGTCAACGCCATCGACGGGCTGATCCAGGACTATCAAAAAATCCGGACATTTTTTCCGGAGACTGACCCCGATCACTGGCACCGAACGGTCAACCTCAGCATCCTGAATGCCGGCCGTGTCATCAACCAGGTGCCGGATGTGGCTGAGGCTTCCTTTGACATCCGCTACACCGAAAACGACGATATCGATGCCTTGGTGAGCGCCATGCGGGCGGATATCCAGGGTGAAATCGAAGTGGTTTCCACCGCTCCCATATTTTTGGGCGGAAACTCCCCCTATCTCGATAAACTCCGCACGTTATGCCCGTCTGCCCGGTTGGGATGCGAACACGGTGCCAGTGATGCCCGACATCTGGCGGATCACGGCATTCCGGGAATCGTCTGGGGAGCGGACGGTGAAATGAGTCAGCATGCCGAAGACGAACACATCGTCATCGACAGTTTTTTTGCTCTGTATAACATTCTGGATCAATTTTTAACCGCCATCGGGAACCCATGACATGATACAGTTGATTCGCGGATTCAAAGACATCCTGCCCGGAGAAGTCGAACTCTGGCAGTTCATCGAAAAACAGACATCCTCCCTGTTCGAGGCGTTCGGTTTCCGGGATATCCGGATTCCTGTCATGGAACACACCGAACTTTTTTCCCGCAGTATTGGCGA
>CAZBUL010000040.1:17294-19814 GCA_964495045.1 uncultured Desulfobacterales bacterium | reverse complement strand
CCGCACGTAATTTTCCTCCCGGGCGATGGCCGCAAACTGGGGATACAAGTTGGTATGCACATTGTTTTCCAGTGAAGCCGATGCCAGCAGGTTATCGTAAGTGCTTTTGATCACGCCCGTCAGGAAGGTCGCTGTGATTTCCAGCTCCCCACCATTGAAAAATTTGAAAAACCGCAGGGCATGTTCGAATTCCTGATCCGCGGTTTCCTTGAAAATTTTGGCGATCTGGATATATTCGTCTTCTCTGGCCTTGTTGGCGAAAAAGAGATAGCGATTGTTCGCCTGCGATTCAAAGGCAAAGGAAACCAGCAAGTTCTTAGCCGTTCGGCTTTCTTTGAACTTTCCCATGTAAAACATCTCCGTTTTGACGGTTCAAACCGACGATTTGCCGCATCTCCCCGCAGTAGGGGAGGGCGGCGGTAATCTTCCTATAGCCAGAAAATTCAGCTCAGGACTTCGATGGCTTTCGCGCCGCATTCATCGGCGGCTCTTTGGACGACTGCATGATACTTTTCCGGGATTTCGTCGAACTTGACGATGGACTTCAGTTCTTCTTCGTTATACTCAAAAACGTCCGGACAAAGCAGATTGCAGTTTCTGTCTCCCATACAATTTGTTGTGATGACGACCTTCATGATGACCTCCTCTTTTTTAGTTTAGGTGTTGCAGAAAAACGACTCACATCCTCTATCATTACATGACCCATATATTCGCCAGATGGGTTAAAGCATTTTTTTCATGACTTTTCAAAACATTTCTATGTGCTGAAAAATCCAATATCAAAAAAGCATCTGGAACGATCGGCTATTTGTGGATGACGAACTTATTGCAGGCTGCTGTCTGTACCGAACAGATCACTGATCAGCTCCATCAGCGTTTCCTGCAATTGGCGATCATCGGACAAGGGCAGGCAAATGGCCGAACGGCAGGCATCGGAGATGGATATTCCCTTTCGGATGAGACATCCGGCATAAATCAGCAGGCGGGTGCTGGCGCCTTCAGTCAGTCCGTGCTCCCGAATGTTGCGGATTTTTCCGGCCAGATGCACCAGCTTGTGGGCGGTTTCCGAATCCAGACCGCTCTCACGGGACACGATGGCTGCTTCATTGTCGGGATTCGGGTAGTGAAATTCCATAGAGATAAACCGCTGCCGCGTGCTTTGCTTCATATCTTTCAATACGGACTGGTATCCGGGATTGTAGGAAACGACTATCAAAAAATCCGGATGGGCCGGAATGCTTTCCCCCTTTTTGTCGATATGCAGGGTTCTGCGGCTGTCGGTCAATGGATGGATGACCACGGTGGTGTCTTTGCGGGCCTCCACAATTTCATCGAGATAACAGATGGCGCCCACGCGGACGGAACGGGTCAGGGGCCCATCGACCCAAACGGTTTCTTCGTTCAACAATAAATACCGGCCGATCAGGTCGGACGCAAAGAGATCCTCGTGGCAGGCAACCGTTATCAACGGCTTTTTCAGGCGATGGGCCATGTATTCCACAAAACGGGTTTTGCCGCAGCCGGTGGGGCCTTTCAATATGACCGGCAATTTTGCCTGATACGCGGCTTCAAAAAGGGGAATTTCGTTGTGGGACGGCAGATAAAAGGGTGAGACGGCGTTTTCCCCATTGGGAATGTCGGTCGGTAATAGACCTGTCATGGACGATTCAGCTCCGTAGATGGAATTCATCTTGCATGGAAAAAATATAATTAATATAATTCAAAAATTTATCAGGAAAACCATTTATCTCTCGCTGCGTTGGCTCCAACGCGTAACTTTTAAGGATTATATACGGAATGACTGAATCGAACAATCATAATATGGTTCATCACCTGCAGTTCGAAAACAAGGAAATCGTGCTGATCGGCACCGCCCATGTTTCCCGGGAAAGCTCCGATCTGGTGGCTGCGGTGATCGAGGCCGAAAAACCGGACACGGTCTGTGTGGAGCTGTGCGCATCCCGCTACCAGACCATCCGCATGAAAGATCAGTGGCAGAATATGGATATCGTCAAGGTCATCAAGGAAAAGAAAACCTTTCTGCTGCTGTCCAATCTCATTCTGGCGGCGTTTCAAAAGCGGATCGCCGCCAAGCTCGACATCGTTCCGGGTGCCGAGATGATCCGGGCCATCGAGTCTGCGGATGCCCTGGGGGCGGCCGTTCACTTGGCCGACCGGGAAATCCGTGTTACCCTCTCCCGTGCCTGGAAGACCATGTCCTTCTGGGAAAAAAACAAATTGCTGTATCAGTTGTTGATCTCCTTTGCCGAAGCCGATGATATCAGTCAGGAAGATATCGAAAAAATGAAAGAGCAGGATGTCCTGGAGGCCCTGATGGCGGATGTGGGAAAATCCATGCCCATGCTTAAACGCATTCTGATCGAGGAACGGGATCAATATCTGGCCGAAAAAATCCGCACCGCACCGGGGGAAAGAATTGTGGCCGTGGTCGGCGCCGGGCATGTTGCCGGCATCAAGGCCAACTGGGAACAGCCCATCGATATCGCCGCTTTGGAAACC
>CAZBUL010000040.1:8791-17194 GCA_964495045.1 uncultured Desulfobacterales bacterium | reverse complement strand
GAAACAAGGTCACGCGGATTTTGCTGGTGGTGGTATTCACCAACATCGGTGCGTCCATCGGAACCTTTGTGGCCGTGCCGCTCATGTTGAAAATGATGCATTGATTGAAAACGAAGGCAAAGGGGCATCATGGCTGCCATGTCGAAGACAGCGGACGAACGAAAATTGACATTTACATCGGACGGGTTTCGGTTGTCGGGAACGCTTCATTTGCCGGAAAACCGTCGGCCGGCGCTCATCATCGGATCGCATGGGTTGCTGAGCACCGGCAATTCCCCCAAGCAGATCGCATTGGCTACCCGTTGTGTGGACGCTGGAATGGCCTATTTCCGATTTGATCACCGTGGCTGCGGTGAAAGTGAAGGCAGCCGGGCCGTTGCCGCCGATTTTGAGGCCCGATGCCGGGATTTACGGCATGCGATGGCGTTTTTGCGGAAACATGGTGACTTCGGATCGAAAACCGGGTTGTTTGGCAGCAGTCTCGGCGGGGCCGTCTGCCTTTCCGTTGCGGCGGAATATCCTGTCCAGGCGCTGGTGACCGTTGCCGCACCCATCAACAGCCGATCGCTCATCGAAGCCGCCGGCGGGGTGTTGCCGGAAGGGCTGTCCGCGGAATCGGTACTTTCTCCCCGGTTTCGCTTCGATCTGTCCGATCGCTTGTCATCCATCAACCATCTTCTCATCTTTCATGGGGAAAACGATTCGGTTGTACCGGTGGCCCATGCCCGACAATTGTTCGAAAAAGCCGGTGATCCCAAAAAACTCGTGGTTCAGGAAGGCGGAGACCATGTCATGAGCAACCCCTTGCATCAGAATCATTTTATGACTGAAACCTTGTTGTGGTTTTCCACGTGTCTTCAAGCCGACTGAATCCGCTTCAAGGAGGAAATATGCCGGAAGAGCTTCCCAGACATTTTTTCACAATATCGCTGCCATCCCGTCTGCGTTGCAAGACCCGGTCAACCTTCATCCTTCATCCTTGGATCAGACGACAAGACCGGCACGACGATGTGTTCAAGGCTGTGGGGAAGTGCAGATGGACTGCCCAGAACAGCTATCCAGCCTGCCGGCATTCCCGGCGTCAGGGTTCCCATATCCGTCACACCCAGCAGTTCCGCACCGATTCGGGTGGCGGATCGAACCGCTTCCGGAATGGTGAAACCGGATTCCAGCAGGATGCCTAACTCTTCCCGGAGGCTGATACCGTGATGTACGCCCAGGCTGCCGGCATCCGATCCGACGGCAACCTGTACGCCGAGTTCTCTGGCTGTCCGCAGTTGATTCAACTGATGATCCAGATTCCGCCGGGCCGTTTCGGCTTCACGGCTGGCAGGTTTGAGCTGCTCGGCATAAGCCCGCATGGTATAGGCAGTGGGTACCCAGATGGTCTGTCTGTCCCGCATGCGTGCCAGATTTTCGGCCCCCATGAAAAATCCATGCTCGATGGACTGACATCCCGCTTCGACGGCGATTTGCACGGGCAGTTTGCCGTTGGCATGAACCATGACTTTCAGGTGATGTTTCCCGGCTTCGTGTACGGCTTGGGAAAGTTCATCCAGAGAAAACTGGGGCAGGGTTTCCTTGCCGAAACAGAGCAGGCTGTTGATTCCGGAGTTGACAATTTTGATGTGATCGGGGCGGGGGTGTTCCGGCAGGCTGCATTCATGGCGGATGGCCTCTGCCAGCGTTTGACCGGGATCCGGTGATCGGCCGATCAATTTTCCATAACGACCGTTCTGATGCCATGCTTTTCCGGCTACTTTGATTCGGATCGGTATGTCATCCGGCACATCCCTGTCGATTGTCCGGCGTTTTGTCCGGCGGACATCCGGATGTTCCAATATATACCGCTGAGCCAGCCCCTGTCGGTCTCCCCCGTCTCTCACGGCACCGATGCCGCAGGAAATATGCCGGGCGATATGTTCCGAAATGACACCGCTCAGTTCGTCATAGCCCGCTTCGAGCTGTCGTTGGCGAATGGCGATATCTCCCGTTCCAGACATGAAGAGATGGACATGGCAGTCCACAAGCCGGGGAAGCAGGGTGTAGGCCGAAAAATTAGTCCGCAGCGAATGTCGGCATGCGGCTGATGTCCGGGCGGGTTCGATGGCATGGATGATATGACCGGCGGTATGGATGATAACGTCTTGCTGAACGGTGCTGCCGGTGCCATCCACCAACCAGCCCGCATGAATATATGAAGTGTCCATAAGTATTTCGATTCACCTGTTTTATTCGAATGACATAATGTTTGCTCTCTGCCGTATTTTTCCGCATTTCTTTTTCTTGACACATCCACCTTATATCATTATACATTAAAAATTTAAATCGATCGATTTTTTTAGATGGCGCAATTTTCATTTCATCACAGTCATCTCACCACACTTTGTGAGTGCTGAGGTTCTCGATATTCGTCATTCAAACCGTTCAACATGAAATTTATTGGATAAATTCTGCGGAGTGGATACACAAAATCAGGACAGATCATCGGTTCGGCTGAGAGGTGTGAAGGAAGGTTTTCGCATCACCCTCGATCCGACGCTGCCGAAAGCTTTTCTTGAGGAAGAACTGACGCGTGTTTTCACTCAGCTCGAGCATCTGGCTCACAATTCCCGTGTCATTCTGGATATCGGAGAATCGGGAAATCATCAGTCTGTCATCGAAAGCCTGACCGCTTTTTTGATCGACAAATTCCATGTCAAATCCGTATCCCCGCTTCACCGTGAGCCGGAAATGCCTGAAGACAAGCCCCGAAAACTCGATGTGTCGAGCAACTGGTATCAGCATCACACCGATACACTCATCATTGCCGGCCGGGTGCGATCCGGCCAGAAAATTACCGCCAGAAAACATCTGGTGATATTGGGGGATGTCAATCCCGGCAGCGAGCTCATTGCCGGCGGCGATATCCTGATCATGGGCAAACTCGGCGGCACGGCCCTGGCGGGGCAGCCGGACAACGAGGACGCCATCATATTGGCTGTCGGATTCAAGCCCATTCAGATTCAGATCGGGGGGGTCATCGCTGCGGGGCTGCCGGCTTCAACTACGCACTCCCTCGAGTTCGCTCATGTAGAAAATGGTGGAATCATTGTTGAGGACTATATCCGTACCAATCCATTCGGACGGCTGACCTGGCCGATCGTTCGTTAAAGAGGTGTTCATTGGAAGGTAAAGTGATTGTCATTACGTCTGGTAAAGGGGGCGTCGGGAAGACGACGGCCACCGCTTCCATTGGTGCGGCCCTGGCCCTGGAAGGCAAGCAGGTTGCCGTGGTGGATATGGATATCGGACTGCGGAATCTGGATGTGGTGATGGGGCTTGAAAATCGCATCGTTTTCAATGTGGTGGATGCCGTCAAGGGCAAATGCAAGATCAAGCAGGCTGCCATTAAAGACCGCCGAATCGAAAATCTGTATCTGATACCGGCATCCCAAAGCGACAACAAAGACATCCTGACACCCGAGGGCATGGTGCGATTCTGCAAAGACCTGCGCAAAGAATTCGACTATGTGCTGCTGGACTGTCCGGCCGGTATCGAACGGGGGTTTGAAAATTCCGTGGCGCCGGCCGATGAGGCTGTGGTGATCTGCACGCCGGAAATTTCATCCGTCCGGGATGCCGACCGGGTGATTGGTTTGTTGTATGCCCGTTCGATCAACCCGAAACTGATTGTCAACCGGATCGTTCCGGAAATGGTCGAAAAAGGGGATATGCTCAGTCACGAAGATGTCGTGGACGTATTGTCGATCGAACTGCTGGGGCTGGTCGAGATGGATACCCAGGTGGTCATCGCAACCAATACAGGCGTTCCTTTGGTATTACAGAAAGATTCCAATGCCGGTCAGGCGTTCCGGCGGATTGCTTTGCGGTTGAACGGGCAAAAAGATCTACCCATCGAAATCCCGCATGTGTCCAAATCTTTCTGGAAACGTTTCAGTGAAAAGATCGGCCTTGGCAAATAAGGGGATCCTATGCTCAATGGATGGATTAAAAAACTAATGGGCAAAGGCGACAGTAAAGACGTCGCCAAAAAACGGCTTCAGTTTGCACTCATTTACGACAAGCTCGAAGTGTCGGACGAGATACTGATCAAGCTGCACCAGGACATTGTGGATGTCATTTCCCGGTATTTCGAAATCGACAGGGAAACCCTCAAACTCGATATCCGCAAGTCTGAGGGAAAATCCGCTTTGGTTGTCAATACCCCGATACTGTCTGCCAAAAGGCCTTATCCGGTCTGATATCGGATAGATAAAAAAATCAGCCTTTTCGATGGCGTTCGGCATCGGAGGGGCTGATAAAATATGCGATATCCTGAATGGAAATTTTTCCCATCAGATATTTCATATATTCAACAACCAGAACAGACTGCATTTGATACGGCGTCAGGCTGCTGAAGTAAGTCTCGTCTTTGATGGTCTCGGCGATCAGTTTCCCGCCGGAATCAGAACCATTTCCGTATCTTTTCGACAACTGGATCAGGTAGTTCTTCATTTTCTCCCGGAGTTCATCGGTAGAGAATGTCTGGATGATCGAGAAAACTTCGGCCATTTTTTGCGGCTCCGGCAGGGTGGGATATTCCAGCACTTCTTTGACTGTATTGGTGTAGCGTTGTAAGCCGTGATAAATGTGCTGGTTCTGCACCATGTTGATATCGGCCCATCCGGCCCGGAGCCATTTGAAAATTCCGCAGTGTACCCGTGGCGATGGTCCTTCCTGCTCGATGAAAATGGAGATGGTGTACGAATCGTACATGTAAGAACTGACCCAACTGAGCCCCGGTTTGTTCAGTCCGTTCTGTCCCGAATAAAAATAATCCCAGTTGGCATCTTTTCCCAGCACCACGCCTTTTTTCCCGACATCCGATACATCTTTCTGTTTGGAAACAGAGATGAGGGCCGGCCGACCCCGATATTTCGTCAGGATCAGTGTCCTCATGAGATCGTAGCCATAATAGGCCCCGGTATTGATATCGGGGGTGATTTCTTCATGTTCCACACCGGAGACCACGACAGGTTGATCCAGTCGGGCCAGCAGATTCGAGAAATCCGGCGGCGGCTGTTTTTTTCCGTTGATTTCAGTCCAGTAAGCCAGACGGATCGAGGAAGGTGAGAGAATGAACGGGGGGATGTTGGGATTGAATCCGATTTGCAGAATGTGTTTGAGCCCTTTCTGAATGTCGAATTCATGGTAGGCGGATGATATGTTTTTCCGATTTGCAGGAAAATACAGGGTGTTGGTGTTTTTTTTGGATGAAATGAAGTTCATGACTTCTTCGGTTGCTCCGGCATCGAACTGTTTGACATGCCCGGCTTCGACCAGTGTCATCAGGTAATTCAATCCGGGGGAAACGGATTCGGGAATTGAGATTTCATTATCTGGTGCATCTGCCGCCCAGGCAAAGCTGCTGAATAGGGTCAGCATGAAAAAGACGATATAACGCATCAAAGTGGCTGTCATGGTGTTGTTTCCGTTTGGGTTTTCAAAATGATTATGACTGCAACGGCGCAAAAAGCGTCGAGAATGCAGGGGTTCCGGTAAAAAATCTATAGACATTCAGAAAAATAATTTCGCTTCTGGTTATCAAAGTATTCTCAGGGAGTTGCCGATATCATCTGTGCATAAGATGAAAATAATAGAAAATGCTGGTAAAAGTGTCAATTCTAATTTCTAACTTATTCTCAAGATTGGTACCGTTCATTTCCAATGGAGATTTATGCTTCACGAAGCGCCGTGATGATATTCAGCCGGGAGGCCCGGAATGCGGGCGGCACACCGCCGACAATGCCCATGATCAGTGAAAAGGACAGGGATTTGATCACGATGCCGGGGGTCAGATGAAAGCTGAAAGCCAACTCGGAAAATGTCTGGAAATTGGTGGTGGACACCGTGATAAATTGCAGGAAAGAGGCGAAAAACAGTCCGACACAACCGCCGATGGCGCCAAGAAACAGGGCTTCCGCCAGAAATGCCATCAAAATGGAACGCGCCGGAAATCCCAGGGCCCGAAGGGTTCCGATTTCTGCGGTGCGGGTGGCAACGGCCGCATACATGGTGATCATGGCTCCCACCACCGCACCGATGGAAAAGACAAGGGTGAGGGAGATGCCGAGAATCCTTAAAAATTTGGCCATGGCTTCGGATTGATCCTTATAGTAAACGGTTTCGCGTTTGGCTTCCAGTGTGAGCCGCGGGTCGCTCTGAATGCGGAACTGAACCGTCTCGAAGGTGCCCGAATCTCGTAATTTGAATAAAATGGAAGAATATGCCTGTCTGCGAAAAGCCGGCATCAACTGATCGACATCTCCCCAGATTTCGGAGCTGTAACCGGTCGATCCGGCGTCGAATATGCCGACGATTCGCCAGGATCGCATGGCAAAGACCAAAGATTCCTCCAGCCCGGCGCCTTTGAATCCTTTGGCGATGCTTTTTCCCACCATGATTTCGGATGCGCCCGGATGGGGCAGCCGACCCGCCAGAAGCCGGATTTGGGGTCTCAAGGGAAACGATGCCTCTGAAACGCCCCGGATGACCACATTGGAACGGACGCCTGCCGCTTTCTTTTCGAGGGTGATCAACACCACCATTTCTTTCGCAGTCATGGGCCTGGCGTTTTCTCCCATGGCAATCTCCGGCTGGGTTTCGACAATGGCGGCCTGGAACCGGTCGATCCCGCTCTGAACCTCGGAATTCGAGGATTTGCGAATCACCACGACATTGTCGAAAGAACCGGTATCGATCAGGGTTTTTTGAAGACCTTCGGCCAGCATGATGATGGCGGCGAATACGAACACCACCAGGGCCATGCCGAGAGCGGTGAGGGTTGTGGTCAGCCGCCGGGTCAGGAGATTTCTCAGACTGTAGAAAAAGAGCAGATGCATTTACCCGATC
This sequence comes from uncultured Desulfobacterales bacterium, assembly GCA_964495045.1. Lineage (GTDB taxonomy): Bacteria > Desulfobacterota > Desulfobacteria > Desulfobacterales > Desulfatirhabdiaceae > RAAP-1. The sequence goes on along the minus strand of CAZBUL010000040.1, from coordinate 10,300 downwards.
CGTCCCAGACCATCCGCAATCCGGACATGAACCACCCGCCAGATGGGGATGAGTGCGGCAGAGATTCCGACGATGACGGCGGCTGCCATATCCATCCATAAGGTTTCCGGTGCGACGTGGAAGACCGGGAAAAATTGGCCGGCCGCTTTGCCGAAGATGGCGGATGCAGGAAATGTCGCGCCGATACCGATCAATCCACCGACGGCTGTCAAGAGCAGGGACTCTCCGAGGATAAGACCGGCCAGATATCCGCTGCCGAATCCCAGTGTCTTGAACACCGCATACTCGCCCATGCGTTCTCGCACAGACATGGCCATGGTATTGGCCACGACCGCCATGATGATGACGATGATGACATCGGAGACCAATATGATGACCGTAATGATGGTTTCGGTCATGGATACGAAACTCATCTGGAAGGCTTTTTCGGTTTCGGTGAGGGTTTCGGCAAAAGAATTTCTGAAAAGCCCGTCAACGGTTTCGGAGACGGTCGCCGCCTGTTCCGGCCGTCGGACGCCGATCATGTAAAATCCCACCTGATCGGCCCGGCGGGCGATGGTTTTTCGGATGGTTTCGTTCAGATATTCCCAGTGAAAGAAGAACTGATTTTCATCCGTGGTTCTGTCTTTTCCCTGGTAAATCCCTCTCAGAACAAAATCCCAGTTGCCCGGAAAAATGGTGCCCCGCAACGGGATGGTGTCTCCGATTTTCCAGCCGAACCGGGCTGCCAGTTTATTGCCGGCCACACAGGCTTTTCTGTCTCGGAAAAAGGCGGTGCTTTCGGCCTCGGACAGCAGAAATTCCGGATAGAGCTCGAAATAGGATGCGGGTTCAACCGCGAAATTGGCAAAAAAATTCTTTTCATCGATATAAATCCCGCCGAACCAGTTGCCGTAACTGACAAGATGAACGCCCTCGACACTGCGGATTTTTTCTTTGTAAGACAGCGGTAAGGGAAAAATGAGAGAAATGGCGTTTCGGGTAACCAGCCGGTTGGCAGACGATGCCTCCACCCCGGCATACCAGGCCGTGATGACGGTCCGCAGCAGACCGAAAGCCAGAATGGCCACAGCCATGCCGACGATGGTCAGACAAGCCCTCAGTCGGTGTCTAAAGACATTCCGGAGCAGCAGCTTGAGAAGCATCGGTCAAAATGCCTTTTTCGAGATATTTCAGGGTATGGGCTTTTCGGGCGGCGCGTGGGTCATGGGTGACCATGATGATCGTCTTTCCCAGTTCGGTGCACAGTTGATCCATGAGCCGCAGCACCTCGTCTGCGGAATGCCGGTCCAGATCGCCCGTGGGCTCGTCGGCCACCAGAATGGTCGGATCCGTCACCACCGCTCGGGCGATGGCCACCCGCTGCTGCTGTCCGCCGGAAAGCTGACGGGGATAGTGATCCATGCGATCCGACAGATGAACCAGAGACAGCGCCGTTTCTACATGAGATTTGCGCTCTTTTTTGGAAAGGCGGGTGAGCATCAGCGGCAATTCGACATTTTCAAATGC
>CAZBUL010000040.1:7286-8691 GCA_964495045.1 uncultured Desulfobacterales bacterium | reverse complement strand
CCTCCCCGCCGATAGGATTTGACCAGATCGGTAATTTCGATGACCGGACGATTACTGGGCAAGTTTGACCTTCGTTCCATCCTGGAGGTTTCCGGCCGGAGAGGCGATGATTTTATCGCCGATATTCACACCGGCCACAATTTCGACCATGCCGTTCAGTTGTCTGCCGATCGTTATGGGGATTTCGACCGCTTTGTCCTGCACCATGCCAAAGACCACCGATCGATCGTTTCTGGAAAGGACGGCTGCGGCCGGAAGCGCCATCACCGGCTGTTTTTCCGTTTCCTGAATCGCACGGCTCAGAAAAGCCACTTTGGCGCTCATCTCCGGCAAAACCCGCGGGTTCAGTGCATCGAAGGCCACTTTCACCATCACCGATGCTTTGGTTCGGTCGGCAGTGGGAACGATGATATGAACCCTGCCGGCAAATCGTTCGGCGGGCAGGGCATCCAGATAAATTTCGCAGGGCTGATGCATGAAGACTTTTCCGATGTTGGATTCGGAGACATCCACTTCGACCTTGAGTGAATCCATATCCGCCACATCCACGACCGCCGCTTTGGCATTGGCTGCCGCGCCCAGAGGGGTGACGATATCCCCGACATCGGCATTCTTGGTCAGCACCACGGCATCGAACGGAGCCCGCAGGTTGGCATAGTCAACGGTGACTTCAGCCGCCTTGAGCGCAGCCTCCCGGTTCCTGATCGCCGCCTCGTTGGCGCGAACCGCCGCGATGGCCCGCTTGTATCGGGCATCGGCGGCATCGAAATCGGATTTGGCGATATATCCGCCCGCAATCAGGTCTTTGTTGCGGTTGTATGTCAGCGTGGCCTCGGTCAGTTCCGCCAGCGACTGCTCCAGTTGAAACCGGGCCGTATGCAGGCCTGCCTCGGCCTGATCTCTGGCCGCCAGACTGTCATTGTTTTCGAGCCGGGCGATGATTTCGCCTTTTTTAACCCGGCTGCCTTCTTCGACCGCCAGATAGATCAGTCGTCCGGTGATTTTGGAGGCGACCGCCGCCTTGCGTTGTGCAACGACATAGCCGCTGGCGTTCAGCACCGTAATCGTCTGGGAGGGATACATTTTTTGAACGGAAACCGTTTGAACGGAGACAGCCGGGCCAAGCACACCAAGGTGATAAAGCCATCCCGCGGCGAACAAAAGTGCAACCCCCAAAACGAATGGAATATATCGCTTTTTTCGGGAAGACGGGGGGTGTCTGGATTTATCGATATGCAGGTGTGAAAGGCTGTTTTCCATCGTAGATATGTCTCACAAAAATACATCCATCCGCTGGTTTCCAAGCTCCAGCTTGGAAACCCGTGTCGGGAAGCTCCTGCTTCCCGTGTCATCGGAACGTCAGGAAAAGACTTGAAGCGGGAGCTTCAAGGGAGTCGGTTCCCAA
>CAZBUL010000040.1:0-7186 GCA_964495045.1 uncultured Desulfobacterales bacterium | reverse complement strand
GCCCGAGGCATTGCCGAACGGATGGGATACGATCTGTTTATGCGGGATATCATCCAGGAGATCGCCGAACGGGCCGATATCAGCGCATCGGTGATCGAGTCCATCGAAAAAGAGCGTCTGTCCGGGATCGAGGATTTCATCGCGACCCTGGTCAGCCGGCGGTATCTGTGGCCGGAGGTGTATCTGCAGCAGCTCATGAAGATCGTCAGTGTCATCGGTAAACACGGCAAGGCGGTAATCGCCGGCCGAGGCGCCAATTTCATTCTGCCGCCGCTGGAAAGGCTCAGCATCCGGGTGATCGCGCCCATGGAACTCCGTGTTCAAAATATCTCCCGATTGCTGAAACTGTCGGAAGAAGACGCCCGCAAACGGATGGTCATGAAAGAAGCCAAGCGGAAGGCCTTTGTTCGAAGGTCTTTCAATGCAGATATCGCCGATCCCATCAACTACGATCTGGTCTTCAATACCGAATATATCCGCTACGAAGCAGCGGTGGAAACGGTTCTGCACATATTGGAAAGCGGCGGAAAATCCGAATGATCGCTTCCCCCCAGCACGGTATAGCCGGCTTTCTGGATTTCTTCGAACACTTCCGCGATATGGTGCGTTCCGCGGGTTTCCAGTTCCAACGATACGCTGGTGACGTAGAGGGGAACGTTCATGACATTCCGGTCATGAAATATATGAAGGACATTGGCTTTGCGTCGGGCGACAAGAGACAGCAGCCGGGCCAGTGATCCTGGTGTGTCGTCCAACTGAACCTGAATCCGCATGATGCGGCCGTTTTTCAGAAGCCCCTGATGCAGAATCCGGCCCAGCAGCGGGCTATCTACGTTACCGCCGCTGATCACGAGAACGACTTTGCCGCCGCGGGGTGGGGAAACTGCACCGTTCAACAGGGCGGCCAGGGGAACGGCGCCGGCGCCTTCAGCCAGGATTTTTTTCCGTTCCAGCAGCAGCAGAATGGCATGGGCGATACTATCTTCATCCACCAGAGCGATCTGTTCGACGCGGCTTCGCATGATGTCGAATGTCAACTGCCCTATCTGGCGGACGCTGATGCCGTCGGCAATGGATGGCTGGGCGCGGACGGTCTTGACATGCCCCCGGTGCAGCGATTCCGATGCCGACGGACAGAGGCAGGTTTGGACCCCGATGACCTGGGCACGGGATGCCATGGCTTCGACCGCCAGGGCGATTCCCGATATGAGCCCGCCGCCGCCGACCGGTGCCAGAATCATTTCGGCATCTGGAAGTTGTTCCAGAATTTCCAGCCCGAGTGTGCCCTGTCCGGTAATGATATCGGCATCGTCGAAGGGATGAATGAAGCTTTTGCCGGACTGGGCGATTTCTTTGGCTTTTTCGAGGCTTTCACCGATACTTTTACCCCATAGCAGCACTTGCCCGCCATAATTGGCGGTGGCTTCCTGTTTGGAAATCGACGCCCATTCCGGCATGACGATCGCGGCCGACAGCCCGGCCAGGGAAGCCGCCAGCGCAACGCCTTGGGCGTGGTTACCGGCCGATGCGGCCACAACACCGTCCATGCCCATGTCATTCCGTTTGAAAAATATTTTGTTGATTGCCCCGCGAATCTTGAATGAACCGGTTTTCTGAAGATTTTCCAGTTTCAGAAAGATATCACAGTCAAACATCTTGCTGAGAGTTGGAGAATGCACCAGCGGTGTATGTAAAATATAAGGACGGATCCGCTCGGCTGCCTGCCGGATCTGATCCAAAGAGATGTCTGAAGGATTGTCGAACGTCATAGGACGGCCTCGCAGGATGTGGATGTCGATGGATGTAAAAACTGAAAATCCCTACCATACAGTTAATTTCATTGCAAGACAGGGATGGTTTCACTATAATTTTAAAAAAGCTGGCAGCAGGCAGTCATCCGTAGGCTGTTTAGCGGTCGGCAGTAATCAGAAAATGTGGATGAATACTGTTTTATGTCGCTATTCAGCTAAGGTGCATGGAATCTCCATGAAAAACGGATATGTCTTTGCGTCCTTTGCGACTTTGCGGTGAGATTTTTTCGTTTGATTTGCATTTGATTGGAAACCCTATGAAACCCGTTGTCGCCCTTGTCGGCCGTCCCAATGTCGGAAAATCCACATTGTTCAACCGCATCACCCGCACCCAGAACGCCCTGGTGGATAATGCTCCCGGTATCACGCGGGATCGCCACTATGGGGAGGCCGTGTGGGATGATATTCCCTTTTCGGTGGTGGACACCGGCGGATATCTGACCGGTGACGGTGATGATTTTTCTCCCCTGATTCGCAGTCAGGTCATGCAGGCCATTCAGGATGCCACGGTCGTGGTCATGGTTCTGGATGGAAAATCCGGTCTGTCTCCATACGATCGGGATGTCGTCGGCATTCTGCGCACCGCAGCCCAGCCCGTGTTTTACGTCGTGAACAAAATCGACGGATGGGAACGGGAAGTCAATCTTTTCGAGTTTCATTCGCTGGGGCTTGATGAGCTCTATCCGGTTTCTGCAGAACACAATTACGGCGTGCCGGATTTTCTGGATATCCTGGTGCAGTCCTTTCCCGAAGATGACCTGCCGGATGACGGTATGGTATCCGGAGAGCCGATTAAAATCGCCGTTGTCGGTCGTCCCAATGTGGGCAAGTCTTCCCTGATCAACCGGATTCTGGGGAAAGACAGACTGCTGGTCAGCGATGTGGCCGGCACTACGCGGGATGCCATCGACACCTTATGGCATCATGATGGAAAATCCTATTTGTTGATCGATACGGCCGGTATCCGCAGAAAATCCAAAGTGGATGAAAAAATCGAAAAATATTCCATCATCAAATCTCTCAAGAGTCTGGACCGGTGTGATGTGGCTTTGATCGTTCTGGATGCCGAAGCCGGCATTACCGATCAAGACATCCATGTGGCCGGTTATGCCTACGACAGAGGCTGCGGCTGTATTTTTCTGCTCAATAAATGGGACCGGATCGAAAAAGACAAGACCACGCTGAAACACTATATGGACGATCTCCGCTACCAGGCCAAGTTCCTGAATTTTGCGCCTGCTGTCTCCATTTCAGCACTGACCGGCCTGCGGGTGACAACAATCTTCAGCCACGTCAACGAGGTGTATGCGCAATACGCCACCCGCATCGGTACCGGACAGCTCAACAAACTCCTGGAGCAGGCCACTCAAGACAAAGAGCCGTCGATCTATAAAGGAAAACGTCTCAAGTTCTATTATGCCACCCAGGTCTCCGAAAAACCGCCCACTTTCGTGATGTTTGTCAATGTTCCCGAAGGCATTCACTTTTCTTACGAACGGTATCTCGTCAATCAGATCCGCCGCACCTTCGGATTGGACCACACCCCCATCCGGATATTGTTCCGCGAACGTGCCGGCAGAAAACCTTAATTCATAATTCATAATTAATGAGCTCCGATTTGTTCGACCATTACTCCCAAAAATCCATCGATCCCCTGCGCCCTTTGGCCGAGCGGATGCGTCCCCGCACGCTGGACGAATTTATCGGGCAGCAGAGCGTGGTCGGCGAGGGTTCGTTGCTGCGGCATGCCATTGGACAAGACCGCATCTTTTCCATGGTTCTCTGGGGGCCGCCTGGCTGCGGCAAAACGACGCTGGCCCGTATTGTGGCGCGGGAAACCCGCTGTCATTTCGTTCATTTTTCCGCGGTGCTGTCCGGGGTCAAAGATATCCGGGCAGTCATCGACATTGCGACCGATCAGCTCCGGGTACACCGGAAAAAAACCATTCTGTTCGTGGATGAAATCCACCGGTTCAACAAATCCCAGCAGGATGCCTTTCTGCCTCACGTGGAAAGCGGTCTCATCACCCTCATCGGTGCAACCACGGAAAATCCGTCGTTTGAAGTGATTCCGGCGTTGATGTCCCGCTGTCGGGTGGTGGTGCTGAAGATGCTTTCGGCCGAAGATATTGCCGCCATCATCGGCCATGCGCTGGCAGACACTGCGCGCGGACTCGGAAACACCGGTCTGCGGCTGGATCCGGATGCCATGGATTGTCTGGTGCGCATGGCCGACGGGGATGCCCGATCGGCCCTCAACAATCTGGAAGCAGTGATATCGATGACCATGACGGGCGCTGATCCATCGCCCGATTGTGCGGGCAGAGAGCTGACGGTTCACGACATCGAGGCGGCGATTCAGAAAAAAGCCCTGTTATACGACAAATCCGGTGAAGAACATTACAATCTCATCTCCGCACTCCATAAAAGTCTCCGGGGCAGTGATCCGGATGCGGCCCTTTACTGGCTCGAGCGGATGATCGCATCCGGCGAAGACCCGATCTATGTGGCCCGGCGGATGGTGCGCTTTGCCTCCGAAGACATCGGCAATGCCGATCCCTATGCGCTCGACATCACCCTGCGGGCAACGGAAGCCTTCCGGATGCTGGGTCATCCCGAAGGAGAACTGGCCCTGGCACAGGCGGCTGTTTATCTGGCCACCGCACCCAAGAGCAACAGCGTGTATGCGGCCATGGGAAAGGTCAAGCAGGCCATCGGCGATACCGGCGCTTTGCCGGTGCCGTTTCACATTCGGAATGCGCCGACCCGTCTCATGAAAGGGCTGGGATATGGGGATGGATATCGGTATGCCCATGATTATCAGGACGGTTATGCACCGCAGGAATATCTGCCGGAACCGCTGCGGAACCGGCGGTTTTATCAGCCGACCCACCGGGGATACGAAAAAACGATTCGGGAGCGGATGGAATACTGGCGAAAACAAAAGGCGGAAGCCAATCGACAAGAAACAGCGGAGACCCCGCGAAAAGCAGCGGAAAGGAATCAGGAATACAAGAAATGATCAGAAAAGCGACATTGAAGGATATCAAGTCGATTCACAGTCTGTTGCAGTATTACGGCACGCTGGGGGATCTGCTTCCCAGACCGTTCAGCGAACTCTATGACCATTTGCGGGATTTTTCGGTGTATGCCACGCCCGAAAATAAAGTGGTCGGTTGCTGCGCACTTCAATTCTGCTGGGAGGATCTGGCGGAAATCCGCTCACTGGCCGTCATGCCCGAATACCTCAACCGGGGGATTGGCTCCGAGCTGGCCGAGTTTGCCATTTCCGAGGCGCGTCAGTACAATATCATCCAGGTTTTTACCCTGACCTACCGGCCCAATTTTTTCGAACGCCTGGGCTTTGCCCAAGTCGATCGATCCTGCCTGCCGCTTAAGATATGGGGGGGGTGTCTGACGTGTGTCAAGTTTCCGGATTGCGATGAAATTGCATTGATGAAATCTCTGGTACCGGAGAACCCATGACGTCTTATATCGGCGCCATCGATCAGGGAACCACCAGCACCCGGTTCAGCATTTTCGACCGAAACGGCCGGATCGTGGCGTGGGATCAAAAAGAGCACCGGCAGATATATCCCGAACCGGGCTGGGTCGAGCATGATCCGCTGGAAATCTGGCGGAATACGCAGGCGGTGATTCAGGGAGCAATGGCCAAAGACGGGATCGGCGGTAGGGATATCGCGGCCATCGGTATCACCAATCAACGGGAAACCACGGTGGTGTGGAACAAACGAACAGGACAGCCGTTTTATAATGCCATCGTCTGGCAATGCACCCGCACCCATGAAATCTGCCGGAAGTTGACGGCGGACGGCGGGCCGGACCGGTTCCGGGAAAAAACGGGACTGCCGGTGGCCACGTATTTTTCCGGGCCGAAAATCGCCTGGATTCTGGAGCAGGTTCCCGAAGCCCGGAAAGCAGCTTTGGAAGGAAATGCGCTTTTTGGCACCATCGATACCTGGCTGATTTGGCTGCTGACGGGTGGTCCGAACGGCGGTGCCCATGTAACCGACGTCACCAATGCCAGCCGCACGCTGTTGATGGATTTGAAAACGCTCTGCTGGGATCCCGAATTGCTGAACATCCTGAACATTCCCGAACAGATGCTGCCGACCATCGTTCCTTCCAGCGATGAACGGTGCTGGGGCCAGACCGATCTTACCGGACCGCTGGCAGCGGCGGTTCCGGTTTGTGCGGCTCTGGGAGATCAGCAGGCCGCTCTGGTCGGGCAGACCTGTTTTACACCTGGAGAGGCCAAGAACACGTATGGAACAGGGGCCTTTCTGTTGATGAACACTGGTGAGACGCCCATCGTTTCCAGTCATGGCCTGATTACGACAGTGGCGTATCAGTTGGGGAGCGGCCAACCCTGTTACTGTCTGGAAGGCTCGATATCCGTCACCGGTGCGCTGGTGCAGTGGTTCCGGGACAATCTGGGCATGATTTCAAGCTCCGCCGAAATCGAAGATATGGCCAAAACCGTCGAAGACAGCGGCGGCGTCTATATGGTGCCGGCATTTTCCGGGCTTTTCGCCCCCTACTGGCGATCCGATGCCCGGGGTGTCATCGTCGGGTTGACCCAGTACGCCCACAAGGGCCATCTGGCCAGAGCCGTACTGGAGGCCACCGCCTATCAGGTGCGGGATATCGTCGAGGCCATGGAAAAGGATTCGGGGGTGAAACTCACCCAGCTCAAAGTAGATGGCGGCATGACAGCCAACGCGTTGCTCATGCAGATTCAGGCCGACACGCTGAATGTTCCTGTCATCCGGCCGGTGGTGACCGAAACCACGGTGCTGGGTGCCGCCTATGCCGCCGGTCTTGCCGTCGGATTCTGGAACGGACTGGATGATCTTCGCCGCTACTGGCAGGTGGATCGGGTCTGGAATCCGCAATCCACGGAGAGTCATCGGGAAGCGGGCTATCTGAATTGGAGAAAAGCGGTGGCGCGGACGGTGGGCTGGGTGGCATAGCATCTTCACCACTGATGCCGGCACTGGTTCAGTTCAATGGGTATCACACTGGTTGCGGCAGGCTGGATCTTGAAAAGCTTCTCCCAATTCAACTGAACGAGTACCATGAAGTTAATATCACCCATAAATCCGATGAGAATGTTTTTCGAGGCTTGAACACTCTGGAGATACGCAGAAAATGAAAAAGCGCATATTGTACGCCGAGGCAAGTTATCAGGCCATTGTCCGTGATAACGGCTACTTTGTGGACAAAACCCATTATATCCCAAAACTCGAATCCATCAAAAACCCGGTATTTTTGCGTCCCAAACGATTTGGCAAGTCTTTGCTGTGCACCCTGCTGGAGAGCTATTACAGCATCCTTTTCCGGGACCGGTTCGA
>CAZBUL010000039.1:17216-19869 GCA_964495045.1 uncultured Desulfobacterales bacterium | reverse complement strand
CCCTTAGAAATAAGGGGTTTTTTTATTGCCATTATGTTCCAGGAAGGTGACCGACCGACCGGATATCCGACGCACTCTCCGGAATCCACCGCAGCCCCCCCTTGAAACCGTAGCAGCGATAGATGTAGAAAACCTTTACGGGTGCGGCATCCGAACTTTTTCTGAAGATTTCCAACGATTCAGGAGGATCCACCCGCTCGAAAACCTGGCTCAGTCGGGTGTGGCTGACAGAATCGTAAGTGACGCCCACCCCGTCCCATCCAAGAAGGTCTTCATCATTCCACCAGTAATCATAGACATTGGGCCGCTCCCAGCGGTTGATCGATACGGTGCGGGGCTGGCCCGGCGTGTAAAACGCCAGTTCACTGGCCACCTGATAGCTCAGTCCGAAAATGAAGGTGCGATGGGGATCCGGCATTTGTTCAGCATGCCTGCCAGCGGCTTTTCCCAGATCATCCCATCCGGCGATCTCTCCGGCGGCCCGGTCCAGTTCCAGCGGAATGGGCAGAATCGGCCAGACCACCTGCATGATCACCAGCGCCGTCATCCCGTAGGCGATGCCGATTCCCCATTTCCACAGCCGCCGGCGCATTCGTCCGATTCCGGTGCCGCCGAAATAGGCGGCGGTCAACACGGCCGTGGTCAGGTATCCGGCACCCGGCCAGTTGCCGTAAACCCGCGTGTGAAAGGTGAGGAGAAGAAAACCGGCAATCATGGGAAACGATGTCCAGAAAAGATAGGGATACATCCAGATAACGGGCGGATAATCTTTACGGATTACCCGAATCCATGCCCACACGGCCAGAATGAACACGACCGGAGAGAGGAGAGCCGCCTGGGATGCCAAAAAATCCCCCAGATAATTCAGATGGATGGCAAAAGGTTCATTGGCCCCGCCGATAAAGGCCACATGGCGGACCGAATTCCAGTGATGCCGGGCATTCCAGAGAATGACGGGAAAAAACATCAGCGACCCGGCAAAGACCCCGATATACGGCCGAATGCCGGCCAACCGCCGCCGGTGAATGGCCGAAAACAACCCATACGCCAACGCTCCCGGCAGAAAGGCGACCATGGTGAATTTGGCGAGCATTCCCAGACCGAACCAGATACCCCCTGTCAGCCATTGCGACCAGGAGTTGTCTTCATAGGCTCTGGCCACATGATAGGCAGCCCCGGCCCAAGCCGCGGCCTGAATTCCATCCGGAGTCGCCAGAAGCCCGCCCACATTGAATTCCAGAATCGACTGGGACAAAATGGCCGTTGACAGCGCCACCCGAGCCCCCAGCCACCGGTTGGCCATGGCCACCAAATATGCGGAAGCGATGCCGACGGATAGCACCGACGGCATGCGGACCGCCAACTCATTCTGCCCGAACATCCACGTTGTCAGCCGGATGGCCCATCCGATCAGGGGCGCCTGATCATGATAGCCCCAGTCCAGATATCGGCTCCACTGCCAGTAGTTGGTTTCATCCGAAATCAAAAGAAAGGTTCCGGAATAGATGAGCCGGAAGATCGTGAAAGCGACGATCCACAGCCAGGCAATTTTCACATAATGGGAATCTGGTTTATTGTACATCTTTTCGCTTTGGATTGCGGAATGACATCCGCTTATATTTATTGATGATTGTTTCGGATTGTGGATGGATCAGTCCATCCGCTTTCGAAAGAGAAGAACGGCTCCCCAGAAGACGGCCAATCCCAGGATAAACAGCCCGACAAACTGGGGCCAGAGGGAATCCCACCCGGTGCCTTTAAGAAAAATGCCGCGGATGATGATCAAAAAATATTTCAGGGGGTTCAGATAAGTCAGCCACTGCACGAATTCGGGCATATTGGCGACGGGAAACACGAACCCGCTCAGCATGAAAAACGGCAGGATGAAAAAAAATGTCGTCATCATGGCCTGCTGCTGGGTGGCGGAAACCGTCGAGATGAACAGGCCGATGCCCAGCGTACTCAACAAAAAAAGACAGGTGGCCGCCAGCAGCAGCGGAATGCTGCCGACCAGCGGAATCTCGAACCAGAAGACGGCAAACAGCGTCACCAGAATCATCTGAATCTGGGCGATCAGAATGAAGGGGATGGTTTTTCCCAGAATCATCTCGATTGGTTTGAGGGGCGTAACCATCAACTGTTCCATGGTGCCGGATTCTTTTTCCCGGATAATGGCCATGGAGGTGAGAAGCATGACCAGCAGCATGATCAAAAAAGCAACGATACCGGGAACGTAGAAATTGCGGCTGTCCAGATTCGGGTTATACCAGGTGCGCACCCGGTCGTCGATCTTGCCGTACGATAGATGGACGGGATGAAGTGCCTGAATCATCTGCACGTTGAACCGCTCGAGAACCGTCATCAGGTAAGAAATCCTCACAGAAGCCATATTGCTCATGCTGCCGTCGGCCAGAATCTGGACTTCGGCGGTCTGCCCTTTCCGGATCGTGGCGCTGAAATCGGGCGGAATCTTGATTCCCAGATTGACCTTGCGCCGCATCAGCAACGCGTCGAGATCGTCCGGTTTTTCCACGACATGGGTGATCCGGAATGTTTTGTTGCCATCGATGGTCTCCACCAGTTTCCGGCTGTCGGCCGTCCGGCAGAGATCGAGCAGGCCGACGGTAACATCCCGCACATCCGTTGTGACCAC
>CAZBUL010000039.1:11655-17116 GCA_964495045.1 uncultured Desulfobacterales bacterium | reverse complement strand
TCCGGCAGAGATCGAGCAGGCCGACGGTAACATCCCGCACATCCGTTGTGACCACGTAGCCAAACAGAATCAACTGAATGAAGGGCGCAACGATCAGCAGTGGCCGGTTTTTCTTGTCCCGGAACAGTTGAATGAATTCTTTCCGCACCACTTCCCGCACCCGTATCCAGTTCATCATCAGTGTCCTTTTACAGTCCTTCCCGTTTCAACACAAGCAGATTCAGAACCGACAACACGCCAAACATGAGCGCCAGAACCCCGTAGCTCGGCCAGAGCGCCGACAGACCGATATGGCGCAGATAAAGGCCGTTCAGAATGTCGATGAAATAGGTGGCCGGAACAATGCGGGTGACGAATTGCAGCGCCGTCGGCATGTTCTCGATGGGAAAGACGAAATTGGACAGCAGCAGCGACGGCAGATAGGTGATCAGAATCGCCAGTTGGTTGGCCACCAGTTGCGACTGGGTGATGCTCGATATCAGCAGACCGAGACTGAGCGCCACCCCCAGATAGAGGGAAGAGGCCAGGATCATGAGCCAGAAGCTCGATTTCATCACCACGCCGAAGAGAACCTGCCCCATCAAAATGGAGATGAGCACATCGATCAGGCCAATGACAAAATACGGGATGGCCTTGCCGGTCAAAAATTCGGCGGCCGAAATGGGCAGGGAACGGATGGTTTCCATGGTGCCGCTTTCGTATTCGCGGGCAATCACCAGAGACGTCAGCATGGCGCCGACAATCATGATGATAAGGGCAATGATGCCGGGAACGATGAAATTGCGGCTTTCAAGGTCTTCGTTGAACCACACCCGGATGCGGCCATCCACCGGCGGCTGGATGGTGTCCCGCCCCTGGCGGTTCAGATAATCGACAAGCTGGTGCTGGTTGTACCGCTGGATGAATGCCGCCAGATAACTGCGGGTGATCCCGGCGAAATTGGGATCACTGCCGTCGATCAATATCTGTACCGGAGCCTCCCGATCGGCCTGAATGTCGGCTGTCCAGTGAGGCGGCAGGATGATTCCCACAGAAGCCAGACCGTCGTCCAGATACCGGCCGGCTTCCCGGTCCGTAGGTACCTGGGCGATGACATTGAAATAGGACGAGGCGTCCAGTTTGCGGATCAGATCCCGGCTGGTCTCGGTGTGATCGTGATCCGCCACCACGACGCGGATATTGTCCACATCCAGGCTGAGGGCGTAACCGAACAGAAAAATGAGCAGCAAGGGGATGATGAAGGCCAGATACAGGCTGCGGAAATCCCGGATCAGATGATAATATTCCTTCCGGCTGACAGCCCGGACAACGATCAGGTTCATGGGTCGCTCCGGGTCATCAGATGAACGAATACATCGTTGAGATCAGCGTCCGGCCTGTCGGGAAACGTCTCCTGGACGATTTGTGCCGGCGCGCCGGAAACCACGATCTTCCCGGCATTGATCATGACGACACGGTCACAGTGATAGGCCTCGTCCATGTAATGGGTGGTGACGAACACGGTGACACCGGTGGTGGTCAGATGCCGGATGAATTCCCAGAACCGCCGCCGGGTGATGGGGTCCACCCCGGAGGTTGGCTCGTCCAGAAAGAGGATACGGGGTTCGTGAAGGAGGGCGCATCCCAAGGCCAGACGCTGCCGCCATCCCGGCGGCAGTTCCCGGGTCAGCCGATGTTCGACAGCTTCCAGCCGGGTCATGCCCAGCACCCAGCGGATCCGCTCGTTCCATCTCGCGGGCGGTACGTTGTAAATGCCCAGATAGAACCGAATGTTCTCGAATGGCGTCATGTCTTCATACAGGGAAAATTTCTGGGACATATAGCCGATGCACTGCTTGATGTCTTCGGATTGGGAAAAGATATCGAATCCGGCCACATGTCCGGAACCCGATGTAGGCGTAATGATGCCGCAGAGCATGCGGATGGTGGTGGATTTACCGGCGCCGTTCGGCCCCAGAAATCCGAAAATCTCTCCCTGCCGCACCGAAAAGGAAATGTGATCGACGGCCGTGAACGCCCCGAAGCGCTTGACGATATCTTGCACGACAACGGCTTCAGAGGTCAAAATGCGCCCCGGAAAGACTGCCATCGACGGTCTCGATCCGATGAATCATGGCCGCTTCGAGACTGTCGAAATCCGCCCGGAATGCGGCCGGCGCCGCCATATCCAGAATATGGGCATTGTGCATCAGTATGATGCGGTCGCATTTTTCTCCTTCATCCAGATAGGCCGTCGATACGAGGATCGTCATGCCATCCTGCCGCATGGTCTGCAAAATTTCCCAAAATTCTTTTCTCGAAACCGGATCTACCCCATTGGTTGGTTCATCCAGAATCAACACCTTGGGATGATGCACCAGCACACAGGCCAGACCCAGCTTTTGCTTCATGCCGCCGGAAAGATCCCGGGCCAGCCGGTCCTGAAACGGCGTCAGATGGGAAAACCCCAGATACTTTTCTTTCCGCCGCTTTCTTTCAGCACCGAAAATGCCGAAGATATCCATGAAAAAATCCACATTCTCGGCCACCGTCAGATCCGAATAGAGCCCGAAACGCTGCGGCATATATCCGACCACATCCTTGAGCCGGTTTCGATCCGTCACCACATCCATCCCCTGTATTCGAATCTTGCCCGTGGTCGGAGGGATCATCCCCGCCATCATTCGCAGCAGCGTGGTTTTGCCGGCGCCATCCGACCCGATAAACCCATAAATGGCCCCTGCCGGCACCGCCAGGGAAATATCCGACACCACCTCGGCCCGCCCAAAGCGTTTCGACACCCCCGCTGCTTCGACCATTGGACTCACTGCCGCCAAACCATCCCGCTCCACCATCTCCCTGCCCCTCTTGCCGCCACTGTTCGCCCCCCCTCCCGACCTCCCCCCGCTGGGGTGAGGAGATAAATGATCGCCGCTTTCCTCCCCCCTGATACCTGATACCTGCCCCCTGTTACCTGATACCTGATACCTGCCCCCTGCCCCCTTCTCTTTTACCTCAACCACGCGTCCGCCGGCATCCCGGATTTCAGCTCCATTTTCGGATTGGGCAAGGTAATCTTGACCAGATACACGAGTTTGACCCGTTCTTTTCGGGTCTGGATGATCTTGGGCGTGAATTCGCCCTCCGGCGAAATATAGGCAACGAAGCCTTCATATATTTTGTCCGGAAAGGTGTCGATGCGCACTTCGACGCGCTGGCCCGAGCGGACCTTGCCAATCTGGGTCTCATCCACAAACACCTTCAGATCGATCCGGGAGACATCGGCTACAGAAATCACTTCCCGTCCCGGTGTCATCACTTCCCCTGGCTCGACATTCCGACTGATGATCATGGCCTCGTACGGCGCCAGCAGCCGGGCATATCCCAGTTGAATTTCCGCCAGTTCCAATGCGGATTGGGCAGACTTCACCCGGGCATTGGCCGCCAGAATGTCGGCCTGGGTGGCATCGATTTTTTTCAGATTGCCTTTGGCAAGCAGCAGCAACGCCTGTGATTCCAGCAATCGGGCCCTGGCCGCATCGATGGATTCCTTGCGAAACCCTTCCCTGGACAGATCATAGCCTTCGGCGGCCCGCTGTTTCACCTTCAAAGCGGTGTCGTATTTCAGATCGGTGTCATCCCTTTCTTTCTCGGCGATAAATCCATTCCGGAACAGTTGGTCGAATCGGCGCTTGTCTCTTCCGGCATTTTCCAGAGCGATTTCGGCCTCCTGAAAAGACAATCGGGCGCGCTCGACTTCCTGAAGCCGGTTTCCCTTTTCCTGCTCGGCCAGTTGTGCGGCCGACGCCTTGACCGCAGATTCCGCCCGGTTGACTTCCGCCGTCAACGTGCTTTGATAAAGCGCCAACGTGATTTCAAGCTGTTTGCGGTTTTCGATGGCCTGATTGAGATTGGCCCGGGCCTGATCCAGGCGGGCCGAAAATTCTTCGGTATCAAGTTCGGCAATACACTCACCGGCGGTGACGGACTGCCCTTCATCGAAAAATATCCGTTTCACCCGTCCCGATACTTGAAAAGAAAGATTCGACTGCTTGAATTCGAGGTTTCCCGAATAATACAGATCCGCATGGCGCTGCCGGTATTGTCCCCAGAAAACGAGGGCCCCCACCCCGGCCAGCATCAGGAAAACGCCCGGCAGAATCATTTTTTTTTTCATGCCTTGCTTCCCTTCCCGGCTGATTTTTTCAATTTCAGGGTCATAACAGTTCCCTCACCGATTTGACTTTCCACATCCAGACGGCCGTTGTAGGAGACAACCAGCCGGTGGACGATGGACAGTCCCAATCCCGTACCGCTGGCTTTGGTCGTAAAAAACGGGTTGAAAATCAGCGGAATATTTTCAGGCGCAATCCCCTGCCCCGTGTCCATGACCTGCACATCCACCTGCCCATTGTGCCCCTTCATCCGGATATGAATCTGCCCTTCATCCGCAATGGCTTCGGCGGCATTGAGCAGCAGATTCCAGAGAATCTGACGAAAGTGGGCCGGATCCATGGTGATGCGGACATCGGGAATCAATTCCGTTGTAATGGGAATTTTCCGGGTATGATTGGCATCATTTTGAAAAACCGAAACGATTTCCGTGATGACCTCCGCTACCGGGATTTCCGCAATATTGCCGGACGGCGGCTTGGCGAACAGCAAAAAATCGCTGACCAGGGAACTCAGCCGGTCCGCCTCCCGCAAAACGATTCGCATGAGCCGTGCCTGATCCGGCGGAAACTGAAATTCTTCTTTGAGAATTTGAATGGAACCGGATAAAGAAGCCAGTGGGTTTCTGATTTCATGCGCCAGCCCCGCCGCCATCTCCCCCATATAGGCCAACTGCTCCACCCGCCGGACATGAGATTCCATGGCCCGCAACTCCTGACGGGAGGAGCGGGCCTGCTCGGCCAGAATACTGCTGAGCCAGGCCACCGCAAAACAGCTGATCATGGTGATAACGATCTTGTAGGTAACCAGCGTCAAATCATCGCCCATTGTCCGCAGATGAATTTGAACGAACGGCTTCAAAACCCGGTAATATTCGAGTTCCAGCATCAACCCGTACTGAATGCTCGACAGCGCGGCGATCAGCATACTTCCTTTTCGGGAAAGCAGGATGCTCGAACAGACGATGACCAACAAATAAAGAAAAGAAAATATGCTGGCGTAACAGCCAGTTATAAAAACGACAATGGATACGATGACCGTATCGACGATGATCTGCAGATAGGCGAGGGATGGACGATAGGCTTCATGGCGGAGAACAACGGCATACCCCGCCGACAAAATCAAAACGACGGCATTGATGCCATAGAGCATCAGCAGTTGCGGGTTCTGCAAACTGATATGCTGTCTGAACTGAACAACGATCGTCGATACCAGCAGAAACCCGGTGAAGAGCACTCTGAAAAACATCAGCCATTTGATTTTTTTCAGCAGATCATTGTCAAAACGAACAGGCGGTTCCATCTAATTT
>CAZBUL010000039.1:0-11555 GCA_964495045.1 uncultured Desulfobacterales bacterium | reverse complement strand
GAGGTGAACGATTACCCGGAAATGGCCCCGGCCAATTTGAAAATCGGCAGGTACATGGCAACGACCAGCCCGCCGATGGTCACGCCCAGAAACACCAGCATGAACGGCTCGATCAGGGATGTGAGATTTTCGACAGCCTGATCCACTTCCTCGTCATAGAAATCCGCTATTTTCCCCAGCATGGCATCCAGTGCGCCGGTGGACTCGCCCACCGAAATCATCTGGCACACCATCGACGGAAACACATCGCTGTCCGACAATGGTTCAGCCATGGTCTGGCCTTCCGAAATGGCGCCGCGGACATTATATAGCGCCCCTTCGATGGTTTTGTTGCCGGCTGTCTTTGCCGTGATGTCCAGGGCATCGAGAATGGCCACCCCGCTGGACAGCATGGTGCCCATGGTGCGGGTGAATTTGGCCACCGCCACTTTTCGGATCAGCATGCCGACAACCGGCACGGACAGCGCCAATTTATCCACCACCGCCCGGCCTTTGGGCGTCTTGTAAAACCGCTTGAATGCGAAAATGAATATGACGATGGCACCGATGATATACAGAATTTTGCTTTTGACAAATTCACTCATGGCCACGACGATCTGGGTGGGAAGGGGCAGTTCCTTGCCGAAGTCGGCGAACATCTGCTGAAAGACGGGGATGACGAACACCAGAATGACCGCCAACACGATAAAAGCGATCACCAGAGTCACCAGAGGATACGTCATGGCGCCCTTGACCTTGGCCTTGAGCTTGGCGGCTTTTTCCATATAGCCCGAAAGCCGCCGGAGAATCGTGTCGAGAATACCGCCGGCTTCTCCGGCGGCGATCATATTGACGAAAAGATCGTCAAAATTCTTGGGAAATTTTTTGAGAGCATCCGCGAGAGTCGAGCCGCTTTCAACCGACTCCTTGATATCTTTGAGCATTTTCTTGAATGTCTTGTTTTCCTGCTGGCTCAGCAGAATTTCCAGGCACTGGACGATGGGAAGCCCGGCATCGATCATGGTGGAAAACTGCCTGGCAAAGAGAATGATATCTTTCTCGACCACATTGGGCTGAAGAAAGGCCACATTTTCAAAAATGTCCTTGGGCTTTTCCTTGATGCGGGTCGGCGTGATGCGAATCTTGGTGAGATGAGATTTGACGGCCTGCTGGCTGAGCGCCTCCATTTCCCCTTTTTGAATTTTTCCGGCCTTGTCTTTTCCCGTCCACAGAAATACAGGCATTTTTCCCTCCTCCGGTTATGACTTCCCCAAACAGTTCCTATAGATATTCAGGACGGATCATTTGTACAGCGTCCAGTTGTTTCCTTTGGCGATCAGCACGACGAAATTGCTTCTGGCCAGCGTGTTGTCGGGTTTGAAGGAAATAGGGCCGGCAATCCCCTTGAATTCTTTGGTTTCTTTCAGGGCTTTGGTAATGGCGGCTTTGTCGGCCGTGCCCGCCCGGGTGATGGCATCCGCCAGAAGATTCATGCCGTCATAAGCCAATGCGGAATAAGGGCCGGGCTCCTGATTGAATTTTTTCCGGTAACTCTCGACAAAGGTTTTGGAGGATGGCAGATATTCGACCATGGGATTGGAAAAGCAGTAAATCCCTTCGGCGGATTTTCCGGCCAGTTCCATCAGCTTGGGAGAATTGGAGCCGTCTCCAACGGCAATCAGCTTGGTGAATCCGCCCTGCCGCAGGTGTTTGATGATTTGGGCGCCGTCCGCATAATAGGCTGTCCAGAAAACGGCATCCGGCGATTTGTTTCTGATCCGATTCACCAGCGCCGTATAGTTCTGCTCGCCTTTGACGACCGATTCGACGACAACCACATCCAGGCCCATCTGTTTCCATTTCTTTTCGGTCAGGGCGGACAGATCCGCCGAATAGCCGTCTCCCTGATGGATGATGCCCAGTTTTTTGATTCGTTTTTCTTTGAAAAGCGTGACAGCCGTCAGTGCCTGATCGATCCCCGAGCTGTTGATCTGAAAGCCGTTTCCTGGGTTGGCCCCGGCCAGTTTGCTGGAATTGGCCGCCGGAATAACGACGGGAATGCCGGCATCCCCGAAAATCTTCAATGTGGGCGCCGTGGCCGGTGAGCAGTATCCGCCCACCACCGCCACCACGTCCTCCGCCACCAGACTGTCTGCGGCGGACGTGGCCTGCTTGGGATCACAGGCATCATCGCTGGTGGCGGTGGCAACGACTTTCCCCAGAATACCGCCGTTGGCGTTGATTTCTGAAACCGCCAAAAGGACGGCATTTTCCATGTCCTTTCCGAAAACCGCTTCCGGTCCGCTGACCGGCACCATGATGCCTATTTTGATTTCATCGGTTGCAAAAACCAAACCGCATATCAACAGATGCCATATCACAACGGCAACCGCAGCCGTCAAGCGTTTGTTCATCAAATTCCCCCTGCCATTTCGTCATCCTCATACCTGGATGATTGCATGAAATCTTTCATCATCGACGGATTTCATATCGAATTTTTTTGTATTTTCATCAACTTACAGCCTCGTTTTTCTAAACCAAAATCGAATCTTCTGTCAATGTATATTTTCAGCGAAATGGGCGGTCATACTTCTCACCGTTCATTCTCACCCACAGGGCCCCCACCCCCATCCAGCACATTTCGGATGGTTTCGGCCAGTACCGCTTTGGCCACGGGCTTCATCAGATATCCTCTGATCCCCACCGCTCTGGCGCGCTCGTCATCGCCTTCATCGGAAAAACCCGTGCAAAGAATAATCGGTATTTTCGGCCGAATTGCCATCATTTCCCGGGCCAGCACCTCGCCGGTCATTTTCGGCATGCCCCGGTCACTGATGACCAGATCGAACCTGCCGGGATCGGCTTTGAAAATCTCCAGCGCTTCCAGGCTGCCGGAACAGGTGGTGACTCGATAGCCGAGTTTTTCGAGGACCATCTTCTCCATATTCAATATCGCTTCTTCATCATCGACCAGCAGAATGCTTTCGTTACCCGTGGGATACACGCGGGTGGCGGCATCCGTCGGGCCGTCAATCGCATTTTCGATCAACGGCAGATAAACCGATACCGCCGTTCCCTTGCCAATCTCGCTGTACACCCGGATATCTCCGCCGTGATCCTTCACGATGCCAAGAACCACCGAAAGCCCCAGTCCCGTGCCTTTTCCCTGGGCTTTGGTGGTAAAATACGGCGTGAATATCTTGTCGAGCACGTGCTTGGCGATACCGACGCCGGTGTCGGATACACGCATGCAGGCATATCGGCCAGCCGGCATTTCGTCTATCACCACCGCCTCTTTTCCGATCACTGTTTCCGTCAGCATCACATGGATCGTTCCTCCATTTTCTTCGACCGCGTGGGCGGCATTGGTGACCAGATTCATCAGCACCTGATGCACCTGGGTCAGATCCGCCATGACGATGCCGCATTTCGGACTGATCTCGGATTTCAACTCGATATGCCGGGACAGGGATGCCCGTGCCAGTTTCAAGGCTTCTTTGAGTACAGATTGCAATCGGACAGGCTGTTTGTCGGTCGTCGATTGCCTGCTGAATGTCAGAATCTGCCTGACCAGATCGCTGCCCCGGCGTACGGACCGATGAATCTGCTGCATCATTTCATATTCAAGGCTGTCCGGGTGAAAATCTTCGAGGAGCAGCTCCGCCAATCCACTGATGGGAAAGAGGATGTTGTTCAAATCATGGGCAATCCCCCCGGCAAGGGTTCCGATAGATTCCATTTTCTGAGCCTGCTGAAGCCGGGCTTCCAGCTTGATTTTTTCCGCTTCGACTTTTTTGAGATCGGAGATGTCGGTAATCACGATGCGGCACTCGGTCGATGCGTCGGCTTCCAGCACAGCACCGGCCGTCAGATGTGCCCAGAAAATTTGCGGCGGGTCTTTCTTCATCTGCAGATCGAACGAATGAACTTCTTCCGAATCAAAAAGGCGCTGAAAATGATGATGGAAAATATATCTGTCTTCCGGGTGGATAAAAAGAAAAAATTGCCGCCCGATCAGTTGGGAACGCGATCGACCCAGCAGGGTGGCCAGGGTGAGATTGGCTTCCAGAATCTTCCCCTCCCGGCAGACCGTGCAATATCCCACCGGCGCCAGATCGTACAGATCGAAATACCGCTGGCGGACGGCATCCATATCGAGTTGCAGCCGACGCAGTTCTTCATTCTGCATCTCCAGCTCGATCTGATGCACCTGCAGATCATGAAACATCCGCTGGATATCATCGGGAGCCATGGATAGTATCTGTTCGATCGACATGCCGGTTTCATTTTTACAGGTCATTGCTTCGGCCTGCATGCGCAGCGTCTGATTTACCTGCCCGCAGCCAACATTCAGGTCGTTCCCTTCACATTTTATGTTCATACCGTTGTTCCCTTCGCTTCATCCATTCCGGGCTCGATGAGCCGTTCCGTCGATGCCATCGCAACCATCTGCCCTGCCCCATTCAACAACGTGGTGACTGCCAGCCAGACATCCACAACATTTCCCGTTTGGGTGATCCGCTGGGTCCGATACGGTTCCGGGATTTCATTCCGGCCCAGTTTCATCAGGGTTGTCATGACTTCTTCCCGCATGTCCGGCGGTACCCGTTTACGGATATTCAACGCCAGGGCTTCGGACTCACTCCAGCCATAGATTTTTTCGGCGCCCGAATTCCATGACAGCGTCCGTCCGTCCAGTCCCTGAACGACGACGGCGATCCGGACATCACGCGCGATCAAAGCCAACTGGATCAGCGCATCGGCTTTTTTCAACCTTTCCCGGCTCTGCACCAGCTCCGTAATGTCGGTGAATGTAATCACCGCTCCTTCGATAACATTATCCATGGTCCGGTACGGCTGAATGTGCATGCGGTACCATTTGCCGTCCAGTGTCAGGACTTCCACCTCTTTGGGAATCAGTGAATTGAGCACCGCATGTATGTCGTTGACCAGACGGTTGTACCCGACCAGATTGGAAACGATGTGTCCCACCGGCCGGCCGATATCGCTTTGAATCAGATTGATGAACAGGTTGGCCGCCGGGGTGAATCGCAGGATACGCATGCTGTGATCCACGAACACCGTACCGATGCCGGTTCCGGCCAGCAAATTGTTCATGTCGTTGTTGATCCGGGACAGATCGGCCACCTTGGTCTGGAGTTCGGAGTTGACGGTAGCCAGCTCCTCGTTGATGGACTGAAGCTCTTCTTTGGATGTTTCCAGCTCCTCGTTGGTGGACTGGAGCTCCTCGTTGACCGACTGCATCTCTTCGTTGGTGGATTTCAGCTCTTCATTGGAAGTTTCCAGCTCTTCGTTGGAAGTCTGCAGATATTCTTCCTTGACCCGCAGTTCCTTTTTGAGTGCAGCGATGCGACTGTCGATGTCCATGGGGATAACCGCATTGGCTTCCGATTCACTGGTGGATGCCGCATCGCCTTTCCCGATAATATCAGGTTGTGCCGGTTCCAGAATGACCAGATAGAAAATTGGATCGATTGTCGGAACGTTGCTGCTCGTCATGACCGGACGAATCGTCAGA
The DNA here is from genome assembly GCA_964495045.1 of uncultured Desulfobacterales bacterium. Classification (GTDB taxonomy): domain Bacteria; phylum Desulfobacterota; class Desulfobacteria; order Desulfobacterales; family Desulfatirhabdiaceae; genus RAAP-1. The sequence continues at coordinate 6,037 of CAZBUL010000039.1, read as the reverse complement.
TTGACCGTAATAGAATCTCCGTTGGTTTTAACACGCAGGCCGGCACAGCAGGTGATTTCCTTGGTGGCCGAAGCTCTGTGAAGGGCATTGGTCAATTCCAGCCGCAGCCCCTCTCTGGCCATTTTCAGGATATTGTTGATACCGGTCTCGCCCGGAGCCGGTTCCAGATACTGGCCGGTACGGCCGTGCAAATAGAGGATATCCCCTTTGCCGTCAACCAGCGCACCGACCGGGGACAAATGCTGCAGCAGGGCCTGTTCCGTCAGCTCCCGAAGCGGCGGTTTACCGGCAAAGGCCGTCTTGCCAGCCGGTTGCGTCGGGGATGCATCCATGACCGTCATGGGCGGTAGAAACCGCTCTGGAACCGTTTGATAATTGGCGATATAATCCTCCTTACGCTGATACAGCTTGTATTTGCGATCCATCACACTGAACAATGTCATAAAATCACCTACGGTTTCGGATGTTCCCAGAAAGAGAAATCCTTGCGGATTCAGCGCGTAATGAAAGAGGGGAACCAGCTTTTTCTGGAGATCTGAATCCATATAGATCAGCAGATTTCGACAACTGATCAGATCGAGTTTGGAAAAGGGCGGGTCCTTGATGATATCCTGCTCCGAAAACACCAGCATATCCCGGATGCTTTTCAGGATACGGCACGTACCGCCGCCCGGATCCACTGCGAAAAACCGGGACAGCCGTTCCGGGGTGATATCGGTGGCGATGCTGGCCGGATAGATGCCGTTTCGGGCCACGGCGATGGCCCGACTGTCGATATCCGTGGCGAACACCTGAATTTTGAAGCTCTGTTTCAGGTGTTCCATGCGCTCTTGAAAGAGAATGGCCAAGGAATAGGCTTCTTCTCCCGTGGAACACCCCGCCGACCACACCCGAATCAAAGAGCCCGGCGGCTTGTCGGCGAAAATGCGGGGAATGACATGTTTTTCGAGCGACTGGAAGGCCTCCTCATCCCGAAAGAATTTGGTCACCCCGATCAAGATATCCCGAAACAGGGCCTCGACCTCTGCGGGCGTATGCTGCAGATACCGGACATAGCCGTCCATGGTTTCGATCTGATGAACGGCCATCCGCCGTTCGATCCGCCGGTGGATGGTGCTCGGTTTGTATTGGGAGAAATCGTGTCCGGTATGGGAACGGAGCAGAATGAATATTTTCCGGAGGGCGGTTTCCGCCTTGGGTGTGGGAACAAATCTCGACCGTGGCGGCCGGCCGAAGGCATGAGAAATATATGCGATGAGCTGACCTGGCATTTCCGCCGGCGGCAGTTCATAGTCCACCATACCGGTGGCAATGGCGCTGCGGGGCATGCCGTCGTACTCGGTGGAAGCCGGATTCTGAGCCATGATCATGCCGCCTTCTCCCTTGATGGCCCGAACGCCGAGGGTGCCGTCGGTACCGGTTCCCGACAGCACGATGCCGATGGCCCGCTCCCGCAGTTCCTGCGCCAGAGACCGGAAAAAAAAATCGATTGGCAGGCGGTGACCGCGGGGGATGACAGGTTCGAGCAACTGCAGCCGGCCGTGTAATAACGCCATATCCTTGCCCGGCGGAATAATATAGGCACAGTTGGGATGCACCACCATGCCGTCATCGACCTCCAAGACCTTCATGCGGGTATAGCGCCGTACCAGATCGGCCAGAATGCTCTTGTGATCCGGCGCCAGATGCTGCACCAGAACAAAAGCCATGGCCGGATCGGAATCGATCGGCATGCCGGAAAAAAACGCCTCGAATGCCGCCAGCCCCCCCGCCGACGCCCCAATGCCGACGATGGGGAAACCCGTTCCCGGCGGCACTGGTGTTTCCGGCAAAACGGCATCCGGAAGGATTTCTTCAGAAGGCATTTCCATTTCTTCAGGGTGCGGCGGCGCAGCATCCTGAGCATGGGATTCCGGGATCGGAAGTGATTTTTCCGTGTCTTTCATATCCTATCTCCTATAAACCTTACACATCGGCATGACAGGGCAGTGTAACAATGACAGCACCGGCATTGCCTTCGTTTTTCACGAGCGTCATCTCCCCGCCAAAAGCCATCACGATTTTTTGAGCCGCCACCGGCGCCAGCCCCATCTGTTCAGCCAGAGAGCTGGAGCGAACCAGCGATTCAATTCTGAAAAAATCTGAAACATCCGCGGCGGTCAGAGACAGATTATCCACATCGAATTTCAGACAGAGACTGCCGTTCCGAACGGAAACAGTAAGCGGCACCGCCTGTTTGTCTCGACAGAAAAAAGACGCCAGCCGAATCATGGATGTCAGGGCCTGTTTCAACAGCGAGTGAACCCCCCGAAGCACAATCGTTTCGGTACCCGCATCGAAGTTCAGCACAACCTGGATGTCTGACACGAACCGTTGTACCTCGCGCAGAAGTTCGGCAAAAACGGTTTTCTCCTGGCGCATCCGGGCCAACTGATCCAGGTCGGCAATCAATGTGGCATCCTCGATAAGATTGATCAAACGGGTGCTGCTTTCCGCAAACACACTGCTGTACAGGGCCCCATCTTCGGTATCGGAACACAAATCGGCCATCAGCATGCCCATACCCAGCACGCCGTTGGCTGGGGTGCGCAGTTCGTGGGAAATCATTTTCAGAAATTCGTCCTTGAGCCGGCTCATTTCAAGAAGCCGCTGGTTGGCCTCGGCCAGCTCGTGGGTGCGTTCTGCCACCAACTGTTCCAGCTCCTCGTTTTGATCGATCAGCCGACACTGGAGAGACCGGGTTGTCAAATGGGTCTGGACGCGGGCATAGACTTCTTCGGGCTGAAACGGCTTGGTGATATAATCCGCACCGCCCACGGCAAAGGCCTTCAGTTTATCTTCGGTATCGGTGAGGGCGCTGATGAACAGCACCGGAATGTCCCGCAGCCGGGCATCCGTCTTGAGCCGCCGGCACACCTCGAATCCATCCATTTCCGGCATCCAGATATCGAGCAATACCAGGTCCGGCGGATTTTCCGCCGCTGCTGCCAGTGCCTGCGGGCCACCGGTAAACGCCACCACCCGGTAGCCTTTGCCGTGCAGCAGTTCCAGCAGGAGTCTCAAATTGGCAGGGCTGTCATCCACGACCATGATGCTAATCTGGTTATTTTGTTCGTTCATGGTAAATCTCCTAGTCCAGGTTTATATTTTTTCGAGGAATTCGCGAATGCCCAGATAATCGAAACTGCCGGCCATATCCCGCAGCTTCCATGCGGCCTGGGAGTCTTCGAATTCCGCGGCGTCGATCAGTTGTATCAATTGAATCATATCTCCTTCAGAAACGGCTTTGAGAATGGCTTGAGCCGTGGCGGGCAGCAGTCTGGCCGGCGCATCCGACGGCGTGGGTGTCCGTGCCGGGGAAACACCGCCGGACGCCTCCCGGCCGGTTCCATCGGAGAAAATATAACGCAGCCCCAGACCATTCTTTAAAATATCAAACAATTCTTGCGTGATGAAAGGTTTGGCCAGATAGGCATCCGCACCGGCTTCCATGGCCTTGTTCCGGGAATTCTGAAAAGCACCGGCACTCACCGCCACCACAAGCACCCGCTGACCGACATCCGTGGATTTAATCCGGCGAACCGTTTCATAGCCGTCCATCACCGGCATGCGCATATCGAGCAGCACAGCATGGGGCAGCCACTCGTGAAAAATCTCCAAGGCCTCGACACCATTGGCGGCTTCCTGCACCTGAAAACCAACAGGGGTCAGCAGGGCTGTCATCAATGCCAGGTTGTCGGCCACATCATCCACAACCAGAATGCGCCAGGGGCCGGTTTCCGACACAACACCGACGATCTTTTTCGGCCGCCCGACATCCGGAAGTGCTGTTTGAACCGTTTCCAGCAGGACCTCCAGTCTGAAGCAGGAGCCGGTTCCCACCTGACTCCTCACGGTAATATCGCCGCCCATAAGCTGCGCATATTTCCGGCTGATGCTCAGTCCGAGGCCGGTTCCGCCGGTGGGGGCGCCTTGGGATACCTGGTAAAACATATCGAAGACTTTGAACATATTTTCTTCAGAAATTCCTGGTCCGGTGTCTTCGACTTCGATGATCAGATGCAGCTTCGGCACGACTTCCCCTGCTTCCAGCATCGTGCCCTTCACGCGGAGGGCAATCTGGCCCGCCATCGTGAATTTCATGGCATTTCCCAGCAGGTTGATCAATATCTGGCGCAGTTTGCCCATATCGGCATGCACATTCGGCAAGTCATGATGCGCGAATTCCAGCACAAAACCCAACCCCTTGACCGAAGCGGTTTCCCGGAAAAGCATTTCCACTTCCCGAATCAGATCGATCAGCCGGAATTCTTCGAGGGTCAGTGACATCTGGTCGGCATCGATCCGCGACATATCCAGAATGTCGTTGATCAGTCGAAGCAGGTGATTTCCGCTGCGGAGAATGACGCCGACATGCTCTGCCTGCTTCGGTGTCAGGGAAGGATCACTCCCGAGCACATGTGCAAATCCCATCATGGCATTCATGGGCGTGCGGATTTCATGGCTCATGTTGGCCAAAAAAATACTTTTGGACCGGTTGGCTTCTTCAGCGGCCTTGCGGGCGATCCGTTCGGTCTCCGCCGATTTCCGGTCGGTCAGATCCCGGATAACAACGCGACAAACCGTTTCACCATTTTTGTCCTGAACAACGGTCGCATCCAACCCCGCCCAAAACGTCCGGCTGTCGGACCGAACCATGCGGAGTTCAAACGCCTGCCAGCCGCCAGATTTGAACAGCGTTTTGCTGAGGAAATAATAAATCCCCTGATCTTCTCTGTGAATATACTTCAGGACAGACTGATTGATCAGTGCTCCCCGAACCACGCCCATCTGAACCGATGCGGTCAGGTTGGCTTCCAGAATAAACCCGTTTTCACTGACGGTCATATACCCAACCGGCGCCAGATCATAGAGATCGAAATATCGGGAACGGGAAGCATTCAGATCTTCCTGTATCCGAAGCAATTCCTCGTTTTGCATCTCTATTTCGGCAGTATAATCGCTTAGTTCCTGAAGTATCCGGGTTGTATCCGCTTCATTTTTCTGCAGCTCGGCCCGCTGTGTTTCAAGTTCCTGAACCATCCGGGCGGATTCATCGGCATGCTTCTCCAAAAAGACCATCTGATTGCGCAACAGTTTGTTCCCGCCGGCCACCCCGATAATCCCCATGAACCAGATCACCAGATGCGCCAGCGTCATCAGCAGTCTCTGTCTGTCGGCAACTGCGTAATATGATGCCAGCGGTACGGATACACTGATGCCGCCCTGTATATCCCCTTCCCTGAATCCCTGATTCCCGTGGCACTTGAGGCAGCCGGCTTCGGTCGTCAATGCCCTCATCAGCCTCAAATAAGGTTTGGCATCGATTGTTTCCACAGAAACCGCTTCCATTGCGCCGGTCTCGATGGATCGAAGCGCTGTGATTTCCCAGTCATCGGGTGCATTTCCCGGACGAATGGGAGTGAGACTCGTCAGATGCCCCATCAGTCCATACTGCTCCGCCCCCAATTCCTGTACCTGACGGGTCATATAAGCCGGATTGATCAGGGTAAGCTGTTTTCCGTCGGTCGTGACGACGTTCTGATCCGGAATACCGGCCAGGTAGGGATTCGGAGGGGTTTTTTCCGTAGGCGGCACATAGACACCGCCCTGCAGGGTCACCCATCTGCGATAAACCAAATCTTTTTGATATGAAGTGCGGGCATCCGATATGGCGAGCGTCATCAACGAGTCGCCAATGGCATGCCAGTTCCATATCAGGGAAAGAAAGACAAACAAGCTCCAGACCACCCCGGCAGCCACCATCATCCGATCCCGTGTCAACAGTGTTTGTCGCAAGAATTTATCCATACAGAATTCCATTTATAAGGATCACGATTGTCGATTGTCGAGAATTTTTCGGATCAGAACGGCAATATCGCGCTTCAAGATGGGTTTTTTCACCAATCCGTCGATACCGATGGTCTGGATGATCTCCGGTGAGATCCGTTCGCTGAAACCGGTGCAGAGAATCACCGGGATATCCGGATCGATCTTT
>CAZBUL010000038.1:8071-19907 GCA_964495045.1 uncultured Desulfobacterales bacterium | reverse complement strand
GTGGCTTTCCAGCCGTCGGAGAAAGGGGTGACCTGAAGGCCGTGATAGGTGACGGCCTTGATTTCATGATTCAGGCGATGTTTTTCCGGATCGTAGGGTTCGAGACGAATCGCTGCGGACAGCCGGAACTCGGCAATCTCCCGGACGGCGATTTCCTTGATCAGCATTTCTTTTCCCGTCCAGAAATACAGCAGCTCCCGCAGCCAGTTGATCATGAGGTCGGCCCAGTCCGATCCATCCACCTGGACGGTATCTTCCATGGCGGGTTCGATCCGGCCGCTGTCGGCGATCAGGTCGAAAAGCGCCAGTCCGGCATTCTGGAAAAGGGATTTCAGATCCGTTCCCCACACTTCGATGCCGCAGTCTGCAGTGGGGTCGATGCGTTTGTATGGCATGGTGTTGTGTGTCCTGTATGAAGGCAGGTTTACAGCCCGTGATGCAGTGGAGAAAAAAATCCGCAGTTCTTTTATTTGAAACTATTTTTCATTATGGAAGCGTGACTATAATGCTTACGCTGTCAATATTCAAGCAGTTCCCATGACAGAGTCAATAAACTTGCTTTCAGGCAAAACAACCATGCATCTTTGACGACTGCCGCCGCAAGGCTTTTTCATTGAATATATATTGCCGACGTTCTATAGACATTCAGACCGATTCATGTGCATGGCGCAATGATATCCTTCTCTGTGGGATCAACGCGATTTTGGATGATGTTTTTGGCCATGAGAATGTGATGGTAAGCCCTCAAAATATGTATTTTCGGGAAGTTTTTGATCGAGTTATCGGTATGATAGCCCGTTTCAACACGGAATGGTGCTGTCAACAATGAAGAAGGGGAAAAAGCGATGGAACATTACAAACTGTTTATTGACGGTGAATTTGTCGAAGCGGCCAGCGGCGATGTGTTTGAGACCATCGATCCGGGAACGGGAATTCCCTTTGCCACGGTGGCCAAGGCTGGGCAGGTGGATGCGGAAGCCGCCATCGCTGCGGCAAGACGGGCTTTTGACAGCGGCATCTGGAGCAGCCTCAGCCCCGCTGCCCGGGCCGATAAAGTCTATGACTTTGCCGATCAGGTGGTTCAGCAAGCCTTGCGGCTGGCCGTGATGGAATCCATGGACGCCGGCCATGTCATCAAGCTTGCCAAATATTGGGGGATGCTGGGGTCGGCCATGCTTCGCAATCTGGCGTACCATGCCGCCAGAGATTTTCCCTGGGAAGAAGAGATTCCCTATTCCGGAAACGTGTTCGCACCGGCCCGTGAGTTCATTCGACGAGAACCCATTGGGGTCTGCGTGGGCATCATTCCCTGGAATTTCCCGGCCAGCATGGCCTTCTGGAAGATCGCCCAGGCCATCATCATGGGCAACTCCGTCATTTTAAAACCTGCATCCGCCACACCGCTGTCGGCCCTGATCATTGCCGAGGCCGCCCAGGCGGCAGGTATCCCGAAAGGGGTCATCAATGTTATCCCCGGCCCGGGCAGCGAATTGGGAAAAATCCTCTGTACTCATCGCGATGTGGACAAAATCGCCATCACGGGCAGCACCGATGTGGGCCGGGAAATCATGCGCCTGGCAGCTGGTTCGGTAAAAAAAGTGACGCTGGAACTGGGAGGAAAATCAGCCAATATCATTCTCGATGATGCCGATATCGACCTGGCGGTCAATGGCGCCTGCTTCGGCACTTTTTTCCATCAGGGGCAGGTGTGTGAGTCTGGCACACGGGTATTGGTGCCGGCAGCAATTTATGATGAATTCATCGAGAAAATGAAAAAACGGGCGGAGGCCATCCGGGTCGGCTATCAACTGATGCCCACAAGTCATATGGGACCTCTGGCCAGTGCTCAGCAACTGGCAACGGTAGAGCATTATGTCCGATTGGGGCAGGAAGAAGGGGCGACGATCCTGACCGGCGGAAAGCGGATCGATATGCCGGGTCTCGAGGGTGGATATTATTATGCGCCTACGATCTTCACAGATGTCAACAATTCCATGCGGATCGCCCAGGAAGAAATATTCGGCCCCGTGGTCTGCGTGATCAAATACCACAGCGATGAAGAAGCTGTTGCCATCGCCAATGATTCCATCTACGGTCTGGCCGCCGGGATCTTTTCCAGCAGCAATGCGCGGGCAGAGCGGATGGCCCGGCAGCTCCGGACAGGAACGGTCTGGATCAACAATTACCACATATTCGCCGATTTCTGTCCCTTCGGCGGCTACAAACAGTCCGGCGTCGGCAGGGAACTGGGGACGGCCGGGCTGGCCGAATACACGCAGATCAAGCGCATTCATGTCAATTCTTTTGCAGCGACGGAAAGCAATTTCACCATGGCGTGCCTCTCCGATGATACGAAAATCGCCTTTGTTCAGTACAATTGTCCCACCAACGTCATTTCCGGCCACGGCACCCTGCCTGCCATCTACAAGGAAATCGTCAACCTGGGATGTAAGCGGGTGCTCATTCTGACCGATCCGGGTGTTCGCAAAACAGGTCTGGTTCAACTGGTTCAGGATGCCATGGTGGATTTCTTTGTGGGGGTTTTCGACAACATCGCGCAGGACACAGACCTGGAAACGGTGGATGCCGCTGTCGCAATGGCCAGGGAATTAAGCGCCGATTGTATCGTCAGTGTCGGCGGCGGAAGTGTCATCGACACCGCCAAGGCCGTTTGCGTCACTCTGAAAAATGGGGGCAAGGCCAACGATCATATTGCCATCAACCGCCTTCAGGAACCCCAGACCCCCCACATCGTCATTCCCACGACTTCGGGAACAGGCAGCGAAGTGACCAATATCGCCGTGATCAAAAGCAAAACGGCCGGCCGCAAGGTTTTTCTGGTGGATCCCCGGATCATCCCCAACACGGCCATTCTCGATCCGCGTTTCACCATGACCCTGCCTCCAGGGTTGACCGCCACCACCGCTATGGATGCCATGGCCCATTCCGTCGAAGCCCTGACGAGCATCATGGCGCAGCCCATCTGTGACGGCCAGGCCCTTCATGCCATTCGCCTGATCCATGAAAACCTGCCCCGTGTCATGACGAATCCGAAAGATGAAAAGGCTCGCAATCAGTTGCAGATCGCAGCCACCATGGCCGGCTGGGCATTCACCATTGCGCAGGTCGGTCTGGCCCATGCCATGGCCCATACCTTGGGGATTCTGTATAATGTTCCGCACGGTGCGGCTTGCGGCATTGTTCTGCCGGCCGTGATGCGGTTCAATGTGAATTTTGCCGCCGATAAACTGGCGCTGGCGGCCCAAGCTCTGGGTGTCAACACCGCCGAAATGGATGAGCGGACAGCCGCCCTGGCAGCCGCGGATGCCATCGAAAATCTGATGAAGACGGCCGGCCATCCCATGCGGCTTCGGGATGTGAATGTTCCCGAAGAGGGCCTGGATATGGCCGCATTTCATGCTATCTGCGATACGGCGGCCCTCTTCAATGCCAGACCGGTCGGGGATCCGGGTGAGATTGCCGCTCTTTATAAATCGGTGTATTGATCATGGCTCCTGACTGCAAGACAGTGGAACACGTGCGGTTCGCATCGGCTGGATATGGATCTGTATGGGAACGCTGTTTGTGATTGCGATAATATTCGATATCGGCTTCTTGAAGTTGGCTCTTGCTGGATTCCGGGGATAAGACCCTGAAACACAACATGAGCCTACAACCTTTTTCAGTTTATATGAACAACGGCACAATCTGAAACCGGCCGACATCCACAAGCCCCATATCGGTGATTTTCAGCTCCGGAATGACCGGCAGCGATAGAAACGAAAGCGTCATGAACGGGTTGGGCAAAGACGATCCAATCTGTCGGGCACTGGCCAGCAGGCCGTCGAGTTGTTTGTGGATGGTGTGAACTGGTTCCGGAGACATGAGTCCGGCGATCGGCAGTGCCAGTTTGGCGATGGTTCCGCCGCCGGATACCACGGCCAGGCCGCCTCCCATCAGAACGACCGTTTTGACGGCGGCCTTCATGTCTGCATCGCAGGTTCCCACCACGATGACATTGTGAGAGTCATGCGCTACACTGGATGCGATGGCTCCCTGCTTGAGTCCGAAACCTCTCACGAATCCTTTTCCTATCCGGGATGCCCCGCTGTGCCGGTCGATCGACGCAATTTTCAGCAAGTCCCGATCGGGGTCGGAGACGGCGGCATCCTGAAATACCGTTGGCGCTGCGATCGAAGATCGGGTCGTTACCTGACCCGGAATGACTTCAATCACCCGAATCCGGTCTCCGGCCATGGGGATGGAAAAATCGAGGGTTTTGAGCAGAACCTTCATGGATCGGGGAAGGGCGAGAACTTCCGGAACTGGAACAAAGGGAGACATAATACCGTTTTCGGCGACAATTTCACCCCGGCAGTACACATGCTCCGCTTTCGGTGCCTGTAGATCGGAAAAAACCACCATATCCGCCTGTCTGCCCGGTGCAATGGCGCCCAGGTGATGCAGCCCGAAATATTCGGCCGGATTGATCGTTGCCATCTGGATGGCCTGGATCGGGTCGAGGCCGGAGGCAGCAGCCTCCCGGATGATGGCGTCGATATGCCCCTCGTTCAGCAGGTCGTGCGGATCGCGGTCATCCGTACACCATAAGATGCGGTGATATGTCTTGGGAGAGACGATCGGCAGCAGATCCTGAAGGTTTCGGGCGCCGGTGCCCTGCCGAATGAAAATGTGCATACCGGCCATCAGTTTTTCGCGGGCTTCCTCGGCGGTGGTGCATTCGTGATCACTGGATATCCCGCAGCCGATATAGGCGTTCAGGGCCTTTCCCGACAGACCGGGGCCGTGGCCATCGACCCGTTTATGGTATTGATGGGCCAGACTGATTTTGGAAATCACATCCGGAACGCCGTGGATGACGCCCGGAAAATTCATCATTTCCGCCAGTGCCACGATCCGGCTGTGGCTCATCATGGAAATCATATCGACCGTTTCTATCCGCGCACCGGATGTTTCCATGGGGGTGGCCGGCACACAGGACGACAGCGCATAATAGACATTCATGGGCTGGTTTTCAGCGGACTGGAGCATATACTGAATGCCGATGATTCCGAGAACATTGGCGATTTCATGGGGATCGGCCACGACGGTGGTCGTGCCATGCGGCACCACGGCGCGGGCAAACTGTGACACACTGGTCATGGAGCTTTCGATGTGCACATGGGGATCGATGAACCCAGGGCAAACGAATTGACCGGACAAATTCCGGACTTCCTTCGCGGGGTAGTCTCCGATACCGACAATCCAGCCGCCGGCAACGGCGATGCTGCCTTCGATGATGTCACCGGTAAAAACATCGATGATTCTGGCGTGAGTCAGCAGAAGATCGACGGGTTTGTCTCCATCGGCATATTGGACGAGGTCAATTGGGTTCACGGTGGGTTCTCCATTCCTGTATGCGGTTGGCTTCGTTTCTGGCCTGGTCGATAATTGCATCCACATCCAGATGAACGAGGGAGCGGTTTTTGACCTGCCAGGTGCCGTCGATCATCACATCCCGGACATCCGATCCTTTGGCCGCATAGACAATGTGCGATTCCGGATGATACAAAGGCGTCCAGTGTGGTGCCTGGGCGTCGAGAATAAGGATATCGGCGCGTTTTCCCGGTTCGAGAGAGCCGATCCACCGATCCATGCCGATCGCACGGGCGCCGCCGATGGTGGCTGTTTCCAGAACGGTTCGGGAATTCATGATCTGCGGATTCATGCAGGCAACCTTGTGCAGTTTGGCCGTCATATCCATTTCCTGAAACATATCCAAATTGTTGTTGCTGGCGCAGCCGTCGGTTCCCAGCCCCACGGGGATTCCGGCATCGATGAACTCCGGAATGCGGGCAATGCCGGAGCCCAGTTTCATGGCACTTTCCGGAGCATGGGAGACGGCGGCTCCCGACCGGGTGATGATGTCGATATCCGCATCATCCAGCCAGATGGCATGCACGAGCAGGGTTCGGGAATCCAGAATGTTCAAACTGTCGAGGTAAGCGATGGGGCTGAGGTGATGTTGCTGCCGGATCATTTCATATTCGGATTTGGTTTCGGCGGCATGAATCTGGAATAGGCATCCGGTGTTCCGTGCGATTTCTTTGGCACGGTGTAATGTCATGTCGGAACAGGTGTACGGAGAATGACAGAAAATCGACGGCTGGACCAGCTTTGTTTTATCCTGCCAGTGCTGGATGAAATCCTCGGCGGCTGCGATATTTCCGGAGGGATCCAAAACGCCGGGTGCCGGATAGTCGATGACCCCCTGCGCCAGTATCGCCCGAAGACCGGACTCAAATACAGCTTGTGCCGTGTGATGTTCCAGAAAATATCCATCGCAGCAGGTCGTGGTTCCGGAAAGCAGCATTTCGGCACAGGCCAGCAATGTTCCCGTACGCACTGAATCCGGCCGGATGAACGCGGCTTCCGCCGGAAAAATGTGATCGTTCAGCCAGGTCATCAGCGGCATATCGTCGGCCAGACCCCGAAAGAGTGTCATGGAAAGATGGGTGTGGGTATTGATCAGCCCCGGCATCACGACACACCCATCGGCATCGACAATGTCACGGGCGCCTGGCAGGATGGTGTCTGGATGCAGCGCTTCGACCATCACGATTTGCCCCTCCCGAATACCGATATATCCTATCCTGAAGATATCGAAAGCCGGGTTGACCGTTACCACCGTTCCATTGACAATCAATGTATCCAATTCCATCACACCGATATCTCCTATCCCCTCATCCTTTTCAACGCCTCATCCAGCGTCGCCCGCGGGCATCCGAAATTCAAACGCAAAAATCCGGGGGTACCGAATTCCGCGCCGTCGGACAGGCCGACACCGGCTTGTTCGAAAAATCCGGCCGGATTTTCCTGTCCGAACTGCCGGGCATCGATCCAGGACAGGTATGTGGCTTCCGTATGGTAGATGGTCAACCCCTTCATCTGGGATACGGCTGAAAAAACCCGGTCCCGGTTGCTGCGGAGGTAGTCCAGAAGTTGATTCAGCCAGGGGCTCGTGTCTTGATAGGCAGCCAGGGCGGCGGTGTTGGCCAGAACATTGACGCGGGGAACGATGCCGGCCATGGCCCCGACAAATCGCTGACGGAGATTTGGGTTGGCAATGACGGCGAAGGAACATCCCAGTCCGGCAATATTGAATGTTTTGCTGGGGGCCATCAGGGTGATGGTGCGATCCTGTATGCCAGGCCCAAGGCAGGCAAAAGGAATGTGAAATTTATCGGGATCCAGGATCATCCCGCAGTGGATTTCATCGGCGCATACGATGAGGTCATGTTTTTCACAGATGGCCGCGATGCGGTTCAGCTCCTCCCGCGTGAATACCCTTCCGACCGGGTTGTGGGGATTGCAGAGCATGAAAAGCCGGGTTTGCGGGGTGACGGCCGCTTCGAGCCGGTCGAAATCGAATTCCCATTTTTCGTTGCAGCATATCAACGGAACCGTGATGACCTGCCGCTGAAAATGGGGCGGGGCGCTCAAAAAGGGCGGATACACCGGGATGGCGGTGATCACCGCATCTCCGGGGCTCCCGACGGCCCGGCAGGTGACGTTCAAACCGGTTACCAGACCCGGCAGCCAGACCAGCCAGTCGGGGTGTACCTGCCATCCATACAGGTCGTGCAGCATGGAAACCGTGATTTCAGTCAATTCCGGCGGAGTGACGGCATAACCAAAAATGCCGTGTTCCACCCGGTTGTGAAGGGCTTCGAGAACCAAGGGCGGGGATGGGAAATCCATATCCGCCACCCACAGGGGAATGATATCCCGATCTTTGTATTTATCCCATTTGAGGCTGGCCGTATGGCGGCGGTCGATGACGGTGTCGAAGTCGAAGCGGGTGAAGTCTTGGGGCATGAGATGATTATCGATTCCTGAAAATTTCAATTGGATTTCACCGCAAAGGCGCAAAGAACGCAAAGTTAAGAACAGAGTGAATGCATTGCGCCCTTTGCGTCTTTGCGGTGAATAGTCATTCGGTCTAAGATGGTTCTATTCCTGTTTTTATGAACATATACATGGATGATAGGAAAATGCGGATGATTTTGCAAACGATATTTGACCGCTTTCGCTCTTGACTATCCGGTGGTTTTCATACAAAATCCACACAAAAAAACGATATACCGCCTTGCAGCCATGAAAAATCCTTTTTCATTATCACTCAATCCTTTCTCGATCCTTTCCCCGTTGTTTTTCGATATTCCAAATCGTGATGATCCAAAAATCCTTCAGATTCAGTCCACATCGGGGGCAGATTCCTTTCTTCGGAATGGGTACGAAAACCCCGGTATCTTCGGTGTGCAGGGCAGTCGGTTTCCAACCCGCCGGCTTTTTGTTGAACAGGAAAAATTCTCTCAAGCATCTATGGAGTTGATATGGTGTGTATGCATAAATGGATGATGACGTTGGGAAGCGCAGGAATGCTTCTCTGTCTGTGCACTTTTTGTGGTAAGGATGGCGTCGGCTGGGCTGTCGCTGCGGATCAGCCAGTGATCACTTCAGCCGTGATGTGCGAAGATGTTCAGGATCGGCAGCCGGTCAACGAAGGTGTCGTCTTTTCGATCGGTATCGGCCGAATCTGTTGTTACACGCTCTTTGATGTCGTCACAGAGAAAACGTATATTACACACAACTGGTACAATCGCGACAACCTCAGCACCAAAATCAAGCTTCCCCTGCATCCGCCCCGCTGGACAACCTACAGCGCCATTCAGCTTCGTGAAACAGACAAAGGGCCATGGCGGGTGGAAATCACCGATTCGGAAGGACGCATTCTTCAGGTGCTGCGGTTCAGCGTTACGGAATAAATGTCTTGAACATTGTTTCGGACGCCCCCCTCCCAACCTCCCCCCGCTGGGGGGAGGAGAAAAAAGCTACCTGCTGCAACCATTTGTTTTCGCAAGGAACCTGTGGTTTGTGGCTGAATTCAATTTGATGGAATCGTTATGGAAGGTTTTCTGATTTTTATTCAGAGTATTCGGTGGCAGGATATTGTCGATATCATATTGAACAGCTATATCCTGTTCCGCTGTTACGTGATTTTCAGAATCACCAACGCTTTCCGGATACTTGTCGGTCTGGCGTTTTTGTGGATATTCCAGAACATTGCCGTGGCTATCGGTTTGATTGTCACCAGTTGGGTCATTCAGGGGATTACGGCCGTTGCGGCGTTGATCATCATCGTCGTTTTTCGCAACGAAATCCGCAGTGTGCTGCAGGTCAAGAACATCAGGATGCTGTTCTGGGGATTTCCCCAGAAGTCTTTTCATACGCCCATTCAGCTCGTTGCCGACAGCGTTATGGAGATGTCCCGAAAGCGAATCGGCGCATTGATCGTTTTTCCGGGCCGGGAAGATATCAACGAGAAAATTCAAAACGGGATTCTCTGGGATGGGGCCATTTCCAAAGAAATGATCACCAGTATTTTCTGGGAAGACAATCCGGTTCATGACGGTGCGGTGATCGTTGAAGGCGACCGTATTCGGGAAGTCGGGGTGATTCTTCCTTTGTCTCATCGTCATGAGCTGCCGTCCCATTATGGCACGCGCCACCGGGCTGCCATGGGCCTGGCCGAGTCCACGGACGCGATGGTGGTGGTTGTTTCCGAAGAACGCGGCACCGTGCAGGTCGTCAAGGGAACGACGTTGACACAGGTATTCAAGAAAGACGATCTGGAAAAGCAGCTTGAACAGCATCTCGGCCCGACCGTCAAAAACGCGTCGATCCGCAAAAAGGAAAGCGCTGAGATCGTCATTGCGGCGGCGGTCTCTTTCATCTTGATCACCAGTATCTGGCTGTCGATCACCCGAGGGCTTGATACGCTGGTGACCTTCGAGGTGCCGATCGAGTATATGAACCGCAATCCCGGTCTGGAAATCATGGATGCTTCCGTCAACAGCGTCAAAATTCAGCTCGGCGGCTCCGGCACCTTGATGCGGACTGTGCGGCACGATCACGTCCGGGTGAAAATCGATCTGGCCAAATCGGTTATCGGACAGAACAGTTTTACGATCACCCATGATAATATTTCACTGCCTCCGGGTATCGTCATCAAAAGCTTTGAACCGGCGGCGGTGGAGGTGTCTCTCGATGTTCTCGACAGGAAAGATCTTCCGGTACAGGTCGATTGGACCGGTAAACTGCCCGACAATCTGCGGATGGAAAAAGTCAATATCGATCCGACCCTCGTCCAAGTCATCGGCGGCCGACAAATCTTGAAAAATATCACCACGGTTTATACGGAAAAGATTCCACTGGAATCGATACAGTCTTCCCGAACCATTATCGTCAACCTGGCGTTGAGCCCGGCTTCGCTGAAAGTGGCGCCCGGATCCAAAGACAAGATTACGGTGGTGTGTATGGTCAAGGAACTGCCAAAAAACGAGCCGTGATCATCCCCTAATGAAAGGAAGCACACCATTCATCACGATTCAATACGTCCCTATCGTCTGGTGACAACACCGGGAGATACCGAAAACCTGTCTGATATCTTGCGCAATGAAACGACCGTCGGGGTCGATCTCGAGGCCGATTCTCTGTTTCATTATCGGGAAAAAGTCTGTTTGATTCAGATGGCGACCCCGTCGGCCTGCTTTCTGGTAGATCCGCTTCAAACCGGTGATCTGTCGGCGCTCAAACCGTTTTTTGCGGATTCGGGCATTCGCAAAATATTTCACGGATCGGATTATGATATCCGCTGCCTTCACAAGGATTTCGGTATCGAGGTCAACAACCTTTTCGACACCCAGTTGGCCTGCCGTTTTCTGGGCATGCCGTTTACCGGACTCGATGCGGTACTGAACCACTTTTACCAGATTCGTCTCGAAAAGAAATTCCAGAAAAAAGACTGGTCCAAACGTCCCCTGCCCGAAGACATGCTGGCGTATGCCGCGCAGGATGCATTCTATCTAATTGAATTGTCCAAAGATATGGAGGATCGTCTGCTTAAGGCCGGCCGGCTGGACTGGTTTCTTCAGGAATGCGAAATCCAGAGCCGGGTGCGGACGGCCGCAGCCAATGGGGAGCCTCGTTTTTTGAAATTCAAAGGCGCCGGCCGGCTCGGCCGCAGATCCCTGGCGGTACTCGAATCCCTTCTGGAATTACGGGATGTCCTTGCCGGAAAGATCGACAAGCCCCTGTATCAGGTGCTGCACAACGAGATCCTGCTCAAACTGTCCATCGAAAAACCCCGCAACCTGCGGCGGCTGAAAGAGCTCGGCGTGCTTGGCGGCAAACAGCTCGACCGGTATGGGCAACAAATCGTCGAAGTCATAGACGCCGCCATGGAGTTGGATGCTTTGGTGCTGCCTTCCTATCCCCGTGTTCATGATCCGGTACCGGATGCCCAGACGGCCGAGCGGATCTCGGCATTGAAAAAATGGCGGGAATCCATGGCGGCCGTTTTGGAAATGGAACCGGGCCTGTTATGCAACAATGCTTTAATTACGGCCATTTCCATGAAAAATCCGCACGATATCGATGCGCTGTCCACCGTGGCAGGCATCAAGCCCTGGCAGATAGAAGCCGTGGGAGAACCAATTATCGATGTGATGAAGGATGTTTCGGTATCCATCCAATGAATGAATGGGATAAATAAATTGTACCGGTTCGCTTAACCTGTGCTTGACTTTCTTGACGGGTATGAGATATCAAGCATGATCCAATCATATCCGTTTGATCATGGTGTATTGCTGAACGTATGGGATGTCTGTCAACCGTCTAACTGATTCAACAAGGAGGAAATGAGCATGACAAAACGTTGTTGGGTAGTATTTTTGTTCATCGTCGCTGCTGGGATGATTTTCATCGGAACGGC
>CAZBUL010000038.1:0-7971 GCA_964495045.1 uncultured Desulfobacterales bacterium | reverse complement strand
GAAGAAAAAGCCAATTTCGACGCACTGCTTTCTCCGATCATCGCCGGCAATCCGGATCTGGTGTATTTCGGCGGGATGTACGGCCAGGCGGCCGTTTTGTTCAAACAAGCCCGTGAAAAAGGATATATGGGCATGTTCCTGAGCGATGACGGATTCGACTCCACCGATGCCGTCAAGATCGGCGGGCAAACCCTGCTGGATGGCACCGGTACCTTTTATTCGACCGTGTCCGGCCCGGCTACCATCTATCCGGGAACCGCCAAATTCATCACGGACTTCAAAGCCAAATTCAATGCTGCTCCCCAGCCGTTTGCCGCTCAGGGTTATGACTCTATGGGCATCTGTCTGAAAGCCATCGAAGCCGCTGCCAAGGCCGCCGGCAACAAAGTACCTACCCGTGAAGCGGTTGCCAAGGAAATCCGTGCATTGAAAGATTATGCCGGTATTACCGGAACCTTCACCTTCAACGGCATCGGTGATCCGGTCGTTGCCAAATATTTCGTGATCCAGGTCAAATCAGCCGACCCGGCGAAATGGAACGACAACCCGGTTGTCGAAACCCTCGACATCGCTCCGCCCAAATAATCCTGCCCAGACTCACCCCTCCCGGGCATTCAGAGAAAGGCCCGGGAGCAACCATTCGGATTTACAACATGAAACGGTTTACCAAGTCAATCAATTTCCCTGAGATGGTGCGTCCCCTGGGGCAGATGGTCTTCTTTTCAGTGGGAACGACGATCGTTCTGTCGGCAATTGTCCTGGTTTTTGCGCTGATTCTGGATAGAACCGTGGTCGGCCAGACACTGGTCTCACGGCTGAACGTATCGCTGTTTACCTATACGCTGGTCAATCTGCCGCAGGTGGCTATTGACGGACTGACAATCGGCTTTGTCTATGCTGCCATCGCCCTCGGTTACACCATGGTATATGGGGTACTGGAATTCATCAATTTCGCGCATAGTGAAATCTTTGCTGTTGGTGCGTTTATCGGGGTCGAGATTCTGATCGCCCTCGACAGATTCGGCATCCTGTCCGGCGCCTCTCTTTTCATGGCCTATTTCTATCTCATTCTGGCCATTGTCGGGGGGATGCTCATTGCCGGAGGGCTGGCCGTTTCCGTTGAGCGCATTGCCTATCGGCCCCTGCGGCACGCCTCCCGTCTCGTACCGCTCATTTCGGCCATCGGTGTGTCATTTCTGCTTCAGGATGTCATCCGCCTGGTCGAAAGCCTGACCACAGGGCAGTTCAACCGGATTTTCCCCACATTCGGCAATTTCGACCGCCGGGTGGTACTCGGCAAACTGGCCTTGGGAACTACCAACATCACCTTCGGGGTGTCGGTCAAATCGATCATCGTCATCGTTTCTGCGGTGCTGATGCTGGTGGCCCTCAACTATCTGGTCAATGCCACCAAGGTCGGCAAGGCCATTCGGGCAGTGGCCCAGGATCATCCCACCGCCAGCCTGATGGGAATCGACGTGAACCGGATTATCTCCCTCACCTTTCTGGTGGGCGGTATGCTGGGCGGTGCGGCCGGTGTGCTGTATGCCCTGAAATTCACCCGGATCGATGCCTTCGTTGGATTTTTTCCCGGCCTGAAAGCGTTCACGGCTGCGGTACTCGGCGGGATCGGCAACATGACCGGCGCCCTGCTCGGCGGTATCGTTCTCGGTATGCTGGAAACGTACGCCGGTTCATACATGGGGGTTTTCACGATGGGCGCGGCCGGCACCGAATACAAGGACATCTTTGCCTTCAGCATCCTGATTCTGGTGCTCATTTTCCGGCCCCAGGGACTCATGGGCGCCAATGTGGCCCAGAAAGCCTAAGGAGGAAGCCATGATCCCGAAAAATATCACGAATATGTTCGCCGGTCTGGAACAAGGGGTTTTTCCCCACATTATCACCATTGCCCACATGCTGCTGGGAACGGGCCTTGTTTATTTCAGTCCGCGCTCGAATCTGGCCTTTCTAGTGCTGATCACCTCGTTTTTCACGCTGTATCATTTCAAGACCGAACCCCGGTTCAAGCTGATTGTCGGGGTGGTGCTCACCCTGTTCATTTTTCCGGTGGTGGGGGTGCGCAACATTTTTTATCTGGAAGTGATTTTCCAGATCAGCGTGTTTGCCGCCCTGGCTTTGGGACTCAATATCGTGGTTGGTTTTGCCGGTCTTCTCGATCTTGGTTATGTGGCCTTCTATGCCGTGGGTGCGTATCTCTGGGCGTTTTTCGGTTCCCAGCAATTTTATGTGCTGCCCTTTGCGCCGGGAACCCAGCCGCCGAATCTGCCGTTTCTGCTTCCCGGAGATGCCTTCTATCTGTTCATGTTCATTGCAATCCTCGTTGCGGCCATCACCGGCATCCTGCTCGGCACACCGGTTCTGCGGCTCAGAGGAGACTACCTGGCCATCGTCACACTGGGATTCGGCGAAGTGATCCGTGTGCTGGCCAACAATCTCGATAAACCCCTCAATTTCACCAACGGCCCCCAGGGAATCACCCCGATCCAGAGACCGACCATGCCCCAGGTGGTGGTGGACGGTTTCAATGCCCTGTTCGGCGGTATTGTCGGGCATGAAGTCAGCCCCGCCGACATGTACAATGTCCTCTTTTACCTGCTGGCGTTGGGGGTGATCATCGTTATCGTGTTTGTGACCCGTCGGCTGGATGATTCGAAAATTGGCCGGGCGTGGACGGCCATCCGCGAAGATGAAACCGCAGCCATTGCCATGGGGGTTCCCCTCGTCAAAATGAAACTGGCCGCCTTTGCGGTAGGTGCCTCATTTGCCGGTGTCATGGGGGTGCTTCTGGCGGGAAGCCGAACCTTCATCAGCCCGGAATCCTTTTCGTTCATGCAGTCCATCGGGGTTCTGTCCATGGTGATTCTGGGCGGATCGGGCAGTATTCCCGGTGTGATTCTCGGGGCGGCCACGGTCACCATTTTGAATTTGCAGGTGCTCCAGGGATTGTCGTTGTATCTGAGCCAACTGCGACAAAGCGATGCGGTCATCCCCATCATCAATTTCGCCTGGGCCGATCTATCCACCCAGTTGGATCCGGCCAAATATCAACGTCTGCTGTTTGGTCTGATTTTGATCCTGATGATGATCTTTCGTCCGGAAGGGTTGATTCCGTCTCAGCGCCGCCAGCGGAAGCTGGCCGACGACAAAACGGCTGAAGTGAAATAAGACAAGGAAGTACGATGTCACTGCTCGAAACAATCAATGTCGTAAAGCGGTTTGGCGGGCTGATCGCGGTCAACCGGGTCAGTTTCAAACTGGATGCCGGCCGGATCATCAGCATCATCGGGCCGAATGGGGCGGGAAAAACCACGTTTTTCAACACGTTGACCGGTATTTACCATCCCGAAGAAGGCCAGATCAATTTCAACGGCAAGCCGCTGCACAAGTTGAGACCCGATCAGATCGCCTCCCGCGGGATTTCTCGCACATTTCAGAATATCCGGCTTTTCGGCAGCATGTCGGTGATCGAAAACATTCTGGTGGGCATGCACGTTCATCTGAAACAATCGCCGGTTGACACCCTGTTTCATCTGCCGTTTTTCAAGAAGGAAGAAAAAGAATCGGAGCAAAAGGCACTGGATCTGATGAATTATGTGGGGTTGAAAGGCGTCGGCAACGAGCTGGCCAAAAATCTGCCCTATGGTGGTCAGCGACGGCTGGAGATCGCCCGTGCCCTGGCCGCTGAACCGCTCATGCTGCTTCTGGACGAACCGGCCGCCGGTATGAATCCCCAGGAAACCGAGGATATCATTCGTCTGTTTCGGCGGATCCGGGACGAAAAAGGCATTACGATTCTGTTGATCGAACATGACATGCGCGTGGTCATGAATATCTCCGAGTGGATTTGTGTGATGGATCATGGTGAGAAAATCGCCGAAGGGTCTCCCCACGAAATTCGTTCCGATTCACGGGTCATCGAGGCCTATCTGGGGCGGGGGGCGGTGGCCGGGCAGCACGAGGAGAAAATCGCATGAGTCTTTTGTCGATGCAAGACGTTCACAGTTATTACGGCCATATCTATGCCCTGAAAGGGATTTCCGTCGAGGTCAACGAGGGGGAAATCGTGACCCTGATCGGCTCGAACGGTGCTGGCAAGAGCACCACGCTTCGGACGATTTCTGGCATCATTCATCCGAAACAGGGAAAAATTCTCTTGAATGACCGGGATATTTCCCAAATGAAACCCCATGCCATCGTAGCCGCCGGTATCGGGCATGTGCCCGAAGGCCGGGGAATATTTCCGAAATTGACGGTTCTCGAAAATCTGGAAATGGGGGCATTCACCGTGGATGATCCCGATGAGATCGAGCGCCGGATGGCTTACGGATTTGAATTGTTTCCCCGGCTCAAAGAGCGCGTCGCCCAGTACGGCGGCACCCTGTCGGGCGGAGAGCAGCAGATGCTGGCCATTGCTCGCGGCCTGATGATGAATCCGCGTTTGTTGATGCTGGATGAACCTTCCATGGGGCTGGCTCCCCTGCTGGTGGAACTGATTTTTGACATCATCAAAGCATTGAACGAGAAAGGAACGACTATCTTGTTAGTCGAACAGAACGCATTGATGGCGCTGTCCATCGCCCACCGGGGATATGTGATCCAGAATGGTGAGATTGTCGTCAGTGATACGGCGGCCAATTTGAAGCGCAATGAAATGGTGCAGAAGGCGTATTTGGGCGTCGATTAATTCCGCAAGAGTGAAATCCAGTCAACTACAATTCAGAGGAGGTTTTCGACATGCAGCGTAAAATGGTTGTTTCTGTTTTGTGGTGTTTGCTGGTGCTGCCCGTCATCGTACAGGCCGCATCGCAAGATTATTCGACGGCGTATGAATACATGATCCGGTTTTATCCGCGTTGGTTTTCATACAATCTGAACACCAGCTCTCGAACGAACATGCTGGTCGGGCCAAATGGAATGGGGCCGGCGTTCAAAGCGATCGTGGCAGTCAACGATGATACGATCTATGCGTTATCATTTCTTGATTTATCGAATGAACCGCAGATTCTGACGATACCGGCCTATGCCAATCCGTACTCGGTGCTTCTGCTCGATGTGTTCGGCAATATCTTCGGTTCCGGGAGTATGCCGGCAACGACGGCTCCCACCCGATACGGACTGACAGGACCAAACTATACGGGGACGTTGCCGGACGGGATCGTTCCGGTGAAGTTTCCCTATAGCAGTTCTGTCATCATTATCAGGGCCGACAAGTATGCTTCTACGGGTCAAGATTTGATACAGGCGGCAACGGACTTCAGAGCGGCGGTTCAGATGAAAGGGCTTGCCGAATATATTCAGAACCCTGTTGGCGGACATACATTCGTCGCACCGCTGAAACTCTTCGACAAGCCGTGGAAAAGAACTGCCGACAAGGCCGTCTATACATCGCCAACCGATTTTTTGGCAACATTGCAAACGGCCATGGCTTCATCGGCCACCGAACCGCTGTCTGCTTCGGATAAAATGCTGATGGCGCAGTTCGACAGTCGTTTCGCAGCGGCGATGCTTCAGACCGATGACCCGTACTACACGGCATTGTCGGATATCATCGAAGGCACACAGGCCGCCCATGATGCGATCGTTGACCGGTGGCGGTCCCATACCGGGCCGACCAACTGGGTCCATTTCAACAATATCGGAACCTGGGGAGACCAGTATCTCGATCGGGCTGCATTGACCGAATATCTGTATTTTGCCAACGACAAGAATGCGGCCTATTATGCCCATGCTTTCGTGGATGCCGACAATCTCCCGCTGGATGGCGACTATGCCTACACCATCATCTTCAAGGCCGATGAACTTCCGGAATACAGCCGGTTTTATTCCATAACGGCATACACGCCGGACGATATCGAGCTGATCGAAAATGCATGCAATAAGTATGTGGTGGCATCTTATACGCCGGGGTTGGTCAAGTCTGCGGATGGTTCCATTACGATCTATGTGCAGTCCACCGCGCCCACCAAAGCGCCCATTGCCAACTGGCTGCCGGTTGCCCCTGGCCCGTTCAATCTGATGATGAGAGTTTACGGCCCGCAAGGCAGTGCAAAAGAAGGAACATATTATCCGCCGGCAATCAAGTGGGAAATGCTGGGCGGGTTTTGATCATCCTGCCATGTTTTCATCCTGGCCTGCTTCTGCGGCAGCCGCAGAAGCAGGCCAGGAATTTATAGCAAATCCAATAGATACTTCGAACAGTCATAATTCCCCCCGGGCTTGGTTTTAACTTGGTCCACGTGTACCCATTCTGCCGAAAGGCCAGATGAACCCAGCGAGACAGTCGGTGGCATGACGGCATGACGTTCGTTTCCCGAATGAGCTGTTATCGGGATGCCGCTGCATCCATATCGGAAAAAGACATAGAACCTTGCTGGATGTTTGATGGTATGCTCATTCACTACAACTATGCAAAGGTGTCCGAAACATGCGAACATTCTGCACGGAAGGTCCTGTCGATCCAGATCGCAATTATGTTGTTCCCCGGACCAAACTGCTTGAAATCGGGCTGAACAAGGTGGATGACGGGCGGTATTTTACCTTGTTTGCACCCAGGCAAAGCGGAAAAAGCACCTATTTCCAGATGCTTTGCGCGAAGATGTTATTGGAGAGACCAGCATGGCTGCCTGTCTGGATTACATTCGAGCACTACCATAAACCTGCCCTGGCGCCTTTTTTGAGTTATTTTCAGAAACGGGTCATGCAGGAAGCCAATGTTACGGTGCCATTATCGGAAGATATCCTGGAACTGCCGGAATTTTTTCTGAGACTCTCCCAAGCCGCTGCCAAGGATATCGTTCTGGTCATCGATGAGGTGGAGGGGCTGCAGAATCCGGAAGTCTTGAACATCTTTCTGCATGCGATCCGGTCATTGTACCATAAAAGAGAGCATTACCGGCTGAGAAGTACCATTCTGGTGGGTGTATCGAACATCACGGGGATATTGCAGGATACGGCCAGCCCTTTCAATATCGCAGACCAGATCGACATTCCCTATTTTTCATTCGAGGAAACCAAAGATCTGCTGGAACAGCATACCCACGAAACCGGCCAGATTTTTTCAGCGGAGGTGATTCAGGAAATCTACGCCAATACCATTGGTCAGCCGGGCCTGGTGAATGCCCTGGCCCGGGATCTGGTGGAAAAACGCTGTGCGGGAATGCCGGAAATCGGTCTGGCGCCTTTCTATCAGACCCTGGATGCATTCATGCGGCTCTATATCGATAAAAACATATCCAATGTGGTCAACAAGGCACGGCAGCATCCGGAGATCATGAAACAGATTCTTTTCGATGGGCCGGTCAACTTCACCAGCTACGACGAGCGATTGTCTTACCTGCGGGTCAACGGGGTAATTGTCGATCAGGATGGGCACTGCGCGATTTCTGTGCCGATCTATAAAAAATGTTTGTATCAGACATTCAAGCCGCTGATGAACGGCAACTCGGAGATGCGGTATTTCAAGGACCCCTTTGTGGACGAGGCCGTGTTTCTGGATTCGGACGGGTATCTGGATATCGCCCGGCTGTTGGACAACTATGCGACGTACTTCTCCCGACGCGGGAATGTCATCTTATCCGGCGAAAAATTTCGGGAAGGGCTGTATCACTACAATCTGGATGCATTTTTGACATCTTACGCCGGGGTATTCGGCGGCAGCGTATATCCCGAAGTGCCCGAGGGCGGGGGCCGGGTGGATCTGCTGGTGCTTCAGGGGCAAAGACGCTGGATCATCGAAGTGAAGCGATTTTTGAATCTTCGGAATTTTGAGCAGAGCAAGCGCCAGATTGCGGCATACATAAAGCGGTCCGATTTGGGCACGGGCTATATGGTCGTGTTTTCGGATGTTCATCAGGAATCCTGCCAGGGCAAAGAAACGGTGGACGGCCAGGAAGTGATGTGGTGGATTTTGCCCGTGAGCAGTGAGCCGCCATCGCGATGCTGAATGTC
>CAZBUL010000037.1:0-20066 GCA_964495045.1 uncultured Desulfobacterales bacterium | reverse complement strand
GGTTGGCAGAAATTGGGTGAAGATCGGGGTATTATCTTCAGCAAAACAAAATTCGAGGAAACAGGCTCATAGCTGTCGAATAGATAAGCAACAGCATCCGAGCGTGAAAAACAGTTCGATAAAAAAACATCAGACAGATATCAGAAAAACCGCCGCTGAATCCAATCAAAATTACGAATTTTACGAAAAACAAGAAATGGCAACTGCACCACAAATGATTTACGACCATTTGGGCGGAAAGAAATTCATGATCCAGATTGGTGCAACGGATATCAGAGAGGGGATATCCACATTATCATTCAAAATTAAAAAGAACATAAACGATATCAGTTACATCAATATAATTCTGAATGAACTTGATCGATTTGACGTTGAGTTTCTGAAGGTTAAAAATCATGAAGTCAACACGCTGAAAGAATTATACAATATTCATCCCAATGATTTGCATAATACAATCAGTTATGAAACTGGATTCACTGTTAACTGATAAGATCAAAATAGATCATTAATCCCGATAATCTCAGCGGTTGATATCACTTTGGCGTATGGGGAAGATAACGCTGCCATAAACGATGCATGGACGTCAGATGCCTTTATGGTTTTACCCTTGAAAATCAGGTCTCGTGTGGCGCAGGCATCTTCAGCAACGATACAGTTGAACCCCAAATCGAAAGCGGCACGGACGGTTGCATCGATACATATATGGCTCATGGCTCCACAAATAACAAGATTGTCCGGTTTTTTCATATTCAGCATTTTCAGAAGCGAAGTGTCTCGGAAGCTGTTTGGAAAGTTCTTGACGACAACGGGCTCGTCTCCTGATGGTGATACCAACGGATGAATCTCTGCCCCATGCGTACCAGGTAAGAAAAAAGTTGCACCGGTATAATTGAAAACATGTCGGACATGGATAACAGGCAAATTCTTCATCCTGAAGTCGTTTAAAATGGTTCGGGCATTTTCTGCGGCTTCATTGATCCCGACAAGTTCCATGGTACCACCGGGAAAATAATCGTTTTGTATGTCTATCAACAGGAGAAGGTTGTTCATGGTGTTTTCCTTTTCTGGAGTCCTATGAATGAATAACCATTCATTCACGGGTATTGGACCAAAGACAGGCAGCCCAGAAGCACCAAGATTACCTTGTTTCTCAGGTGGGCACAATTTGGGCATAATCTAATAAGAAAGGGGTTGCCGGTTAAGGTAACCCCCTTGACTTTATGGTGCCCCCGGGGTGAATCGGACACCCGGCCAATGGTTTAGGAAACCATTGCTCTATCCACTGAGCTACGGGGGCTTTATGTTTGTTATTTTGGATATCTACAAAGCGTTTTTCATGTTTTCATTATTGTTTTCTCAAGGAATTTGGGCTGATGTGTCCACCTTTTAAAGAAAATGCCCTCGAAAGTCAAGCCGATAAAACCATTGTGATTCTCAAAATCCGGACAAAAGACCGTTTTTCACTGGATCAAGGAATCTCCGCTGTGGGTCTATCCCCCTTCCCCCACCCCGCTTGCCTTATATCCACAGTCCGTGTTGAGACAAGCCAGATATCGGCCTTCTTTTTTAGACATTTTTTCGGCCAGAAACTTCGCTTGACAGAGTGGACATTCCTGGTTGATCGGCTTGTCCCATAAGGCATAGGTGCAATCGGGATAGCGGTTGCACCCGTAAAACACCTTTCCGCGTTTGGACATTTTCTGTACCAGCATCCCGGTGCATCCGGATTCCGGACAGGCCACCCCGGTGTCTTGTGGAGAACCGGCCGATGCCAGAGACTGAGTGTTCTTACAGCCTGGATACCCGCTGCACGCCAGAAACGGGCCGAATTTTCCCTGCCGCATGACCATGGGCTGACCGCATTTGCCGCATACCTGATCCGTGGGTGCTTCTGCCGGAGACTCGACCGTTTGGATTTGCCCCTTGTCGTCACGCGTGTAATTGCTCGTGAACTTACAATCCGGATATCCGCTGCACGCCAGAAAATGGCCGTTTTTCCCCATCTTGATATGCAGCTTTCGAGCCTTACATTGCGGACAGTCCAAATCCGTGGCAGTGCCGACCCCTTTCATGCTGATCATCTGAGTGGCGGCATGGTCGAGCCGCAGCTTGAATGGCTCATAAAAGTCTGTCAGAACATCCAGCGACGCCGCTTCGTCGGTTTCGATCCGGTCGAGATTGTCTTCCATTCTGGCCGTAAATTCGATATCGAAAACCTCGGGAAAACTGGCGACAATGAGATCATTGACGATGAATCCCAGTTCACTGGGAACGAAAAAGCCTTTTTCCAGCTCGACATACGCCTTTCCGCGAATGGTCGAAAGAATTGCCGCGTAAGTGCTGGGCCGTCCGATGCCGTTTTCTTCCAGGGCCTTGACCAATGATGCTTCGGAATACCGGGGAGGCGGCTGGGTGAAATGCTGCTTGGGCAGCAGCTCTTTTACCGTCAATGTTTCGCCTTTGGAAAGCTCTGGCAGCCTGGCTTTGGCCGGATCCGATTCGTTTTCAGCCTCATCGTCCGCAGACAGATAGAGCGCCATAAAACCGGGAAACTTGATGATGGACC
Source organism: uncultured Desulfobacterales bacterium (assembly GCA_964495045.1). GTDB lineage: Bacteria > Desulfobacterota > Desulfobacteria > Desulfobacterales > Desulfatirhabdiaceae > RAAP-1. Next base: position 17,500 of record CAZBUL010000037.1, on the reverse strand, counting down.
CTGTAGCGGTCAACTGATAATGACCTGCCTGGACGGTGAATGTGGTGCTGTCGATCAGGGCTTCGGCCATCTGGGATGCCACAAATCGTTTCCATATAAGGGTGTAGAGTGCCAACTGATCTTTGGATAAAAATGGCGCGGCCTGTTCGGGCGTGACGAATACCGATGCGGGTCGAATGGCTTCGTGGGCATCTTGCACCTTTTTGGTATTCTTGAAAAAACGCGGTTTCAGCAATGCATAATCTTTTCCGAATCGTTCTTGAATCAACTTCAAGGCTTCGTTGGCCGCATCTTCGGAAATCCGCGTGGAGTCTGTTCGCATATAGGTGATCAAACCGACCGGCCCGCCCGATCCCATCTCGATGCCTTCGTAGAGTTCCTGCGCAATGCTCATGGTTTTTTTGGCCGAAAACCGCAATTTCCGGATGGCTTCCTGCTGAAGCTTGCTTGTGGTGAAGGGCGGCAGCGGATTGCGCTTGGTGGTTTTCTTGACGATATTTTCGATGACAAACGGCAATTGATTCAGTTCATCCCGAATCCGCAGGGCGTTTGCTTCATCGGGAATCTTGATTTTTTCACCCTGATATTTGACCAGCTTGGCAGAAAACACCGGCGGCTTGCTGCCTTCGAGATTGGCCGTAATACTCCAGTATTCTTCCGTAACGAAGGCCTGAATCGCCCGCTCCCGCTCGCAAATCATCCGCACCGCCACCGACTGCACCCGGCCGGCACTCAGCCCGCCTTTGACTTTGCGCCAGAGCAGCGGAGATATCTGGTAACCGACCAACCGATCCAGTATGCGACGGGCCTGCTGAGCCTCGAATTTACTGCGATCCAGCTCCACAGGCGAGGACATGGCCTTCAATATGGCGTTTCGGGTCAGTTCATGAAACAATACCCGCTGAAACACTCGACCTTTTTTCTTCAATATCTCGGCCGTATGCCAGGCAATGGCCTCACCTTCACGGTCCGGGTCAGGGGCCAGATAGACAAGGTCAGTGTCGCCAGCGGCCTGCTTTAACGTCGTGATGACTTTCTGCTTCCCCGGAATGGTGCTGTATTTGGGTTTGAATCCATCCGTCACATCGATGCCCATTTCTTTTTCCGGCAAATCCCGAATATGGCCGACGGTAGCCGCAATGGCATATTGGTCGCCAAGATATTTCCTGAGGGTTTTCACCTTGGTGGGCGATTCAACAATCAAAAGGGGTTTTGACACGAACAGACCTCGAAAAAATTATAAGATATGGTTTGAATAGTTACAGGCAATCATATTTCCAAAACCGAAAAATAGTTGCCTGCCGTCTGCTGTATCAGCCCCTTCACTTCGAGCTGAAGCAGGATGCCCATGAGTTTACCGGATGACAGAGACAGTTTGCGAACCAGTTCATCGCTGTGAATCGGATAAGTGCTCAATGCATTGAAAACCATGGATTCCGTTTCCGACAATGGCGGCAATACGGGAGTTGACGGCTTTCCGATTACACTGCTGCTGGGTCCGGGAAGACGACGATCGTCGAGGTTGATCTCATCCAGAATATCCTGAACATGTTCAACCAGCTTGGCACCCTGTTTGATCAGAATGTGGGTGCCGGTGCTTTTGAAAGAGTGGATGCTTCCCGGTATGGCAAATACTTCACGATTCTGTTCGGCGGCCATGCGCGCGGTGATCAATGATCCGCTGTTCCGGGTCGCCTCGACCACCAGCGTTCCCAACGACATGCCGCTGATGATCCGGTTACGCTGGGGGAAATGATGGGCTTCGGGCTGGGCGTTCAGCGGAAACTCGGAAACCACGGCCCCGTTCTCGGTGATTTTCTGAAACAGCTCGCGGTTTTCAGCCGGATAAATCTGCTCCAGCCCGCTTCCCAAAACCGCTATGGTGCGGCCTTTTCCCATCAAAGCCCCTTCATGGGCGGCTGTATCGATCCCCCGTGCCATGCCGCTGACGATACACAATCCTTTACCCACCAGATCACCGCAAAGCTGCCGGGTCGTCGTAATTCCATAGGCTGTGGCGTTCCGGGAACCCACCACAGCCAGGCAATTTTCGGACGTATCGATAGTTCCGGCGACATAAAGCAGTGGCGGAGGATCGGGAATTTCCCGCAACAAACAGGGATAATCCGGATCCGTCAGACAGAGGATGCGATATCCTTTCCGATCGGCAACATCCAGGTCTTTGCGGGCGTCATCCGGCAGGACGGCCTGCCGGATTGCGGTAATCAAACGAGGGGAGATGCCTTCAACTTCAAGAAGCCGCTCTGTCGATGCCTCGAAAACATGTTCCGGGCGACCGAACCGACCGATGAGCCGATTGTACAGCAAATTGCCGATGCCCGGAACATATTTGAGGGTCAGCCATGGCAGATAGGCGTCCATTCACTTACTTCTTTTTTGCGGCATCCTGCCAGGCCAACAGAACTGGGCTGGCCACATAAATCGAAGAATAGGTGCCGGTCAGAATTCCCACCAACATAGCGAATGCAAAATCCTGTATCGTCCCCCCCCCCAAAATCAATAGGGACATGACGGTGATAATAGCTGCCATTGATGTCAAAATGGTTCGGCTGAGAGTTTCGTTGACACTCCGGTTGATAATTTCACCAAAGGGCTTCTTGGGATGTTTGCGAATATTTTCTCGGATACGGTCATAAACGATGATTGTATCATTCAGAGAGTACCCCATAATAGACAATATTGCGGCAATGATTGGCAAAGAGAATTCTTTCCCCAGAATTGAAAAGCACCCCACAGTGATAACGACATCGTGAATCAATGCAATGATGGCACCCATGGCATACTTGAGATTCAATATCCAAAATAACACCATCGTGATGACAACCGCCAGGGGAATCAAGACCGCCATGGTGATGGACAGTAAGCCCAGTAAATAGATGCCTCCCATCAACACCCCTGCAATGATGGCACACGCCGCCCACCGGAACTCAAATCTCCCGGAGATATATACGGCAATGAAAAGCATCGAATAAAAAATGGCGAACATGGCTTTTTCCTGCAAATCTTTTCCGACCTGCGGGCCAACCATCTCAATTCTCCGAATGTCCGGTTCGACCCCGGTAGTTTTCTGAACGGCGGATTTGATCTTCTGAGAAAAATTTTCATCCGTCTGAAGCGGTGTTTCGGTTCGAATCATATAATCATGATCCGCTTCATTTCCAAACGTCTGAATGGTTGAATTTTCCATCCCCATTTCCACGAGGCCGGTCTTGATATCACCAATCTTTACTGCCGACGGAAATTTAATTTGGATGACCGTACCGCCGACGAAATCGATTCCGTATTTGGGCCCACCATGAAAAACGAGGCTGAGAATGCTGATAAGAATCAGCGAAAGCGACACAGCATAGGCAATTTTTCTTTTGCCGACAAAGTCAACATTTACATTGGGTTTGACGAACTCCATGAAAATATCCTTATTATATACTCAACTGTTTGATTTTGAGTTGAACGACCAGGTAATCGAAAATCACTCGTGTTAAAATCATGGCACAAAAAACGCTGGTGACCACGCCTAGACTCAATGTCACGGCAAACCCCTTGACCGGCCCCGTACCGAATTGAAAGAGCACCAATGCCGCTATGAGCGTTGTGATGTTGGCATCCAGAATGGTCCATGCCGCCATTTCGAAACCTGCATCCACAGCCGCCCGGGGCGTTTTCCCACGACGGACTTCTTCCCGGATGCGCTCGAAGATGAGCACATTGGCATCAACGGCCATACCGATGGTCAGAACGATACCGGCAATACCCGGCATGGTGAGAGTCGCCTGAAATGCAGCCAATCCGCCGAAAATCATGATGACATTAAACATCAGGGCAATATCGGCGATGATACCGGCACCTTTGTAGTACATCGCCATGAACAGCACAACGAGAATTGCCCCCACAATACCAGCCACCAGGCCATTGTGAATGGAATCTGTTCCCAAAGAAGGCCCGACGGTTCGCTCTTCGAGAATTTTCACAGGCGCCGGCAGGGCACCTGCTCGCAGAACGATGGCCAAATCACGGGCTTCTTCAGGCGTGAACCGGCCGGTGATCCGGGCTTCACCGCCGGAAATCTTTTCCTGAATCACCGGTGCGGAATATACTTTCTGATCCAACACGATGGCCAGACGTTTCTTGACGTTTTCTTCGGTGACTTTTTCGAACAGCAGCGCCCCTTTTTTGTCAAATTTGATGGACACATAAGGCTCGTTATACTGGGAATCGATCTGCACCTTGGCATCGGTCAGATAGGAACCGGTCAGAACGGCCCGCTTCATCAGCAAATAAGGCGTCTTGGTGGATCGGCGGGTTTCCTGGTCTTCCCGGACTTCATAAAGGACTTCGGTGCCCGGCGGCACCGTTCCCTTGACGGCCGCATCCACATCGTGGTTTTCGTCGAGGAGTTTGAATTCGAGCAGGGCGGTTTTGCCGATCAGGTCTTTGGCACGCTGGGTGTCTTTGACTCCGGGCAGTTGGATGAGCAGACGGTTTTCTCCTTGCAGGCGGATATCGGGCTCGCTGACACCGAACTGGTCGATCCGGTTCCGGATGGTTTCAAGGGCCTGTTCGACTGCCATTTTTTTGATCCGGGCGGTTTCTTTGTCTGGCAGATCCAAAGAAATGGTCAGCGCTTCCCCGTCCATACTGCGAGACTGGATTCTGAATTCTTTATATGAATCATTCAGAAGCTTATCGAACTTGTCTATCTGCTCCTTACCTTCGATCTTCATCGTGATTTTCAGGCCTTGAAGCTGTTCACCGGTCGCCCGAATTTGCTCTTTCTTCAGGGATTGACGCAGATCCTGCACCATACGCTCGATGGTGCTTTCCACCGCTTTTTCGCTCTGGACTTCCAAAACCAGATGCATGCCGCCCTGAAGGTCCAATCCCAAATTGATTTTCTTATGAGGCCAAACTTCAGGCATGAAAGTGGGGATGGTGTAAACGACGGCCGCCAAAACAACCACGATGCTGACGACGAGTTTCCAAGAAATGTTCTTCAATGATCGAATCCTTTCACTGATCAAACCAGACATTGCCGATACAATCCGCCGCTCTCCGAAGAGCTGTCCGCGAATTCAAGGCGACAATGTATTTTTCTCTGTTGTCGGTTGACGGTTTATTTGGATTTTTCGGGTTCAGCCGCCTTTTTGACCTGCTGCGACTGCGATTGTACCAACCCGGAGACATTGGCCCGATTCAGCTTGATCCGCACCTTGTCCGATATTTCAACGGTCAGCGTCGCATCTTCAACGGCTGTCACCTGTCCGTGAATGCCGCCGCTGGTGACGATCCGGTCACCTTTCTTGACACTGGCGATCATATCCCGATGTTCTTTGGTCTTTTTCTGCTGCGGACGAATGAGCAGAAAATAAAAAATGACAAACATCAGTATCAGCGGAATAAACGAGGCCAGACCCCCGGCGGACCCAGGAGCGGCCACGCCGTTCTGACCCATTGCATAAGCGATATTTACCACGATAAAACCTCCACACGAATAAAATGATTAATAATCAACATGCCGATGCAACATTAGACACCGGATGGCATCCATACTTCCCCCGGCCGGAATTATCCTCCCGATACCGGCACTCCCCAAAAAAAAGTCACCCGTTTGATGCAGAAAATCAGATGATCCAATGCGGGCGGGATTTCACACGGAAAACGAACGACCACGGCTGACAAGCGGCATCTCATGACAGGATACAGAGGGAACTGAGAAGCACGGCAGTTCAAGACCCGAAAACGCGATCAAAAATGTCGCTGATATACTTTAAATGGTAATCAAGGTCAAATATTTCTTTGATCTTCTCTGGGCCAAGCACTTCCGCAATGCGGGCATCGTTTTGAATAAGAGACTGAAAATCGACATTTTCCTGCCAGACTTTCATGGCCTGCAACTGAACCAGTCGATAGGCTTCTTCACGGGTCAGACCCGCTTGGGCCAGTTCGAGCAATATCTGCTGGGAAAACACCAGGCCTTTCATCCGGTTCAGATTTTCTTTCATGCGCTCGGGATAGACCAGCAGGTTGCCAATCAGTCCGGTCAGCCGGTGCAGCATGTAATCCATCAAAATGGTGCTGTCCGGGGCGATCACCCGTTCCACGGAAGAATGACTGATGTCGCGTTCGTGCCACAGAGCCACATTTTCAAGGGATGCCACGGCATTGGCCCGCACCAGCCGCGCCAGACCGCAGAGATTCTCGGAGCCGATGGGATTACGCTTGTGCGGCATGGATGACGAGCCTTTTTGCCCGCTGGAAAAATATTCCTCAGCCTCCAGGACTTCCGTTCGCTGCAGATGGCGTATTTCAATGGCTATTTTTTCGATGGAAGAAGCCATGACCGCCAGTGTGGTAAAATACTCGGCATACCGGTCCCGCTGAATGATCTGCGTGGATGCCGGCGCCGGTTTTAATTGCAACAACGCACAGACTCGGGCTTCCACCTGCGGCGAAATATTGGCGAAGGTTCCGACGGCCCCGGAAATCTTGCCCACGCTGATGGTTTCGACGGCCTGTTCCATGCGCCTGCGGTTACGTTTCATTTCGTCGTACCAGACGGCCAGTTTGAGGCCGAAGGTGATGGGCTCGGCATGGATGCCATGAGAGCGGCCGATCATAACCGTATCTTTGTGCTCGAAAGCACGGGTTTTGATGACGGACATCAGCCGGTCGCAGTCTTCCAAAATCATTTCACCGGCCTGTTTCAGCAGACAGGCCATGCTCGTATCCAAAACATCCGACGAGGTCAGCCCCAAATGAATATACCGGGAGTCGGGCCCCACGAATTCGGCCACACTCGTCAAAAAAGCGATGACATCGTGCCGGGTTTCGGCCTCGATATCCTCGATGCGTTCTACCGAAAAATCGGCCTTTTCACGGATGACATCCAGGGCACTCCGGGGAATTTTCCCCGCTTCGGCCATGGCCTGGCAGGCGGCAATTTCTACCTTCAGCCACGTCCGATACTTGTTTTCGTCTGTCCAGATATCCCCCATGGGTTTACGGGTATAACGTTTGATCATGATTCTTCCTATGTTATCGATATAATATACAACCGTCCTGGCAGGAAAACCGCCCCGGCATGTAATGACTTTACCTTTCCCCTGGTATCAATAGTTTTTTGCCGTCGAACCGGACACGGTTGATCTGTTGATAATCGATCTGCTGAAACCGTTCAAGGGTTTTGGCGATGTTGAACACCGCGATTTTACTGTCTGACTCCAAATGATTCAGATCCGTTTCGATCTTGCGTTCCCTGACATTGTATATGGATACCATCGATTCGGAATATTTCAGGATTCTGGCCACACCGGAACTTTTTCCACTCCGCAGCGGCTCATCGGACCACCAGGGAACGGAAATCCCCCGCTGCTCGAAAAACCCCTGGAGCAGGCGGTAATGAATCTTCCAGATGCTGTCTCCGGGCCGAACCACATAGATTCCGAATGCATCGTCCGAATGGATTTCGGCGGACGGCTGCGGATCGCCTGAGACGACCTGGAGCTGATTCAGCCGAATCTTGTTCACAATCTCTTTCATCGGCACTTCCACATTGCCGACCTTGACTGTTTCTCCGGGCTTGGCGATCATATCGACACCGGCATCCATACCATACTGTGCTTTGCGGTTTTTCATGAGCTCCCGCAATTCGGCGTTTTTATCGATTTGATTGTAATCGATGACCGGTATCTGGCGGATGGGAATGCGTTCCGGCACCGGCGGGGCCGCCACAGACTGGGTTCCACCGCGGTTATTGTCGATGACCGCCCAGAAACCCAAAGCAGCCACAAATAACACGAGTGCCCCCCCGCCAATGACAAATACCGGCTTTTTGCCTTTCCATTTCCCAATCATATCTTTCATCGCCCCCGAACGTATCGTCAGACTCCTTCCGAACCCGCCTTTCTGTCACAAAGGATCCGGCTGTCTCCGGGCACCATGAGGGGGTCGCCTTCGATACTCACCCGAAACCCCCTGCTATCCTCCAGGTCCAAGATCTCCCGGCGCTTGCGGTTCAACAGAAAAAAAGCGACTTCCGAAGGAACAACACCCTTGACACCGACAATGTCATCTTTCAGGGTTTCAAGCGTGAGCTGGCGCAGAAAACTGAGCCCCAGGGTTTCGGCGGAGGCGGTAACCCCCTTCCCCTTGCAGTAGCGGCAGGGCTCATGGCTGCCGAACTCGATGGAAGGACGGATGCGCTGGCGGGACATTTCAAGCAGGCCGAATTTGGATATTTTGCCGATCTTGGTTTTGGCCTTATCGATTTTGAGATGATTTTTCAGCGCTTTTTCAATTTCGAGCTTGTGCTTCTGCTCCCGCATGTCGATGAAATCAAGAACCAACAGCCCCCCCAGATCCCGTAATCGCAATTGCCTGGCAATTTCTTCGGCTGCCTCGAGGTTGGTGACCAGGGCGGTCTGTTCGATGGATTTGTTTTGGGTCGCTTTCCCGGAATTGACGTCAATGGCCACCAATGCTTCGGTCTGGTCGATAACAATCGATCCGCCGGATTTCAGATTCACGCGGCTTTCAAAAATGGAAGCGATCTGGGATTCGAGTTCGCATTTGGTAAAAATGGGTTTGGGGCCTTTGTAGAGTTTGACGATTTTGGTTTGTTTGGGAGAGATGATATCGATGAATTCTTTGGCATCCCGATACACACCGGGCTCGTCGATCAGGATTTCCGTGATGTCCGGCGTAAAATAATCCCGCAGCGACCGCTGCACGAGATTGCGCTCCTTATAGAGCAGGGCCGGCGTCTTTTCCTTCATGACATTGCCCTTGATATTCTTCCAGAGCCGCATCAGATAATTCAGATCTTTGGTGATATCGGTCTTGGAACAGTCCACGCCCGCCGTACGAACGATGATGCCGTATCCTTCGGGCAGTTTGATGCCGTTGATGATTTCCTTCAGGCGTTTGCGCTCTTCTTCGTCTTCGATTTTTCGGGAGATACCGCGGTTTTCACTGCCCGGCATCAGAACAACATGCCGGCCGGCCAGCGAAAGAAAGGTGGTCAACATGGCCCCTTTTTTCATGAAGGGTTCCTTGATGACCTGAACCAACAGCTCCTGACCGCGTTTGACGAGATGTTGAATGGAATAGTCTCCGGAAGAGACATCGTGATAATAATCACTGTGAATTTCACTTTTTTGAAGAAATCCATGGCGGTCCGCTCCGTAATCCACAAAGACCGCCTGAAGGCTGGGCTCGATGCGGGTGATAACGGCTTTATAGATGTTTCCTTGGGTGAATTCGCGGGAAGCGGTTTCGACGTAAAATTCTTCGAGTTTGTTGTCTTTGACCTTGGCGATGCGGCATTCGGCCGGATCGATGGCATTGATGATAATTTTACAGCTCATATAGAGTTCTGGGCTATCCTCCATTCTTATAAATAAAGTTATTGATGATGACCATCATTGCGCTGGATACATTGAAACATCAATTGAATATGAAATTGTCGAAAACAAGTCAAATGAATTCTGTCATTCCCTCTTGACGGTGTGAGAATGGAACCGTCCAAAATCCGTTTTCGGCATTGCTCTTCGTATGATTACCACAGAATCATTTGAATTTCACCAAAAAAGCCGATTTTGATATAACGAATGCCTTCAGTCGATCTGAAAAGGCGGCGATTTGATCAATCGTTTGAGCTTGAGCAGCGGCTCCCATGAAAACGGGTCTTTCCGGCAGGGATTGATGGCGTTGTTGGTATAGATCGGATCGGATGCCAGATCGTATCGGGAAGATGCCACAGCGGCCGGCCAAAGATCCGTGTGGGGGATGGGTGTAAAATGCGCCGGAATGGGGGTGACACCTGCTTTCAGAACCGTTTGGACGGCTTCTTCGACCGTATTCCAGGATTGACCCGGCAGGCCGGTCAACAGATAGGCACCGATCTGCTCCCGCCCGAATCCGGCGGCTTTCAGGCATGATACGGCATTTAAAAATTCTTTCCGGGTGACCTTGTGATCCAGGCGATGGTCCGCCGTTGTCTCGAGACCAAGCCGGATCGTATGAAAACCGGCGGCTGCCATCAGCCCGGCGGTGCGATCGTTGATTTCCCGGATATGCACGGCATTGGGGGTATGGAACCGAATCCTGCCGCCAAGGCCGGCTTCGATGATATTTTCGAACAGCGGAATGGCATGCCGGTCGGCATCGACCAGCAAGGCATCGTCGTAAAACACCATATCCTGCACTTGATGGGTAACATGCCAGAATTGGATTTCTTCAAGAATCCGTTTCACAGACCGCACCCGGCGTTTCGGATTCAGATAGCCGGAGGCACAATACGCACAGGAAAACGGACATCCTGTCGATGTCATCAGCGCGATAAACGGAATCTTCCTTTGCAAATCGGCTGCGGGTAAGGGAAACATATCCAGATCATCCGGATCGAGCACTTGCGGAACAGACCAGCCGATCATCTCATGAATCGCCGCAAGCAGCTCGGAGATTCCGGAACCGGTAATGACCCTGTCTGCCCCGGAAACCCGCTCGGCATGTTCCCGACAAAGGGTGGCATAAATGCCGCCCAGAATCACCGGAACATCCGGAAAAATATTTTTGGCGATGGATATGGCTTCACAGACACCCGGATACCAATACGTCATCATCGAGGTAACCAGAATGATATCCGGCCGCGGCAGAGACTTTAATTCTTCTACAAACCATTCCGGCCGGATTCCATAACGGCAGTAGTTTCGGGGAATATCCGCCAGACCATCGGGCTTGGGGATGGTTGTTTTGAGATACGGCCCCCGGCCGCACCGGGCGGACGGATCGGCATCCGGAAGCCGGGGATGAAAACGGTTCAAACAATCGATCATGGAAATACCGGCTCCCAGACGCCGCAGCAACCCGCCGAGTGTCAACAAACCCAGGGGCGCCGCCCAAAAATTGTATGCTGCAAAATCGTGTATCCAGGGATTGACCAGAAGAATATGCGGAGAGGCGGTGGACATCGGGGCAGGAAAGGTTGCCGACCGGCGGAATTTCTCAGCCATCGTCGCTGCCGTTCGGAAAATATTCCATGGACGTTTTTTTCAATTCTCTGCGGCTGAAAAGCAGCTTGTAGGATGGAACGACCGTTGTCTCGGAAATGCGGCGGGCGATTTCCACACAGGCGGATTCATCCCGAGCATGAATCATCGTGTAGAGATTATAGGGCCACCGATCGCTGGGATTGCGCCGATAGCAATGGGAAACTTCCCGAAATGCCGCCATTTTACGCCCGACTTCATCCACCCGTTCTTCTTCCACCTGCCAGGCCGTCATGGCATTGGCCTCATAGCCGGATTTCTGATGGCGAAGGGTTGCCCCCAAACGGCGGATCACCCCCCGCTGGCAGAGATTCTGAAGCGTTTCAAGAAAGACGGCTTCAGAAACACCGATATTGTCGGAGATAACACGATAGGGATGCGGGGTAATGGGAATATCGTCTTGAATGGCGGCAATAATTTTTTTTTCTAAATCTGTCAGCATGGGGTGATTTAAGGGATATGACAAAAGGATGTCAAGGATTATTTCTCCAATGAATGCGGCGATGACCATGATAATTCCGGGCAGCTCACCTGAATGTGCTTTGTATTTTTATTGAGCTGCCTTACCATCGGATGTTGTCTGCGAGTCTTCATTATCGAAGCGACACTCGAGATAGAGACCTTCCGGCACATATTTGCTTTTCACCGGATACGGAAGTGATTTGAACAAATTGATCATTTTTTTGTTTTGAACTTCCGTGTAGGCGATCAGACCGGCTATGCCGTTTTCCTTGGCGGCTTTGGCCAGCGTGGCCATAATGCGTCGGGCGATTCCTTTTCCCTGATATTTCCGGTTGACGGAAAACGCCACTTCCGACATGTTCAATTCGGGAAGGTACCGGCTCTCTCCAACAGCAATCACGCGGCCGAAACCAAACTCTCCGACCAGGGCCAGAATGGTCAGATCCTTGATATAATCGGTCTTGCTTCGCTGTTCGGTTTCGGATCGGCCGAAAATGGTTTTTTCGTGAAAAAAGCGGGACAGAACATCCTCCCTCTCCAGGCCGTAATAATGCTCTTGAATCCGCCGGTCATCGACGGGCTTGGACGGCCGGATGGTAACCGAAATTCCCTGGGTTTCCATGATTTCCTCCATCCAAAGGGGGTACACAGCATGGACGGCTTCCCCCAAAGACCGGTCGGAACCAATGTATCCTTTTTCTTTCGCCGCATCGAAAAGCTGCTGCCGGAAATCCGGATGGGCGATTTCAATCATGGCCATGGCCCGCTCCTGAAAGCTTTTACCGAACAAATTGACCACACCGTATTCGGTCACCACATATTGCACGTCGCCGCGGGGCACCACACAGGCCGCATCATCAAGATTGGGCACAATCCGGCTCTGGCTGCCGTCCTCGGAAGTGCTCAGCAAAATCATGATCGATTTGCCTCCGGCAGACCGGCGGGAGCCCCGAACGAAATCAAGAATTCCCGTAATCCCCGTGAAATAGGTGCGCGCCGAGGTCTCGGCCGTTACCTGACCGGTCAGATCGATGGCCCGTGCGGTATTCATGGATGTCATGCGGTGATGCTGGCTGATGATGAATGGATCGTTCACGTAATTGGAGGGATGAAAATCCACCGCAGGATTGTCGTTGATGAATTCATAAAGGTTCACCGATCCGATGGCCGCCGATGCAACGATTTTTCCGACATTGACACCTTTATTCCGATTGGTGATGATCCCCATGGAATACAGGTGCATGATGTCATCATTGATGTACTGGGAATGAATCCCCAAATCGTTTTTATCGGACAGCGCGTTCAATGCCGCCTGGGAAGCGGCATCCAGCCCGATTTGAAGGGTCGCACCGTCTTCGATCAGACGGGCGATGTGCTTGCCGATACGGGACGTGGCATCCGACTGGGGTTGAGGGGGAACCGAGACGACGTCTTCTTCGTGCTCCACGATGATATCCACGTCGTTCATGTGGATGAAGCTGTGACCCAATACCCGCGGCATCCGGGGATTCACCTGTGCGATGACGACATCGGCCGAATTGGCGGCGGCCAAAGTCACATCCACAGACACCCCCAGACTCATCCAGCCGAAGTCGTCGGGCGGGCTTGTTTGAATCAGCGCCACATCGATGGGCAGTTTCCGGCTTAAAAACAAATCCGGCACATCGGACAAGTTGAGCGGGGTGATAAATCGGCGGTTGGGAATCATGGAAGCTGCCGCGGCCGCCCCCAGGTAAATATTCCGGACATTGCGGCTGAACATCTCCGCATTGCAGGAAATATCAGCCATGGCGGGGGTTTCGAAACTCATCAGCCGAACCAGTTCCAGGCCTGTCAATCCCTTCCCTGTTTCATTCAGGGCACGAACGAGTTCCTGGGGCTCTCCGCAGGCTGAACCAATAAAAATCCGCTGACCCGAACGGATCTTCTGGATGGCCCCGGAGGCTGTCCGGCGTTTGGTCAAATAACTGTCTGCCCAATATAATGAAGATTTCATATTTTTCTCCTTTCAGATATTGACACACGCCTACACTGCTTCGGGAAACAACCTCAAAATATCGGCTTCATCCGGTCGGCAAACGCCTCTTTCAGTCATCAGTCCAGTGATGAGCCTGGCCGGGGTGACATCGAATGCATAATTGGCTGCGGGACTGGTTTCAGGCGGAATCAATACACGACACAGCCTGCCGTCGCTTTGACCCTGCACGTATCGGACTTCATCCGGGTCGCGGATTTCAATGGGAATATCCACCAGACCGTTGGTCATCCCCCAGTCGAACGTGCTCGACGGCAGGGCAACGTAAAACGGGACACCATTGTCCCTGGCAGCCAGAGCCTTCAGGTAGGTGCCGATTTTGTTGGCGATATCGCCTGTCCGGGTAGCCCGGTCCGATCCGACGATAACGACATCCACCAGACCATGCTGCATGAGATGCCCGCCGGCATTGTCGGTGATCACGGTATGAGGCACCCCGCGCTGTCCCAGTTCCCAGGCCGTCAGCCGGGCGCCCTGATTGAGGGGCCGGGTTTCATCCACCCATACATGAATATCGATACCCGCATCGAATGCCGCATACATGGGAGCCGTGGCCGTGCCATGTTCCACACAGGCCAGCCATCCAGCATTGCAGTGGGTCAGCACCTGAAGCGGTTTTCCCGATTTTTTGGCCGCCAGCCGCTGCATCACCGAAAGCCCATGCACACCGATCATCCGGCAGTTTTCCACTTCGGCTGCCGCGATACATTCCGCCTCCTGCCGGGCTGCTTCGAGTCTGTCTGCAAAATTCGGAATGCCGCAAATGCGTTTCAACATGCGCTCAACAGCCCAGAACAGATTGACAGCCGTTGGACGGCTACACTGGATGCGTCGGCAAGCCTGCTTGAGATATCCCTCAGGATCCCCCTGGTCTGTTGAATTGACCACCGAAAGATACACGCCATACGCCGCTGTCACACCGATGAGCGGTGCACCGCGCACCACCATGTCCTGAATGGCCATGACGACGTCATCGGGGGTCTTCAGTTCCAGAACGTTAACTGTATGGGGAAGGTTTCTTTGATCGATGACATGGACGATACCAGAGGCTGTATCCAGCCAGATGGGTCGGGTATAAATGGTATCAGGAATCATAATTACCTATGGTTGCAGTATCTGTTCAAAATGATGGTTAATCCCATTGATTCGAGCCGATTTTGGTGTTATTAGGAAGATAATTCCAGGGCTTTTTAGCACAATTCCATTGGAAATGCCAGACTGGGTATTCCCTGCTGGCCGATACCCCCCTCAACAAAGGAGACATGATATGACAGACAACGTGGTGATCGTACTCTCATGCGGAACAGACAACCCCAACCGGGCGACCCGTGCTTTTTTTCTGGCAGCCACCGCAAAAAAACAGGGCAAAAACACCACCCTGTTTCTATTGGATGAAGCCGTATATCTGGCCAAGGAAGGCCTGTCTGCCCATGTGCGGGCAGCCACCGGAGATTCTGCGGACGATCACCTTTCCTATCTTCAAGAATACGAAGTGCCGATTCTGGTCTGCACGCCGTGTGCGGCATCCCGAAAAATCAGTGCCGACGATCTGATCAAAGGTGCCCGCATGGCTACCGGTGCCGAATTGATCGATCTTTCCTGCAATGGAACGGTCATCAGTCTGTAGCACCAAAGCGGTTTCCCTGATTTCCGATGTGGAGAAATCCCAATGAAAAGAAAGACTGGATATCGACTGCTCGAAGCACTAACATACGAAGAACTTGCAAAAGTGCTCGATGCTGCATTTTCGATCATCAATCCCGACCACATGGAAGTCCTGCTGTCCCGCCTCGATGGGGGAACAGCAGAAACACTTTCCGGACTGATCGCGTCACCCCGCACCCGGTCCAGAAAAAGCATATCCTTCGAGGAAAAAATCATTCAACAATGGCAGCGATTATGGGAGCTATGGAACAATACGGTCATCAAAGTCGGTGATGAAGAGAGTGAATACGCCGTGCGTCGGCACACCTGGGAGTCACCGGTTTTCAACACCACCCAGTTTGCAGACGATCTGGAAGAAATCTGCCGATATCTGCTTCCCCTCATCGAGTCTGTCGTTCCCCTCAAAATTGCATCCGCAGACATTTTTACGGATGCCCTGACGGCCATCGAAAAAAACCTGAGAGATTATCCCGACTGGTTGGAACTCGAAAGGAAAAGATGTATTCTCGGCACATTTGCCACCCAGTGTACACTCAAATGGACATGGCTCAATTCCTCATCCCTGGAGCAGTTCATCAGTCGTCTCAATCTTCTGGAAGCACAACTGACCATCATTTTGCTCAACAACCAGGGCATGATTTATTTTTTCGAGTCCCTTCCGGATGATCACCAGCAACAGATTTTTGACATCATCAAGCATCATGAAGACGAACCGGAATGGGAAAAACGATTGAGCCATGTCGATTCATTCTGGCATCAGATATACCTGAATCTCTCGCGTCGGTTCGATGCACGGATATATCTCGATAACTGTTTAAAACTCGTATCCGAGAACTGGCTGTATGGGGTGCCCCCGCTCAAAAACCTGTTGAAGAACAATCAGTGGGAGGAAGCGGAAAAAATATGCAATCTCATTGTCGGCAGTTATGCCGTTCAGGAAGGGGAAATCGCTGCATGGGATGTCGAAACCCAGTTGCTGGCGGCGGCCGTCAAACGCGGCATCCATCATTTCCCTGATGAGGCGATTACCGAAGTGATGCAGAATTGGTGTATGACTACTGAAAAAATCGGATGGATCGACCGCAATCATATCATCCAGTTTCAACTGGTCACCTATCAAAATCCCTTCGATTGGGATGGTGTTGCCCGTCTGATATCTCACATCGGTTTATCGGAAATGTTCCGCCTGCTGGATGCCTGGCAGCAGCACATTTTGTCTGTGGCACTTGGATTCAAACCCGGAAAAGTCAAAAATTTTTCCAGTTGCTGGATCAACTGGCTGATCGAAGCCGGTTTGGATCCGGATAAGGGAAACCCCTGGTTTTCAGCCAAACTTCAGGCGTGGCTGGTGGACATTCTGGGCAATGCCAAAACATTTATGGATCAAAAACAGGCATTTTTCGTGCTGACACGAGACATGGCGGAGCTGACAGACATCAAGACCCTTTTTCCCCAAGTGGTCGAAACCTGCACCGCCAGTATCATCGGAGACAAATCCCATAACAGCAGCCGGCGGGAATGGCTTAAAAAATTCATGGGCAACAATCATATTCCCGTGATCATGGAATGCTGGAAAAAATATGCCCCCAAAATGGTTCCCAGCCCCACTGTCGTGATCGGTTCCAATTACGAACTCCATGTCCGCTGGCTGGCAGCCGTCAAAGAGCTGAATCCCGAAATCTATAAGCAAATCATCGAGCAATGGCAGTTCGAGCACAGCCGCAGACGAAAACTGTGGACAACGATCAAGCGCAGACTGGGCAATTGATGCCTCGAAACAACTCTAAAAGGAATGCACATGGCACACATGACAGAACGAATGAAGGAACTTTTCGACAAGGTACATATCGCCGTCCTCTCAACGGCCAGCACAGACGGCACCCCCAATGCCGTTCCGGTCGGAGCCAAAAAAATTCTCGACGATGAAACGGTTCTGATCTCCGACCAGTTTTTCAACAAAACGTTGGCCAATCTGCAAGCCAACCCCCAGGCAGCCCTGACCTATTGGGAAGGCCGGGAAGGATATCAACTCAAAGGCCGGGTCGTCATCGAAACATCGGGCCCCCGATATGAAGACACCGCCAGATGGATCGAGGAACGCAGCACCCAGAAGGGGTTTCCGCTGAAATCCAAAGGGGCCGTGATTCTCAAGATCGAACAGATTTATGGCGTGGCACCGGGACCGGGGGCCGGCAAACAGTTGGTATAAGCGAGGAATATCCAATTTCCCGATTCATCACCATGTCTTCACCCGATCGTTCAGTACCGGTAT
>CAZBUL010000036.1:3410-20142 GCA_964495045.1 uncultured Desulfobacterales bacterium | reverse complement strand
AAGCTGGGTATTAGCAATACTGAACCCTATGGCATATTCGAAAACCCTTTTCAATAAGTTATCTTAGAATCAAGCCATAATTCCGGAATTGTAATCAGCTTCAAAAAGTCATTGCTCGTTCAATGATTGAAAAACAAACGCCGGTTATGATCATGCACATAATCCCCAATGGCCTTCACCCGCAGCATTTCATCATCAGAAAGCGGCCCCCGATCCAGGGCGGTCAGGGCTTCTTGCATCTGAGCAAGGCTTCCGGGTCCGGTCATACAGATATCCACATCCGGACCCAGCCTGCCGACGTGCAGGCCGGTTTTTTCCAGAATCTGCTTTTCAGTGAAATTCATGGTGGTTCTCCGGTAATGGTGAGCCTTTCAGACTGTCGATTCCCATCCGGGTAGTCATTTTCGATCTGCTGTTTGACCTGACGCATCAGCCAGGTTTTACCGGTCTGCCGGAAGCCCCAGATGGTGAAATAATGGCCGCTTTTGCCGGGCTCGCCGATGATGTGATCGAGGCAGTTTTTCACCAGATTCACGCGGGGACACAAAAATGGATATCTTGATCCACCGGGCCGTATGAATGAAATCGTCTCATGCGGATTTCCTTGAGGAGGGTATGCCACTACAAAAGTTCGGCAATGGACATCTCTATTTCTGATTGATGAGAATTGTGCTTTCGGCACCCACCGCGACAAACGAACCCGCAGCACTTCCCCACACGGCATAAAGATCGACGGTGACTTGGGTCGGTGTCTGGGCCCATGCCGAGCCGTTCCAGTGCAAGATCGTGCCGCTCGTACCGACGGCGAATACATGGGTGGATGTGTTTCCCCAAACGCTCCAGATGTCGGAAACAGTCAAAGCACTCATGCGGGACCACTTTGTTCCGTCATAATGGAGGATGGCCCCCTTGGCGCCCACGGCAAAAACATCCTGGCCGGAAGTTCCCCAGATACCGAGAATTTGAGCGGAAATGCCGCTTTCCATGCGGTGCCATTCCCGCCCGGTGTAGTGTACGATCGTTCCGTCATCGCCGACGGCAAAAACATCGGTGGATGAGCTTCCCCAGATATTCCACAGGTTGGCGCTGACAGGAACTGCCATCGGCGACCAGGTATGCCCGTCGTAATGAAAAATGGTACCGCCGGCACCCACAGCGAAAACATCATTGGCCGCGCTTCCCCAGATGCCGAGGAACAGATGGCGGCTTTCGCAGGCCATTTTTGTCCACTTGATGCCGTCGAAATGAAGAATTGTGCTGTCCGACCCCACGGCAAAGACATCGGTTTCAGCACTTCCCCAGATTCCCCACAAGTCCGATGATGAAACCTGCGGAAACCCCATCCATTTATCGCCTTTGAAGGCGGTGATGGTGCCCTTTTTCCCGACGGCGATCACCTTATCCGCCGAGATGCCCCATACCGCAACCAAATCGGGCATGAAGGGCCTCTGGTTCTGCCACCCGGCGGGATAGCCTTCGGAAAACAGGCACAGCACGAGCAGGATACAAAAAAGAGCGGGGTGGAAGCGGACTTTTTTCATGAATTCTTCCTTATATCAATATAATAACAGTCTCAGGTGGCTGCCGTCAGCTTCCTGCGGCCGGCCAGATATCCTTCCATTCCGAAAATGATCAACGCCATCCAGACCAACCCGAATCCGATCAGTTTGGAATGGGAAAATGGCTCGTGATACACCAGAACGCCCGGCAGGAATTGCAGCGTCGGTGTGATATATTGCAGAATGCCCATAGGCACCGGCTGCTGTCCAGACGCCTTTGTTCAATATTCTCTCCTTATGAACGGTGGAACAGGTTCAGTTTAATTGGATCGGTCCATCGAATTATTCAAAATGGTTAAACTGAAATATTGTGAATCTTAGAGAAATGTGTTGCAGCCTTCGTTATTTAGAGCGGCGCGGAGGTCTTTCAGGAGCCTCGAGCGGGTTATGCGAATGTGATGCAGAAAAAATATGTGAGTACGCCGTTAGCGGCGTCTGATTCACAGGGCAAGGCTAAGAACTGTGTCTGGGATTGGCGGATTTCAATAGTTCCTCGATTTCGGTGTGATTGAACATCTTGGCCGTGCTCAGCGCATCGTTTCCATCCGCCATCTTCATATTCACGCTTGCCCCCTTGGCAAGCAGCATTTTAACAACTTCCGGATCGCCCTGACCGACGGCCATAATCAGGGCCGTTCCCCCGTCGGATGCCTTGGCATTGACATTAGCGCCTTTGGCAAGCAATATTTTGATGCAGTCCACATTGCCCTGGGCAGAGGCTTTGATCAGTGCGGTGGCTCCGTCCGTGGTTTGGGCATTGATGTTTGCGCCATTGGCCAGAAGCCATGAGACGACATCCGCGTTGTTTTCTTCAGACGCCACGATCAGCGCCGTAAATCCATCGTTATCCCTGGCATTGACATTGGCGCCACCGGCAGCAAGCTTTCTGGCGCATTCGAGGTATCCCTTCTCTGCAGCCCGCATCAGCGCCGTAAATCCATCGTTGTCTTTGGCATTGACATCGGCCCCCTTGGCAAGCAGATGGGAAATGATGGCGATGTTGTCTTCGGCAGACACCATCATCAACGCCGTAACACCCTGATCGCCCGTATCTTCGGTCTCGTCCTGTCCGGCAGCTTTCATCAGGGCGCTGACGCCGTCATTGTCTCTGGCATTGACATCCGCCCCACTGGCGATCAACAGCGCCATCGTATCCACCCGGCCTTTTTCCACGGCCTTCATCAATGCCGTGGTGCCATCATTATCCTTTGCATTCACATCCGCACCCTTTGTTAGCAATTGGGCGACAATGTCTGTATGTGCTAAATCGGCGGCCCACAGCAGCGGTGTAACATTTTCCTCATCCCGGGCATCGATGTTTGCCCCGTTGGCGATCAACTGTGACACGATGTCTGGATGGCCCTTCTGAATGGCGAGTATCAGGGGGGTGATATTTTCATTGGCTTTGGTGTTGATATCCGCCCCTTTGTCGATCAACAGAGATACGATATCGGGTTGGTATTCCTGAATCGCCCATAACAGCGCCGTCAACCCATCGTTGTCGGTTGTCTGGATATTGGCACCCCTGGCAATCAACTCGGTGGCGATATTCGTATGTCCTTTTCTAACGGCCAAAATCAGGGCGGTCGAGCCTTCTGAATCTTTTGTATCGATATGGGCCCCTTGCTTGAGGCATTTTTTGACACTGGCAAGATCGCCGTTTTCGACAGATTTGATGAAACTGTCGTTGACATCGGCTTTTGTACAGGCACAACACAATAAAACGACCAAGACTGCTGTAAAACATCTCTGTGAAATTGTCATGGGAAATATCTCCGGATAACGGGCAGAGGAGTGGTGACTATCGATGATGATATTTACCCACCAATGACGCCGTTGTCAACGATGCATCGAGGTGATTCACGTGTTTCCAATTATCGACTTGATCCGAGAATGGGGAATGGAGTATGAAGTATGAAAGCTGAAGGATGATAGCTCCCGGTTTGATTCATCCTTCATCCTTTTCTGTATCTTCTGATGGAAAAAAAATTTCATGAATCAGAGCGGCACAGCCGATTACTTCCTGAAGATCGAACTCGTTCATATTCAGTTTGCCGCCGATGTCGTGCTGCATGGGGCATCCGGTGCATGACAGCGATGCATTGCGGTATGCGGCATCCGTCATACATTTGTAGTATCGGACACAGTCGAAGTTCCGCCAGGGTACTGACGGTGGTTTTTCACTGCGAGCCATTCAGCACCTTTATGTTTTGCACGGTTATAAAATGTGCTTCGTTGATCTCTTTCCCCTTTTTTCTATTATGTAAAAAGCATATTGTCAATTGGAATGGTATTCATACCGGCTCCGATCATCGTTTCTGCCCGCCTCCTTCCCGGCCATCACCCGCTGGGAAGAGGAGCTGAAAATCTCACGGCAGTCATCTTTTTACGCTACATCGGCCACCAAGGAGGTTTGCGTGTTCAAAAAAGCGGTTTTTCCAGGAAAATATATTCAAGGGGTCGGCGCATTATCCGAACTGACCGAATTGATCAATTTATTGGGCAAGCAAGGATTGATTCTGGCATCTCCCACTGTGATCGGCCAGGTTCTTCCCGCTGGCGGCATCGACATGAAAGCCAGGGGTGTTTATGTCGAACCGTTCCAGGGGGAATGCTGTGTGGATGAATTGAATCGGTTGACCGACATCGTTCACCGTAATAAAGTGGATGTGCTGGTCGGCATGGGAGGCGGCAAGACGATCGACACGGCAAAAATCGTCGCCGACCGCGCGGATATCCCGGTCATCGTTGTTCCCACAATCGCCTCGACGGATGCCCCATGCAGCGGGTGTGCGGTGGTGTACAGCCAAAACGGTATTTTCGAGTCTGTTTTGTATCAGAAATCAAATCCGGCAGTGGTTCTGGTGGATTCAGGCATCATCGCTCAGGCGCCGACACGTCTGTTGGTCTCTGGCATGGGGGATGCGCTGGCAACCTGGTTCGAGGCCCGATCCTGCGACCGCACCCAATCGGTGAATGCGTGCGGCGGGTTGGGAACATTGGCGGCAAACTGTCTTGCCAGACTCTGTTATGAAACCCTTATGAAGTATGGCGTCGCAGCCAAAATCGCCTGCGAGAACCATATCGTCACACCCGCTCTGGAACACATCATCGAAGCGAACATTCTGTTGAGCGGCATCGGGTTCGAGAGTGCCGGACTGGCGGCGGCGCATGCCATTCATAACGGACTGACGGCGTTGGCGGAAACCCATGCCTTTTTTCATGGGGAAAAAGTGGCGTTTGGTGTGTTGGCTGGGCTGCAATTGACGGATGCCTCACCTGAAGAATCCGCCGAAGTGTTTTCGTTTTGTGAAGCGATAGGGCTGCCGACCACGCTGGCGGATATCGGTCTGAAAGATGTGGATCGGAAAACTCTGATGCTGGCCGCCGAAAAGGCCTGTGCTCCCGAAGAAGCCATTCATCATGAAGCCGGAGAAATCACGCCGGAAAAAGTTCTGGATGCCATGCTTGCGGCAGATGCCATGGGGCTGAACCGTTAAAATTATTCAAGAAATCACGGAAAAGGAGTCTCGATACATGTCAAGGATAAATCTGCAAATGAATAAGCATGGCTGGTTGTATCTGGCATTTTGTTTGGCAGTCATCACCGGTGTCGGCTGCGGTTCATCAGATTCTACATCGCCAAGTACGCAAGCCAATGCGCTGCTGACAATTTCAGCCAATCCAACCGCTGTGGCGGATGAGTCCTACAGTACGGTAACCGCCACATTGAAAAATCTAGCAGGTACCCCGATATATGGTTATCTTGTCAGTTTTTCTATCATTCAAAACGAATCGAAGAGCACGCTTACAATTGTAAACGATCTGACAGACATCAAGGGAAATGCAACTGTCATATACAAATCGGGTGCTGTCAAAGGTGTCGATATCGTTCAGGCCAGTTGCGTCAATGTCAATCCCGCATCGGTTGCAATTTATGTAACGCCGAAAGCATCGCCGACACCATCACCGACGCCGACGCCCAAAGCGACACCGACACCGACACCGACACCGACACCGACTCCAACTCCTTCAAAATGATTGGAGAAAAGAAAAAAAGCATACCGCATCCGCCGCGAGCCGGTCAATACAACTGAACAGATGTAATCCAGGATGTCGTCAACTACAGGAATTGCTTTGCCAAATCAGGCAGTAACCGCCAGGGGATGATCGAGATGTTACCATGCTGCATTTTCTGGCCGCCGCCATAAACCAGCCATGCCGGTTGATCTCTTCTGCCTGAATATTCACTCCATTTGTTCAATGACTGGAAAAAGTCGGCTGCAATTGTTTGGCCGGATTTGACTTCCACCGGCCACAATGCCCCTGCCTGCTCCAGCAAAATGTCGATCTCCAGCCCCTTGCTGTCCCTCCAGAAATAGATGTCCGGTGAAAGACCCCGGTTGAGTTTGGTCTTGAGAAACTCCGAAACCACCAGATTCTCGAACAATGCTCCCCGCTGGGCGTGGAAGGCAATTTGAGCGGACTCGCGAATTCTCAGCAGCCATGCAGCCAGACCCGTATCACAGAAATAGAGTTTGGGCGTTTTGACCAGGCGTTTATTGAAGTTTTGAAAATGGGGCCGAAGCAGAAACACGATATAACTGGCTTCCAGTACGGACAGCCAGGCTGAAGCCGTATTATGCGATATTCCGCAGTCTGTTGCCAGAGATGAAAGATTTAACAACTGCCCTGCACGGGCAGCACACATTCGCAAGAAACGCTGAAACGCAGACAGATCACGCACCGCTACCAGTTGTCGGACATCGCGTTCAATGTATGTCGTAATATAGCTGCTGCTCCAGTCACCCGGAGTGATATCACGATCATAAAGCGGCGGATAGAGACCGCGAAACATCGTTTCATCCAGATCCACAGGGAGTCTGTCTGTCTTCAGCAATTCTTCCAGAGAAAAAGGAAGCAGTTGCACCATCCCGACACGGCCTGCCAGAGATTGGGTGATGCCGGTGAGTAGCCCAAACTGCTGCGAGCCGGTCAATACATAGGCGCCGGGTTGAAGATTTGCATCAACATGGGTTTGCAAGTAGGACAACAGCCCTGGAACTCGCTGTACTTCATCCAGTACGGCGCCGTCCGGGAATCGGGAAAGCAGCCCGCGCGGGTCGGATTCCGCCATAAAACGGACATCCGGATCTTCCAAAGACAAATAGGTTTTATCTGGAAATGTGCTTTTGGCCAACGTCGTTTTACCGGATTGCCGGGGGCCGGTAATGGCGATTATTGGAAATCCCCTGGCCAGACGTATAAGTGTTTCTTGGGCGGTACGGGCAATCATGAAAGCATGATAAAATCACTTGGTACAAATTGTCAAATCAATTTACAATTTGTACCAAGGGGGGCCTCAACAGTTGGTTTCGCATTATTATAGGCTTTTGTCTTAAATATTGTATCCTTTAACTCCCGCCCGCTGGGGGATGGAGATAAAGGAAGCACAATTTTTACCTTTCAAAGAATAAATCAACGGTGAAGCACCCTCATGCTTCAGTTGCCGGTGCAGCGGCCGGGGGCTCTTTTTTCCGACGCGGTTCCGATTTTTTCCATGCCCCGCCCTGGCTGAAACACTGCCATCCCCATTTCAACCACCGCAGCAGCGAAAACGCCAGCCACAGCGACCAGCACAGCATCAGTATGTGAAACACCCATTCCGGCAGGCTGATGACCCAGGGGGCCGGCATCAGACCGTCGATCCGGTCTTGAGTCCAGTTCAGCATCCGGCTGGTGGACTGATTGCCGGCGATCTGCATATCGGGAATTCCCAGAAGCCCGTTTTCCACCGCTGAATACAGGGCGGACATGGCCGCTACCGTCCAGCCTGCCAGAATCAACTGGGTGAAATTGAAAGCCAGCCAGCCGCCGCTCGGCACGGTTTTGCTGCGCACACCAAGAATCAGCAGCCATCCCACGACGACGAGCGCCATCCAGGAAGGAATCTGGGTGAGACCCACGGTCAAGAGCAGCCACTGATAGGTTTTCAGGGGCGCCAGAGATGTTTGCCCCAAGCCGATCGAAATGAGAACGACGATCAGCAGATATCCCCAGAACAGCACCGCCGGGCCGAGCCGGGGGCCGGATGCCCAGAGGATCCAGCGGTGCTCGGGCAGGTGGAATGTCACTCCGGCATTGACCGCCGGATTGCCGATGGAAACCTGAGCCGGATGATAGCGCCATAAACCGGTTCCCGGCTGCTGCCATTCGAGGGCGATGGTCTGGGAGCCGGGAATTAGCGGCAGCACCACACTGCGGCCTTCCTGACGGATGGGCTGAGAGCGGCCTTGAATGGTGACTTTCTGCAAAACGGCATGCGCCGGCAGTTCGAGAAGATGCTGGCCGCCCCGGCTGGTGCGGATGGTCAAGGTCAGCTCGGCCTTGTCCTGGTTTTCGCCGGGCGTCCATTTCACTGTCGTGCCGTCCACCGTAATGATGGGGCCGGGAACCACCGGCGGCCGGGCAATACGGATATCCACCCGTTCTCCCGGCCAGGGGCGCCACTCGGGCCGCCATTTGCCTTCATCATCCTGTTGATGGATCACGGGAATTCCCGAAAAATCGCAGTGCCACACCGTTCCGGCGTCCAGAATCCAGGTTTCCGTCCAGGGAACGGATTCCGGTGCAGTGAGCTGAAGGGTATCCGTAATGTCGAGATGAGACAGCAGGCTCATTTCCCGGCTGTCCGGATCGAAATTGATCAGGGCCTTTCCCCCTTCCACAAGGATGCCTGCTGTGGTCAGAGATTCTCCGGTCAAAAGCGGCAGGGCCAGAGAAAGCGGCGCCCCGACTGGCGTCAGCCGGGTGATCCGGGTCTGGATTTCCCAGGTCAGCCCGAGGATCAGCTCCCGCTCCACCTGGAAAAAGGGTTGAACCGCCCCGATTCCGACGGAAAAGCCGGGGGTTTCCTGCTTTTCGATGCGTTGGAGCTGAATGCCGCCAGAGACCTGACCCTCCGGGCCGATTCCCTGCACCGACCATCCTTTGACGGCTGCCGTCACCCGGCGGGGCTTTATGGGTAATGCGATCTGAATGGTATTCAGGCGGGCGGTTTTCCCGCTGATCCGCACCTGATGGGTGCCTTCCGGCATCAGGGCCCATACCCGGCCTTCCCGGTCTTTCATGAGGCCTTTCAAAGGCTGCTGATTCAAGGTAACCGTGTCTGGCCGCCAGTTCTCCGCACCGCCGGGAAGCGGAACCGCGGTTTCAACGGCCGCCTGAATATCGAGTGTCATATCCAGAGCGGTTTCGTCTCCTCGAATGTCCATGCGGGGAATATCGGCACAGACGGGAAAACAGTCGGGTTTCTTGAGCAGCCGCTGCTGGAGCGCTTCGAGCATGGGCGGCGGTGGATAGGCGGCCAGGGGAACATCAGACGATGCCTTGACCGATGCAGTCGTGATAAACAGAAACAGCAGGGATGCGGCGGCCGTGGAAGCTTTGAAACGGAAGCGGCTCCGCCAGTGGGTGAAGCTGCATAGCCCGGCAGTCAAAACAGCCAGAAGCAGCACCCGGATAACGGCCAGCAGCAGGTTCATCCATGGCGGAATCAGCCAGAGCCGGAAGGTCTGATGCATGTCCACCGGGCCGTTCCATTGCAGGGTGAACATGCGCCAGCGCCAGGTGGGAAGACCCGGGCCCGTCTGAATCAGGGCCTGGGGATCCTGGATCTGGGTAGGCCGATTGTAAACCGACTCGTACAGAACTTTGCCGGGAGACATCGGCAGCGCGGCATCGGCTTTGAGCCTGCGCTCCTTCTTCTGAAGCTCCGCCGGGGCCGGCGCCATGAGATTCTGGGAAGGCATGCCGCCGGCATAATGCGGACGATCGAGGATTCTTTCAAGCTGCGGATACAGTCCCTGCCGGATGGCCTGAACCGAGTAGGGAAGAACGATAATCAGCAGGACGATGGCACTGCATGCACGCCACAACACGGCGGCTTGTTTCATCTTGCCGTCGGGCAGCACCCGGATGAGGGCTGATGCGGCCAGAAGACTGAGCCAGATGGTTTGGGGCGCGCCGGGTTCCTGAAAGGTCAGGGTGAGGGTAATCAAGGCCACAGCACCCCAGATATAGGAATGAAGGCGACCGACCACAATGGTTGTTAGCAGCACCAGAAAAAAATCCAGCAGCGACCAGCGTTCCACCCAGGATGCTGGCGACACTTCCACACCGCTGGCCGCCAGCAAATGCCACCCCGGCGGCAGATGCAATTCACCGGCAGCACTCTGAAATCCGTGATCCCATCCGGCTGCCGGTATCCGGCGAAGGGGGCCTTCGATGCGGGAGTGGCCTTCCAGATTCAGTTGTCCCTGACGGAGTTCGACGCCGGCACGGTGTTCCGCACCATGGGCGGTGATGAGCTGATCGACGCCATCCACGGCCGCCTTGCCAAGGATGCCGGGCGGGCGCAGGGTCAGATACCACTGCCGGCTGAGGGTGCCGGTAAGGATGTCTTTCTGGGTGAAACCCTGTCCGTCGAAATCCAGCCACCACGTGCGGTGGATATTCAGTTGATCCGGTGCGGGATCGCTGTCTCCCCGCCGCAGTGTCTGAAACTGTAAAACCGTGTCGGGCTGGATCCGGTAAGCCGGAAATGTTTTCCATTCGGCCGGCACCTCGGTCTGGCCGGGATCGATGGCCGGCGCACCCGAAACAGTGACCATTCTCAGATGGTTGCGGGCTTCAAACGACCATATCTCCTCGCCATAGGGGCACGATCCAGCGGCTATCCGATCGATGGGATGGTCGAATCGGGTGTCGATTTCAAGCAGCCAGTTGCCAGGCCGGGCCTGGATCATCACTTCGCCATCCGGCCCGATGCGGGCAGGCAGAGACGAAGACAGCCGAAGGGGAACGGCATCTTTCAACAGAATGTCTTTCAGCCGAACTTCCCGAACCTGCCCGGAGATGTTCATGCGGATATGATTCAAGACCGTCAGGGGAATATCGTCCTGGATGCGCCGGAATATGCGGATATCGAGACGGTTTTCCACCGCCGGCCCCGCATCGCGCTTTCGGATCCAGAGCCTTCCGGATGCGTCCATGACCGGCTGCTCTACCGACTGACCTTTGACGGTCAACGACACGATGCCGGATTCGGGGGGGATCATCATCGTTTCGGGGATTTCTTTCCAGGAAAAATTGCCCGTTACCCGGTGCTCTCCTTTGGTGAGCCGAATGGACGGGCCGGCATCTCTGGGCAGTACCGGCACTTTCCGGCCGTCGAGTTCCACACCATCGGGATAGATTTCCCGGTTTCCCGGCAGGACGATCCAGGCATCCTTGAAAACCAGCCACTGCTGCTCGAAATGTCCGGACGTGTCTGCGATGGTCAGATTCAGCCGGGACGGCCAGACGCACGCCGATGTTTCGGCATCGTTGCAGCGGGCCGGACAGAGCTTGTCGTCCATGCCGTAGAGCACCCAGGGTTTCCACCGGGCCAGCTCCGGCGGTATGTCGAGGGAAGACAAATCTCCTGCCTGCATTTCCGGAACGGCCAAGCAGAGCAGACTCCAGCAAACAGCCGCCAGAAAATACCGAAGGACACCGATACGGGCGGGAACTGACAGAATGGTCATGATGCACCTCGCATGAATCAACGGTTGAACCACATCTTCGTTTTCGCCGGGATGGCAAGGATCTGTTGGAAATGTTTATAATGAAACGGCGAAAATGAAAAGCGAAAAAGGGGCTTTCCAACAAATGATGAGGGTCGAAACGATGCGGCGGGAAAGAGAGGGTTGCTGCAACCGCGCCGTTTCCGGGCAGCGATTGCAGGATCATCGAAAATTAACGGATCAGAGGGCGTCCATCCCTTTTTCTCCGGTTCGGACCCGGACGGCCTGTTCGACGGGAAGCACAAAAATCTTTCCATCCCCAATTTTTCCGGTATTGGCGGAACTTCGGATTTTATCGACAACCTGATCTACCATCGCGGCGGCCACAATCACTTCGATTTTGATCTTGGGAATGAAATCGACAACATATTCCGCCCCCCGATAAACTTCCTTATGTCCTTTCTGACGGCCATACCCCTTGACATCGGAGATGGTCATTCCCTGAATTCCCAGTTCATTCAGCGCCTCTTTAACATCATCGAGCTTGAACGGCTTAATGATGGCCTCTATTTTTTTCATTGCTTCCTCCAGAAAATGCAGTTGTCAGTATCCAGTTATCAGTCATCAGATTTTCATTTCACCGCAAAGACAGAATCGTCATTTTCACATTTCTTCTTTACGCCTTTGCGGTGAAAAATTTTATCCTATAATTTCAAATGCTCTTTCCCCATGTTGAGAATTGTCCAGGCCCATGATTTCGTCATCTCTGTCCACCCGCAACCCGTTGGTAGCCAGGCGGGTGATGGTGATGACGATCATCGTGCCGACAGCGGTATAGGCGGCTGTGGCGACGATCGAGACTGCCTGAATGAAAAGCTGATTCGGGTTGCCGTAAAACAATCCGGTTCCATTGGGGTTGACGGCCGGATTGGCAAAGAGACCGGTGGCCAGAGCGCCCCAGAGACCGCACATGCCATGGACGCCGAATGCATCCAGAGAGTCGTCATATCCCATTTTGTGTTTTAGCTTGGATACACAGAGAAAACCCAACACGCCAGCAACCAGTCCGATGATCAGCGCCGCCGATAAATCCACGAATCCGGCGGCGGGAGTGATGGAAACCAATCCGGCCACGATCCCGGAAGCAATGCCCAGCACCGTCGGTTTGCGGGTGATGTACCATTCCGTGAACATCCAGGAAATCGCCCCCATGGCGGCCGACGTGTTGGTCGTCAAAAAGGCGGAGCCAGCCAGTCCATCGGCAGCGAGCTGACTGCCCGCATTGAATCCGAACCACCCGAACCATAAGAGGGCAGCACCCAGCCCCGTCAAGGCGATGCTGGAGGGGAACATGGTTTCTTTTCCATATCCGATGCGTTTTCCGAGGACAAGAGACAACACCAGCCCGGCGACACCGGCATTGATGTGTACGACGTTGCCGCCGGCAAAATCCAGCGCCCCCATCTTGGCCATCCAGCCGCCGCCCCATACCCAGTGGGCGATGGGGCAGTAAATGAGGATGATCCACAATGTCGTAAACAGAAGCCAGGAGGAAAACTTCATCCTGTCCACGATGGAGCCCAGTACTAGTGCCACGGTGATGCCGGCGAACGTCATCTGAAACAGCACATAGACATAGGTCGGAATTGTTCCCGACAGGGTCTTTACTGTGATGTTATTCAAAAATGCGAAGTCCAGCCCGCCGATCAGGCCGCCGATATCCGGGCCGAACGACAGGGTGTATCCGATCACCACCCAGATGATGCTGGCCAGGCAGTAAGACATGAATGTCATGGCGAATGTGTTCAGCAGATTCTTGTATCGGGACATGCCGCCGTAAAACAGCGCCAGGCCCGCTGGCGTCATCATCATGACGAGTGCCGTCGCAACGATCATCCAGGCGGTATCGCCCGAATTCAATGTAGCGGCTTCTTCGGCAAATGCCGAGGATACGGGTGAGAGGGAAAGCACCAGGGTTAAAGCGGTTAATTTTTCTTTCAGTTTCAGTTTCATTCTCCATCTCCTTTTTTTGATAATATGAACTTGAGGGTCAAAACATGATGTGTTGGCATTGGATAAAAGCAAAATAAATGCCATATATCAAAAAAACAAAATATTGAATAAAATTAATATGTTAATAATTTGATAAAATTGTGTAGATTACATAAATGTAATTACTTGAAGACAAATCCGTATTGATGTAAATCTTTTCGTGGTTTTTACTTGGAATCGAGCGGGTTGTAATTTTGAACCTTACATTTCTTGGCAGCCTTCATGAGCAATGCATCAAGCGTGGAAATGGGCAAATCTAATCTCAAGGCGAGGTCCAGATAGGAAGCGTCGTAGGTTGACAAACCGTATTTTCGAGCAAGGTAAACGATTTCTTGCAGCATTCTCTCTGGGGTCTCCTGTTCCACCATAATTGGCAATTCTTTCAGAAGCTCAAGAAATCGAAACACAGAGGCTTGATTGAGACGCTTTCTTCTTTCTGCAACCAGCAGAACATTTCCAACCTCCAGAGGCCATATCGCAGGAACAAAAGCTTCAGCCGTCTCAAAACTCTCCAAGACAGCTTCTGTGTATTCATTTCCTTCATCAGCAAAACACCAGGTCATGACAATTGAATTATCGACTACAAAACGGGAAGTCATCAATGCCTTCCTTCATCGATCATGTCACGTATGGAAATACCGTTGAGACGATGTTCGCTTCGAAATCGTTTGATCTGCGCAATGATGTCGCGTACAGGAAATCTTTTCGAAACTGGAGCGGGTTGCAAGGTCGCTACCGGTACACCCCGTTTTGTGATCGTTATTTTTTCACCTCTTGCGACCCGTCCCAAAAGCTGAGACAGATGAGTTTTGGCTTCATAGGTTCCGATTGTCTCCACAATACACCTCTTTCGATAATTCATTTTGAACGAGTCTAATCAATGATTGCTGGAAAATCAATCTGGATTGTTGCCTTTCCCCGTTGCTCATCAGGAACTTGCAGGAAAATTGAATATCTTTGCTTGATTTATTGAAGGGTGCATTTTATGATTTGCGCATTGGCCGACGATTGAAAGCCTAATCGGATGAATCCATCGCACAGGCGTTATCCATGACCATTCGTGAGAAATTCGAAAAAAGGGAAAAAAGTTTTTTGTCGCCATTCGGATGTCCGAGCGCCGAATCCCACGGCCGGGAACGGCCGGAAGATTCCTGTCCTATTCGTACAGCCTTTCAGGTCGATCGCGACCGCATCGTCTATTCCAATGCCTTTCGGCGGTTGAAATACAAAACCCAGGTGTTTCTGGCGCCTCTGGGGGATTATTACCGAACCCGCCTGACCCATACCATCGAAGTGGCACAGATTGCCCGCAACATTTCCCGTGCCATGCTGCTGAATGAAGACCTGACGGAAGCCATCGCCCTCGGCCATGATCTCGGCCATCCGCCCTTCGGGCACAGCGGAGAAAGAACCCTTCAGGAAATCTATTCTCCGGATTTCTGCCATAACGAACAAAGTGTTCGGGTCGTCGAGGTTCTCGAAAACAAGGGGCTCGGACTGAATCTGACCTACGAGGTGCGAAACGGCATTCTCAAACACTCCAAAGGATTCGGCAAAATCATCCCGGATGATCCGTCCGAGCTGGCTTCAACGTATGAAGGGCGCATCGTCCGGATTGCGGACATCATCGCCTACCTCAATCACGATCTCGATGATGCCATCCGCAGCGGTGTCATTTCCGTCGGGCAGGTGCCCGAATCCTGCACGCGGGTGATCGGCGGCACTCATTCCCAGCGGGCAACGACCATGATCCGGGATCTCGTGTTTTCCAGTGAAGTGCGAAACGGAGATCTCATCCTGAAACTGAGCGATGAAGTTAGTGAAGCCATGAACACCCTGCGGGTTTTTCTCTACGACAATGTTTATCGATCTCCGCGGGTTCACAACGAATTTGTCAAAGCCAAGAAAATCCTGACAGAACTCTATGAGTGTTTGCTGAACCGTCCGGATATCTTCAAAAAAGAGCTCAACGCCGTGGAAATGTCCTGGTTCGATTACAACGATCTCTCCCATGAACGATCGGTCTGCGATTTCATCGCCAGCATGACCGACCGCTGCGCGTTGACCCTGTATGAAAAAATCTTCTTTCCCCTGCCGCTCATCTGACCAGATTCCATGAATCTTGAAATCCTCCGTGAAAAGATACCGCTGTACCGCTCATATTTCGAGCGGCTGGCGGATGTGTTCCGTCAGATGGATCGCGGCTATGCCGACGTTTCGGCCCATTATGGATTCGTCTGTTCGGGATGTGAGAACAGTTGCTGCCGAACCCGGTTTTATCACCATACCCTGATCGAATATGGTTATCTCACCATGGGGTTCGACGCGCTGCCGGAATCGGAGCGACACGTCGTCCATGCCAGGGCGGTTCAAACGAATGCCTATTGGATGAGCCATGCCGAATCCGGCCCCGAATCAATGTGCCCGTTGAACGTTGACGGCCGCTGTCTGCTGTATCCATACCGCCCGATGATCTGTCGCCTTCACGGCATTCCCCACGAGCTGAACCATCCGGTCAGGGGAAAAAACCAGGGGCCGGGATGTCACGAATTTGCCAGAAACTGCGGCGCCCAAACCTATATCCCCTTTGACCGCACACCCCTGTACCGCGAACTGGCGGCTCTGGAAAAATCGTTTCGGATCGAGACAGGAATCACCGCCAAAATCAAGATGACAGTCGCCGAAATCCTGATGGATCATCTTCGTCATATCCCGACATCGCAAGAATAAAGGATGGTTATCGCTTTCTTGTTTTTCTTTGCGCACTTTGCGACTTTGTGGTGAATTTATCCCGTCGATTTTTCATTTTTGTAAAATTTCACTTGCCTTTTACAAATTTATTTTTTATATGATTCATCCGAAGTCAATGCCGACTTCTGCTGAAGCGATCAACATCTCGACGATGAGATGCTGCGGGCTTGCCGGATGATCAAGGCTCATAGAAAGTATCTCCTTTCTACACCGCCCCGATGACCCTCCCGACACCTCACAAAGCCCTCTGATCCTTTCAGGCTTTTGGACCAACGCCGATCCTCCCCTGTTTCATTCACCGTCGAATTGCTACAATTTGTGTGTCCGCCAGGGCTCTTTCCTGTTTTGTTCAGGTGAAGCCCTCAGAATCGTTTTCCAATCGATTCGTGGACACTTGATGTCCGAAAACCCCCCTTTGCGGGGAACAGGTGTTTTGCACCCTTTCGGACAGAGGTAAGGAGTTTCGATGACACCTGAGATCGTAATCTATTGCTGCGCCAATTTTTCGGCGGTTTCCGAAGAAGATGTGGAGAAAATCGTTCCTGAAGATCAGGCCGTTTTGCGCATTTCGCGCCTGCCCTGTTCCGGACGCACCGATGTGCTCTATCTGCTGCGCACCATCGAAGCCGGCGCAGCGATGACGATGATTGTGGGCTGCCCCGACGGCCAGTGCCAGTTTGTCGAGGGCAATCGGCGCGCCCGGATGCGGGTGCGTTACGCCAACCGGCTGCTGGCGGAAGCCGGGCTCGGAGATAACCGGATTCAGATGTTCCAGATCGCTTCCGGCGATGAGGCCGCCTTTGC
>CAZBUL010000036.1:0-3310 GCA_964495045.1 uncultured Desulfobacterales bacterium | reverse complement strand
TTACCATCGAGGAAGATAGACACATGCCCAAAAAATATCATATCAAACCGACACCCACCGCACCGCGCTTCATTCCTGTCGGCCGTTCAGGCATCATCGACTGGGAAGAAGACTGTCTGAAATGCACGACCTGCGTCAAGAAACGCTGCCTGTACGACGTTTACAAAAGCCGGGCGTATGATGCGCGGACATTGGTGGACTCCATCGATTACCAGTGCAAGAACTGCTTCAGTTGCATCCAGAACTGCCCCCGCGGGGTGCTTTCCAAGACCATCAACCCGGAATTTCTCCGGATGGGCGATGCTTACTGGAAACCGGACATCATCCACGCCACCTGGTTTCAGGCCGAAACCGGCAAGATTCCGGTCTCCGGAGCAGGCTACCGCGGCCCGTTCAGCGGCCCGGGATTCGACGCCATGTGGACGGATATGTCGGAAATCGTTCGTCCCACGCGGGACGGCATTCACGGCCGGGAATACATCAGCACCGGCATCGATGTGGGAAGAAAACAGCATCACCTCGAATTCGACGCCGCCGGTGCCGTCCGCATCGACATGCCGCCGCTCGTGGAAATCCCGCTACCGGTAATTTTCAATGTTCTGCCGTTCGGAAACCTTGGAGAAGGTATCTTACTGTCCATGGCCGAAGCCGCCCGGCAGATCGGCACCCTGATGATGATCGAGCCGGCCGCTTATGGTCCATTTCTGAACCCCTATCAGGCGCAGCTCGTTCCGCTGTTTTCGGCCGATGATTTCGATCCATCGGCGGACATTCTGGATGGCGTGAAAATGACCGAGCTGTTTTACACGCCGGATGTTCTCGATCGGATTCGGCAACTGAAAGACCGCCGGCCAGAATTGGTCATCTCCGTCCGGCTTCCCCTCGATCCCAACGCCAAAACCATTGCCGCAGATCTGGCCCATGCCGGTGCAGAAGTCATCCATCTCTTTGCCGACTATCGGGGCAATGAATTTGTGGAAGGCGATGCCCCCCGCTTTGTCAAGGATGCGTTACGGAACGTTCATCTTCATCTGATAGAGGGCTGTGTCCGGGATCAGGTGACACTTCTTGTCAGCGGCGGCATCGCACTGGCCGAACATCTTCCCAAAGCCATTATCTGCGGCGCCGACGGAGCGGCCGTCGATCTGCCCCTGTTGATCGCCCTGGAATGCCGGGTGTGTAAGCGCTGCGTGTCGGGCAAGTCCTGCCCCGTATCGCTTCAGAACATCGATCCGGCTTATGGTGGAAAACGCATCGTCAATCTGATGTGCAGTTGGTGGAATCAGTTGATCGAGCTGATGGGCGCCATGGGTATCCGGGATGTCCGGAGGGTGCGGGGTGAAGCCGGACGGGCCATGTTCTTCGAAGACTTGGAGCGGGAAACGTTCGGCGCTCTTTTTTCAAACAGGTAAGGGGCATAAAAGGGTAACCGTTCACCCCCCTCCCGACCTCCCCCCGCTGGGGGGAGGAGGTGAGCAAATACAATAGAAGGAGTCATCACACCGTGAAAGCAGAGATCAAAACAACAGCTTCACGATTTCGTCATACCATCGGCAAATACAGGGTTCAGCGGGGAAAGGCGTGCCAGAGCTGCGCAGGCTGTGTCGTAGTTTGTTCGCACGGCGTGCATTTCAAGGCAGGCACCCGGATGGGAACCCCCAAAGATTACCGTTGTGTCGGGCCGGACGTATGCCGCAGCCAAAATTGTTTCTGCGTGGAAAAATGTCCGAACCAGGCGCTGGAAGTGGTGATCAATCCACAAATCAAGGCCTTGGGCGATTTTCGCTGGACCGCGGATTTGCTTATGAGCACCTGGTATCAGGCCGAAACGGGTGAGCTGCCGCAGGTGGATCTGGAATACCGCACCGGAAATTCCGGCGGCGGATTTGATAAACTGCGGTTCCGGTTTCCGGAATCTGCGGCGCAGACCATCCCGGCCGACGAGATCGATACGAGCATCGAGCTCAACAAGCGCGAAGACACCGGCCATCGGATCACCATCTCGCTGCCCTGGTATCAGGGCGGCATGTCGTTCGGGTCGGTCAGTGACAGCACCATGGTGTCCCGCGCCCAGGCTGCCATGCTCTGGGACACGTTCGGCTGCACCGGCGAGGGCGGATATCCCGAATTTCTCTATCCCTTCGACAGCCGGATGATCACCCAGGTGGCCACCGGCCTGTTCGGCGTCAAGGAAGAAACCATCCAGCGGGTGCGGATCGTGGAATTCAAATACGCCCAGGGGGCCAAACCGGGATTGGGCGGGCATCTGCTGGGAGACAAAGTGACCGAGCGTGTAGCCAAAATGCGCGAGGCGGTGGTGGGCAGCGCGTTGTTCTCGCCCTTTCCCTTTCACAGCGTTTATTCGGTGGAAGACCACAAGAAGCATGTCGATTGGATCAAGGCCATCAATCCCAAGGTGTTGGTGTCCGTCAAGGTCTCCACGCCTGCGGATGTCGATATGGTGGCCATCGGCAGCTATTATGCCGGCGCCCATATTGTCCATCTGGATGGCAGTTACGGTGGTACCGGTGCGGCCCCGGATATCGCCAAGAAAAATATCGCCATGCCCATCGAATATGCCATTCCCAAAGTCCATCGCTTTCTGGTGGAAGAAGGCGTGCGAGACAAGGTGACGCTCATCGCCAGCGGCGGCATTCGCACGGCTCACGACATCCTGAAAGCCATCGCCCTGGGTGCCGATGGGGTGGTGGAAGGCACGGCCGGCATGGTGGCCCTGGAATGCACCCGATGCAGTTCCTGCGAAAGCGGCCGCGGCTGCCCGCGCGGCATTGCCACCACCGATCCGGAGCTCGCCGAGTTCATCACGGTGGAATGGGGATCCCAGCGGGTTTACAACCTGTATGCCTCCTGGCGGAAACAGGTTGTTGGCGTCCTTCAGCGGCTCGGCATGCGCAGCATCCGCGAGCTGGTCGGCAGAACCGATTGTCTGCGTCATCTGGATTACAACTGAAGCCGGTCAGAGGCTGGAAAACTTCAAATGTTTAAATTATGAATTTTTACCCCCCTCCCGACCTCCCCCCGCTGGGGGGAGGGGGTGAATGATGTTGACGGAAGAGGAGATGTTTATGAAACAAACCAGCATCGCATTTTCTGCGGCTGAAAGGATACTGGCTTCCCGGAAACAACTGGCGGCAGACTTCCCCCCGCCGACCGGTGTCAAAGTGGAAGAAGAAGGCGGCTGCGGCGTGACGGGTTTTGCCTGCTCCATTCCGGTGGGCGGCAAGCATATTTTCGAGCCGTCCCGGCAGATGCATAACCGCGGCAACGGCAAAGGCGGCGGGATCGCCGC
>CAZBUL010000035.1:17679-20396 GCA_964495045.1 uncultured Desulfobacterales bacterium | reverse complement strand
TTACCGTAAACAAAAGGAGAAAAAAGGCACATGAGCAACATACCCGAAAAGGATAAAGCTCTCGAAGCGGCGATGGTTCAAATAGAACGCCAGTTCGGCAAGGGTTCCATCATGAAGCTGGGAAGCCGGGCGGTTCAGGAAATTCCCACGATTCCCACCGGTTCTCTGGCGTTGGACAAGGCATTGGGCATCGGCGGTCTTCCCCGCGGACGGGTGGTCGAAATCTTCGGACCGGAATCA
The DNA here is from genome assembly GCA_964495045.1 of uncultured Desulfobacterales bacterium. Classification (GTDB taxonomy): domain Bacteria; phylum Desulfobacterota; class Desulfobacteria; order Desulfobacterales; family Desulfatirhabdiaceae; genus RAAP-1. The sequence continues at coordinate 20,156 of CAZBUL010000035.1, read as the reverse complement.
TCGGGCAAAACTACGCTGGCGCTTCATGCCGTGGCCAATGCCCAGAAACTGGGCGGGATTGCGGCCTTTATCGACGCCGAACATGCCATGGACCCGATTTATGCCCGAAAGCTCGGAGTCAATTGCGATGAATTGCTCATTTCCCAGCCCGATACGGGGGAACAAGCCCTGGAAATCGCCGACATGCTGGTGCGAAGCGGTGCCATCGATGTGGTGGTCATCGACTCGGTGGCGGCCCTTGTGCCGCGTGCCGAAATCGAAGGAGATATGGGGGATGCCCACATGGGGCTTCAGGCCAGACTCATGTCTCAGGCACTCCGTAAACTGACCGGCACCATCAGCAAGACCATGACCTGTGTGATATTCATCAACCAGATCCGCTCCAAAATCGGTGTGGTTTTCGGCAGTACGGAAACCACGACCGGAGGCAATGCCTTGAAATTTTATGCATCTGTCCGTCTGGATATCCGGCGCACGACAGCTATCAAGGACGCCCAGGAACAAACCGGAAACCGCACCAAGGTTCGCGTCGTCAAAAACAAGCTGGCTCCGCCGTTCCGGGAAGCCGAATTCGACATTCTGTATGGTGAAGGTATTTCCGCTGCCGGCGATCTGCTCGATGTGGGGGTGGAAGCCGGGATCATCGAAAAAAGTGGTTCCTGGTACGCCTATCAAGGCGAGCGGATCGGTCAGGGCCGCCAGAACGTCAAAACGTATTTTGTTGATAATCCGGATACCTATCAATCCATTCTGGCCAAGGTACGTGAAAATATGGGGCTGACCGCCAACAAGGAAGACGCTGTTAAAAAGGAAGACACTACCAAAAAGGAAGACGCCGCCAAAAAGAACGAAAAAACGGAAGACTGAGGCTGAAACCCGAATGGCTGGCCACTGTTCCAGTCAACTTACATCAATAAATACCATTTAAATGGATGAATCAAACTGGCGTTATTCTCATTCGTAATTCGTCATTACTCATTCATCCTTATGGAGCATTCTATGACCGGTAACGAGATACGCAGGCAGTTCCTGGAATATTTCAAGAAACATTCCCACCAGCCGGTGCGGAGTTCTTCCCTGGTTCCCCAGGACGATCCCACCCTGTTATTCACCAATGCGGGCATGGTTCAGTTCAAGCGCACCTTTCTCGGAGAGGAAAAGCGGGCCTATGACCGTGCCGTGACTTCCCAGAAATGCGTCCGGGCTGGCGGCAAGCACAACGATCTGGAAAATGTCGGCTATACGGCCCGGCACCACACGTTTTTTGAAATGCTCGGCAATTTTTCTTTCGGGGATTATTTCAAGGAAAAAGCCATCGAATTCGCTTGGGATCTCCTGACCAACGGCTACGGTCTGCCGGCCGACAAACTCTATGCATCCGTGTATCTGGACGATGACGAAGCCTACGATCTCTGGCACAGGAACATCGGCATTCCCACAGAGCGCATTGTCCGGTTCGGCGAAAAAGACAATTTCTGGGCCATGGGAGACACCGGCCCCTGCGGCCCCTGTTCGGAAATCCTCATCGATCGGGGGGAGCGCTATGGATGCGGCCAGCCGGAATGCCAAGTGGGGTGCGAATGTGACCGGTATCTGGAAATCTGGAATCTCGTGTTCATGCAGTTCAACCGCGACGAATCCGGAAAGATGACGCCCCTTCCCAAGCCCAGCATCGATACGGGTATGGGGTTGGAGCGGATCGTGTCGGTGGTGCAGAATGTCAGCACCAATTACGACACCGATCTCATCATGCCCATCCTCAAAGAAACCGAAGCCCTCTGCGGCCGGCATCTTGGCGAATCTCACGAAAGCGATGTGGCCATGAAAGTCATTGCCGATCACAGCCGGGCGGCGGCCTTTCTGATCGGAGACGGGGTGTTGCCGTCCAACGAAGGCAGGGGCTATGTGCTTCGCCGGATCATGCGCCGGGCCATCCGCTACGGCCGCAATATCGGACTGACCCGGCCGTTTCTGCACCGGACGGCCGGAGCGGTCTGCGATCTCATGAAACCGGCCTATCCCGAACTTTCGGACGCCATTGCTTTCATCACCAATGTCATTCAAAACGAGGAGCGCCGGTTCTCCGAAACGTTGGACAACGGCCTCAAGCTCCTGAACGATACTCTCCACGACATGAAAGCCAAAGGGCAGACCGAGGTGCCCGGCAACGTGGTTTTCAAACTGTATGACACCTACGGATTTCCGGTCGATATCGTCCGTGACGTGATCCGGGATGAACGCATGACTGTGGATATGGCCGGTTTTGAATCGGCCATGGAAACCCAGCGGCTTCAGTCCCGATCGGTAGCCAAATTCGCCAGTGCCGGCGATGCCTTCGTACAGTTGTCCGCTTCCGGTATCCGTCCGGAATTTGTGGGCTACCATCAGGATTCCTGCATGGCCACCGTTTTGGTGTTGGCCAAAGACGGCCATGAAATTCCGGAAGCGACCCTCGGCCATGCCATCGAGATCGTCAC
>CAZBUL010000035.1:0-17579 GCA_964495045.1 uncultured Desulfobacterales bacterium | reverse complement strand
AAGACGGCCATGAAATTCCGGAAGCGACCCTCGGCCATGCCATCGAGATCGTCACGGCCATCACGCCGTTCTACGGAGAATCCGGCGGCCAGGTCGGTGACGGAGGCACCATCACGGGCGGAGAGGCCAATCCCGATCTGAAAATCCATGTGACCGGAACCCTCAAGGATCCGGCTGGCATTATCATTCACCGCGGAACAGTGCTGTCCGGGTGCATTCGAAAAGGCGACAGCGTTGTCCTGACGGTCGATAAGACCCAGCGGGAGTCCACAGCATCCAACCATACAGCCACGCATATTCTGCATGCTGCCTTGCGTCAGGTGCTTGGCGATCATGTGAAGCAGGCCGGCTCCCTGGTAAGCGCCGAGCGGCTTCGCTTCGATTTCACCCATTTTTCCCAGGTGGAACCCGAGGCATTGGATCGCATCGAGCGGATCGTCAATCAGCATATCCGGGAAAATGTTCCGGTACAGATTGAGGAAATGGATGCCGAAGCGGCTTTCCAATCCGGTGCCATGGCCCTGTTCGAAGAGAAATATGGAGATCGGGTCCGCGTCATATCGCTGGATACTTTCAGTAAGGAACTCTGCGGCGGCACCCACACCCGGCGAACCGGCAACATCGGGGCCTTCAAAATCGTATCCGAAGCCAGCGTGGCATCCGGGGTGCGGCGGATCGAAGCGGTTACGGGCGAAGCCGCCATGGATCACATCCTGAAATCGTTCCGCATGATCCAGGAATGTGCAAGCCTGTTGAAAACCAAACCTGAAGAGATTTCCAGCCGTATCGATAAGATGCTGACTCAGCAAAAAACCCTCGAAAAAGAAGTCGAAAAGCTCAAACTCCAACTGGCGGCTGGTTCCATGCAAACGGCGATGGATGACATCCAGACGATTCAGGGGGTGTCGGTTCTGATCAAAAAAGTTACGGCCGACTCGCCAACGGCCCTGCGGGAGCTGGGAGATCAATTCAAAGACAAGATTCATTCCGGTGTCGTGGTGCTTGGCAGTGAAGCGGCCGGAAAAGTTCTGTTGATTGCCCTGGTCACCAAAGATTTGATCAAACGGTTTCATGCCGGAAATATCGTCAAGGAAATTTCCGCGGTTGTCGGCGGCAGCGGCGGCGGCCGTCCCGATATGGCCCAGGCCGGCGGCACCCAGCCCGACAGGCTCGATGACGCCCTGAAAAAAGCTCTGGAAGTTATCGGCAGAGGGTAGATGACATCCGATTGCATTTCCGTCCGCGGCGCCCGGCAGCACAATCTGAAGAACATCGATCTGGATATTCCCCGCAACCGGCTGGTGGTCATCACCGGCCTGTCGGGGTCCGGAAAATCGTCCCTGGCCTTCGACACCCTGTATGCCGAAGGCCAGCGGCGGTATGTGGAATCGCTTTCCACTTATGCGCGCCAGTTTCTGGAGCGCATGGAAAAACCCGATGTGGATTTCATCGAAGGCTTGTCTCCGGCCATCGCCATCGAGCAGAAAACGGCGGGCCACAATCCCCGATCTACCGTCGGAACGGTGACGGAAATCTACGACTATCTGCGGCTGCTTTTTGCCAGAGTCGGAACGCCCCACTGCCACCGCTGCGGCAAACCCATCGTCGGCCAGAGCCTCGATCAGATGGTGGATCAGATCATGGCAATGGAACCCGGTACGCGGTTCATCCTGCTGTCGCCAGTGGTGACCGGGGAAACCGGCTCTCACGAAAAATTATTCAAGCAGCTCATCCGCCAGGGATTTTCCAAAGTCCGAGTCAACGGCATCTTGAAAGATATCGAAGAAGTCGGCGCCCTCAACAAAAAGGCCAAACACACCATCGATGTGGTGGTGGATCGTCTGATTGTCAAGGCGGGACTGCAAAACCGCCTGGCCGACTCTCTGGAGCTGGCACTGTCTCAGTCCGGCGGCCGGGTGGAAATCGTCATCCCTGATCAGGAGCCGATTCTCTTCAGCGAAAAAGCCGTTTGTGTCACCTGCGGCGTCAGTTATCCACCTTTTACGCCGGCCAGTTTTTCTTTCAATTCACCGCATGGTGCCTGCCCCCAATGTGACGGGCTCGGTGCGACAACGGCGGTTGATCCGGATCTCGTCATTCCCAACCCCGAATTGTCTCTTAGGGAAGGGGCGGTCACTCTCTGGGCCAAACGCGATGCCATTCATTTCATCGAATTCATCGAAGCCCTGACCGCCGCTTACGACACCGATATCTACACCCCGTACAGGGAGCTTCCGGAGGCATTCCGACAGGCATTGCTTTACGGCTCCAAAGATGTTCCCATCCACTTTTACATCGAACGAAACGAGCGCCGTATTTTTTACGATCGACCTTTCGAAGGCATCATTCCCAAACTCGAACGCCGCTACAAAGAGACGGATTCCACCTGGTCCCGGGATGAAATCCGGCAATACATGAGTTTTCGTCCCTGTTCGGCGTGCAACGGTGCCAAACTGAATCCGGTGGCACTCTCGGTGCGGATCGCGGAACGCAATCTCAGTGAATTGACTGCTCTTTCCATCGGTTCGGCCTTGAACTATTTCCGTGAATTGAAGCTGACCGGGCGAAATCAGGTCATCGCCGAGCGGATTCTGAAGGAAGTGGTCGAGCGTCTGGGCTTTTTGAACCATGTGGGGTTGTCGTATCTGACCCTGGACCGTTCCGCCAACACCCTTTCCGGCGGGGAGAGTCAGCGCATCCGGCTGGCGACCCAGATCGGCTCCAAGCTGACGGGCGTGCTGTATGTCCTGGATGAGCCCAGTGTCGGCCTTCACCAGCGGGACAATCAGCGGCTGCTGTCGGCGCTGGAGCGAATGCGGGATCTGGGAAACACGGTTCTGGTCGTCGAGCACGACGAAGAAACCATTCGGGCGGCCGATCATGTCGTGGATATGGGGCCAGGCGCCGGCGTTCTGGGCGGAGAAGTGATGTTTTCAGGAACACCGCAGCAACTCGCAGATGATGACCGGTCGTTGACAGGACAATATCTTTCGGGGAAAAAACGGATCGAAGTGCCTTTGCAGCGACGGCCCGGCAATGGTCAGCGTATCATGATCGAAGGGGCTGCGGGAAACAATCTCAAGAATGTCCACGTTGAGATTCCTTTGGGGTGTCTCGTCTGTGTCACAGGAGTATCGGGTTCCGGAAAATCTACACTGGTGCTGGAAACCCTGTACAGTGCTTTGGTGCAGAGACTGTATCATTCACGGGTGACGACCGCTCCCTATACAAAACTGGAAGGGTTGCGGGCTATCGACAAGGTGGTCAACATCGATCAATCTCCCATCGGCCGCACGCCCCGGTCGAATCCTGCCACCTATACCGGCGTGTTCACGCATATCCGGGATCTGTTTTCCAGAACTCAGGATGCCCGGGTGCGCGGATTCAAAGCCGGCCGATTCAGCTTCAACGTCAAGGGGGGACGGTGCGAAGCATGCAGCGGGGATGGGGTGGTCAAAATCGAAATGCATTTTCTGCCCGATGTTTACGTTACCTGTGATGTGTGCCGGGGAAAACGCTACAACCGGGAGACCCTCGAAATCCGGTATCGGGGAAAGCATATCGCCGAAGTCCTGGACATGACGGTTCATCAATCCCTGGAGTTTTTCGAAAAAATCCCGGCCCTTCATTCCCGGCTGCAAACCCTGGCCGATGTGGGGCTCGACTACCTCTGTCTGGGGCAGGCCGCCACCACACTTTCCGGCGGAGAGGCCCAGCGGGTGAAACTGAGCAGCGAGCTCTCCAAAAAGGGAACCGGGAAAACGCTCTATATCCTCGATGAACCGACGACAGGGCTGCATATCGCCGACATTCAGAATCTGCTCCATATCCTGAACCGGCTGGTCGATGCCGGCAATACGGTGCTGGTCATCGAGCACCAACTGGATGTAATCAAATCCGCGGATTATATCGTCGATCTCGGCCCCGAAGGCGGAGACAACGGCGGGCGGATCGTCGGATGCGGCACACCGGAAGCGCTGGCCATGATTCCCGAATCTTATACCGGCCGGTATCTGAAGCCGCTTCTGACTGCGTTGCAATGAAATCACGGATGCCGGTAATCATCTCTCAATTTGGATTGAACTGTAAAACATTTGTCACGCCAGACAAACTGCTTTTTTTTTCGATAGCCATGCTCCACAATGCGCCGCAATCGGCCGACATGACTAATTTCCAATTGAAGGAGCAGACAGATGATGCATTATACCATTTTCGATACCCCTCTCATCCGGACATTGCTGAGATGGATGTCCATTATTGTCCTGAAAATGAGAGGATGGCGCATCGAGGGACGGTTTCCGGACATTCCCAAATATGTCTTGATTGCCGCTCCCCACACCTCCAACTGGGATTTTCCCATCACACTGGCGGTCACGTTTGCATTGAGAGGGAAAATTTACTGGATGGGAAAAGCGAGTCTTTTCCGTCGGCCATTTTATCGCTTGTTCCGGTGGCTGGGCGGCATTCCCGTAGATCGATCCAAATCCAACAATATGGTCGATCAGATGATTCAGCAATTTGCCGTCACCGATCAATTCGTGCTGACCATTCCGCCGGCCGGAACCCGAAGGCATGTCATGAAATGGAAAACGGGGTTTTACTACATCGCAGCCGGCGCAGGCGTTCCGGTAGTGCTCGGATTTATGAACTATCGAACCAAAGTTGGGGGCATCGGCGGTATCTTTTATCCCACAGGAGATATCGATACGGACATGCAGCAGATTCGGGCCTATTATTCAGGGATTCATGGAAAGCATCCGGTGCAGCAGATAGACGAGTCGGCGGCACCGGTCATCACCGATATGATGAGAACCGTTCTTTATGGAACGGGAGTTGGGAATTAAAAAAACATCAAAGATGTTTACCGCCGACAGTCAATGGCAAATTTTGTGACTGGGAATTGAACAGGGGGATGTTTGCCGGCTGTTCGATCACTTGTCTGATTTTTCGGGACAATTCAGCCAAATTGAAGGGTTTTTGAATGAAACCGGCGCATCCACGCATCAGCATCTCAGCCGCTTGCACACCTTCGCTGTACCCGCTGCATAACAGCACCTTGACATCCGGGTCGATCTTTTTCAGGGAATTGAAGGTTTCGGCCCCTCCCATTTCTGGCATGACCATATCCAGGATAACGGCGCCGATATCGTTTCCACTGGCTTGATACAACGCCACAGCCTGTTTTCCGCCACCTGCAGCCAGTACATTATATCCCAGAACAGAGAGCATACTTCTTCCCACATCCAGAATACTATCTTCGTCATCGACCAGAAGAATCGTTTCCTTGCCTTTCAGAACAGATTCATCCGAACACGCGTCTTTTTCCATTTCCAGATCGGAAGCGGGCAGGAGGATAATGAATGTCGTTCCGACGCCAACCTGGCTTTCGACATCGATGATGCCATTGTGATTCTTGATGACGCCGTAAACTATCGCCAGACCGAGACCAGTGCCTCTGCCCATTTTCCGGGTGGTGAAAAACGGCTCGAAAATCCGTTGACGGATGGTTTCATCCATACCGATTCCGGTGTCTGCCAGCATGATTTTAACATACCTGCCCGGGGCCAGATCAAAAGGGCGTTCCGAACAGGCGTCGAGATACACATTTTCAGTGGTGAGTGTCAACGCCCCCCCCGATGTCATGGCATGAGAAGCGTTGACATAGAGATTCAGCAACACCTGCTCGATCTGACCTTTATCCGCATGAACCGGCCAGATTTCCTTTTCGTACTGTTCGTGGATGACAATTTCTTTTTTGGTACGGATGAACATCTGTGAACTTTCCCTGAGCAATAGGTTCATGTTGACAGGTTTGGGCTGATATTTTCCGCCGCGTGCAAAACCCAGCAACTGATTTGTCAGGGTGGTGGCACTCTGGATGCTCTTTTCGATTTTCCTCAGCCGTTCCAGATGAGGCAGCGGCATGTCATTTTTCATGAGCACCAGCGAGACATGTCCGCTGATTACCATCAGGATATTATTGAAATCATGCGCGATGCCTCCAGCCAGATTTCCGATGGCATTCATCTTGACTGCCTGTTGAAGCTGTTTTTCCAGGCGCTTTCTATTGCTGATATCCCGGGCAACCCCATGGGTACCGAGAAATGTCAGTAATTTTCCGGAAGGGTCTTTGGCATACATGCCGATGCATTTCAATTCGACGGTGACATAATTGGTGTCGTTGATTACCGCCGGGGCTTCACCCCGAAAAGTTTTCAGGCGGACTTCAACCCGAGAGGTGGCCCGATCCCCGGTTCTTCTTTCGTTGAAAGCCCATTGAGCCTTTTCGAGATCGTCTTCATGAATCAGATAGGTATAGTGTTTTCCGATGAGCTGATTTTTTTCGATACCCAGAATGCGCTCGACCGAGTCGCTGACAAATGTGAAACGGCTGTCTCTGTCGAGGGTATAAATGATATCCGGAGAATTCTGAACCAGATACCGATAACGGTCTTCGGTGATTTCCAATTGCTCATGAATGGCCGATTTTTCGCTTTTCAGCGTTTTTTGATTCAGGGCATTTCGGATAGTTGCCAGCAGCTCTTCATATTCGAAGGGCTTACGGAGAAAGTCGTAGGCTCCTTTACGCAGGGCGCTCACGGCACTGTTGATGGTGCCGGTTCCCGTAACGATGATGACAGCGGTATCCGGACAATGGCGGGTGATGAAATCCATTAACTGAAGCCCGCTCACATCGGGGATGGCGAGATCGAGCAGCGCCAGATCGAAAGCGTGTTCCAAAAGCAGGCGCCGGGCTTCAGTTCCCGAAGTCGTGGTATGGATTTGATATCCCTGATTGACCAGCAGAAATTTCAGGCTCTCGCAGAATCTAGGTTCGTCATCGACAATCAGGATATTCGGGCTACAAATCATGAACACCTCTCATTGACAGGGGATAGTCCGCAGCGGATGCAATTGGCAGTTCGACCCGGAAGGTGGTGCCATTACCAGGTTCACTCTCACAGGTGATCATGCCTTTCAGTGATTGGATGATGGAATATGAGATGGAAAGCCCCAGACCGGCATGACCGCCGTTTTTGGTGCCGGTATAGGGCTCAAACAGCCGGGTCTTGATTGCTTCAGGAATGCCGGGGCCATCATCCCGAAAGGAAATTTCCACATATCCGGAAAAATCGGCATCTCTATCGGGAAGATCATTGTTCAGACGGCTCGACACAGCTCGGGTTCGAATGTACAGGTTGCCGCCGTCGGCCATGGCTTCGAAAGCATTTTTCATCAGGTTGATGAATACCTGTTTCAGGCTGTTTTTATCGGCCATAACCGCCGGCAATTCAGGATCGGCATCGCAGTGAATCTTTACATTGAAATCATCGATCAGCGGCTCTTGGGTGAGGGTGAGGATATCGGTCAATGCGGCATTGACATCGACGGCCTCGATTTGCCGAATCCAGTTTTCGCAAGAACTGTTCAGGTTTTGAAGAATCTGGGAAACCCGATCAATTTCTTCATCGATAATGTGGATTTCATCCTGTCCAAAATTGGCATCAGCAAGCTTTATTCCAAGAATTTTTAAATAGTTCTTGATGATACCCAGTGGATTGTTGACTTCGTGAATTACTTTTTGAGCCAGTGTCGAGGTGGCGCTGGCTCGCTCCGATCGTATTTCCCTGAGCCGGGATTCTTTCAGACGATGCACCCGGATGGCGACGGCTGTTTGGTTGACAAGCATTTTCAACGGTCTGATCTGTGTTGTCAGTTGAGAAAACTCCCGTCTGTCCAAACCGATCACCATGGTGCCGATCGTTTCCCCATAACCGATCATAGGAATGCAGACAATCCCTTCTTTGCCCAGAAGGCGGCCGATCTGTTCGTCGATGACCGCAGGAATCACATCGGTGCTGCGGGTGAAGGAATCCGCGATCTTGCGTGTTTGCAGACATTCGACCATCATGCTCTTTTCCATCTGGAAAGGAATGAATACGTCTTCTATGACTGAAAACCGCGTGTCATCCGGCAAATTCATACCATGCAGCCCTTGTTTTTCGGGGTCGAAGATGAAGAAAAGCACCAGTGATATATCGAAGAGACTCTGAAGGCCCTGTAAAGATTCTTTCAAAATTTCAGATTGCGTGTCGGCTGCCAGCAGGTTTTCGATGGTACCCATCAGCAGCGAGCGGTCTCTGATCTCTTTGATCAGATCGATCTGCCGGTGACGATCGGTTTCAGAGGATGTGGTATCTTTCGTATTTTCCCGGGTTTTGATCGGATCGATTCCGATGTTCAGCGATTCGGCCACGGTTTTGAGTTCCGCATCAGCCTGGGTCACCATATCTTCGACATCGACCGGTGTGAACCCAAAGAAGATACGGGCGGCGCCGAGCCCATCGTTGAAGGTTCGCCCCGCATTATCACAGATGGCATTGGCAGCATAGAGACATTTCACGAGCGGCAGTGCATCGTGAAGTCTGTCCGGGGGATAGTGATGATACCGAACCGCATCCGCAACGAAGGTTTGAAAATTCCATTTATCCAGCAGCCACGCCCCGATTTCCGCATGCCCGGCACCGACGAACTGATTTTCTCCGGCAAGAATGGATTCGGGTTTGCCTTTGTGGGCCTCTATAAGGTCTGCATACTGTTGGGGAAAATTCAGCCACAAAACAATCTTGCCGATATCGTGCATCAATCCTGCCAGAAACGCTTCATCTGGTTTTGAAAATTTTCGGCTGGCAGCAATTTGACGTGCCAGAACGGCGCATTTCAACGAATGCGCCCAGAACTGCTTGAGGTTGAAACCCGTTTTGGTATTGACGGTCTGGAAAACTTCATGAACGGAACTGCATAAAGCGATATTCTTGATGGTGTTTGTACCGAGCAGGCCGACAGCACTGTCCACACTGGTGATGGGATGTTTGCTGCCGAAAAAGGCGGAATTGACCAGCTTCAGAACACGGGCGGTGAGCGCCGTGTCTTTTTCGATGATCCGGGATATGTCTTTGAGGCCCCCATTTTCCTCGTTGCAGGCTTTGATCAGTTGAAGCAGGATATGAGGCAGCGACGGAATATGCTTGAAACTGGATAACTGGTCTGCCAGTGCACTGTGAATCGGCATGTGATGAGAAACCTCTCGTTGTTCTCAATTACCGGTAATGGGTGCGCCTCTGCCCGGTACGATCTGGGATGGTCGGTAGTATCGATATTCGGGCTGACTGAAAAACGATGGAAATGTATAGTTAATTTTAACGGATCATCTTGTCAAGAAAAAGATGAATCCCTATGGAAAATGAAAATATCATTCAGAAAACCGCCGAAAATTATCAATTCACCGCCAATGTAGAGGCTGGCATCCAGACGTCTGCGGTTCCGCTGCGGGATGCGGCGGTGATTATTCCGAACAGACGCAGGCGCAACGCATTCTTTTACTTTTCTTTTTTCTGCCTGGCTTTACTCTCTTCATTCTCCGGATCGCGTATGGGCTCGATCGTGTCGCTTTCGTTTTTGGCCCGCAACGTCAGCACAGGAACCAGCACTTTTGAAATCACATAGACTTCCTCGACATCTCTGAGCTGTTCCGGGTTCGGGGCCTTGATGTCGATATCGAGCTCTTTGTATGAACCATCTTTCATTTTCGCTAACACGAAGCTTCTCCTTTGGGTGATCAGGGTGACACTATCAATAACAACGTAATCGGTATGCGCCAAATCCCGGATTCTGTCTGGGGTACAGTAGTCACAGGGGTAGTGCTTACACCGGACACAAGTGGCGAATACGCGAAACATGTCGCGTTTTCTACACCAGAAATGTTTTTCCACATCAGGGGGCATCGATGACTTTTCGAATGGCCGATAGCATTTCTTCGATCCGGTAGGGTTTGCAGATGAATCCGCTGGCGCCGGATGTCAGGGCTTTATGCGCTTCGGAGGCCGGGCCGTAACCACTGACAATCAGAATACGGGAGCGGCTGTCAATATTCAGTAGTTCTCTGAGGCATTTGTATCCGCCCATCCCTGGCATCCCGATGTCGAGAATGACCAAATCGATTTTGCTGAAAAGCTGTTGAAACTGCAACAGGGCATTCTCTCCATTTTCCGCCAACAATACCCGATATCCATACCGTTCCAGAAGCTCCTGCCCGAACTCACGAATGGACGGATCGTCATCGACCAGCAGGATGGTTTCTTTTCCGCTCGGAACCACTTCCTGGAGATGATCGGGCTCCGCTATCTCTGTTTTTTCGAAAACTGCCGGTAAATAAACGAGAAACGACGTTCCATTTCCCAGTTCACTGCGGCAGAAAATATGCCCGCTATGACTTTTGACGATGCCGAATACGGTGGCCAATCCCAGTCCAGTCCCTTTTCCTGCGGGTTTGGTGGTAAAAAACGGGTCATAAATATGCTTGATCGTTTTTTCGCTCATTCCCAAGCCGGTATCAGCCGCTGTCAACAACACATATTGACCCGGGGGGATTCCCGGAGGGAACTGGCAGTTATCCGGTGAAATATGAACATTTTCAGTTCGGATGGAGAGAACTCCGCCATCCGGCATGGCATCGGCCGCATTGGTTCCCAGATTCACCAGCACCTGTTCAAGCTGTACAGGGTCTGCATGAATCGTTGCCAAATCCGGAGCCAGGCAGGTTTCGATCGAAATCATTTTGGGCAGGGTGCGCTCGAGCAGACTGACAGTCTGATCGATGATCTGATTCAACTGCTGGGAAGACAGCTCCGGTGTCATTCTGCGGCTGAATGTCAGAATTTGCTTGACCAGATGCTTGGCACGATCGGCGGATTTGAGAATCTGTTGAATGCCACGAACATTCGGAACGCCGTTTTCGGCATCCATCAGCACCATCTGGCTGAAACCGATGATAGCACCAAGGATATTGTTGAAATCATGGGCGATCCCTCCGGCAAGGATGCCGATGGCTTCCATTTTTTGGGAATGCAGCAATTGGGCTTCCAGCCAGGCTTTTTCGGTTTCTGCCTGCTTTCGGTCGGTTATGTTCGAATAAACCAGTTGAATTGCAATGGGCGTTTGGCCGTTGAAAAGAGGGGAGCCGGCAATGGCCACGTCGATGATTTCACCGGACTTGGACTGGCGGGTGGTTTCAACGTGAATGCTTTCTCCGCTGGCAATCTGAATCTGCAAATGCAGGGCTTCGGCTTCAAGACCGGGTGGGGCCAGCAGATCGGTGATATTGCGGCCGGATATTTCTTCACAGGTATAGCCGAAAAGGCGCGTGAATTCCCGATTGATGCGGGTAAATGTCCCATCCATTGTCATAATGGAAATGGCGACCGGAGAATTTTCGATGACCTGTTCGACAAAGGCTATCTGATGTTCGAGATCCTGCTCCGTCTTATGCCAATCACCGATATCAGATGGGATACGCTTTTTCATAAGGGTGAATTCCTTTTCAGCAAGTACGGAGAGCTATCATTCCTGCGATCGGACTTGTCGGAAAACTTCAATTCAGCAATCGATTTTTTTATAATCCATTTGCAATAGCAAAGTCAATTAAAGGCTCAGGCCGGGAATCATAAAAGTGGAAATTCAAGCGATAGTTCGGGATAAACAGAATGATGATTTAAGTCGGTTAAATATATTTGCGAGAGGGGATTGACGGAAAAAAGAGCAGAAAGAAAAAGGGCGGCGAGAAAACGCCGCCCCGGAATGAAGGGTGATTATGCCGTTTGAATTTTTGCATCGTCTTCACGATTCAGTTCTTTGGTGGCTTGTTCCCGAAGCTTATACTTCTGGATCTTGCCGCTGGCCGTCGTCGGGTATTCGTCTGTAAAGAAAAAGAATGCGGGGATCTTGTGAAAGGAAATTTTATCTTTGCAGAAGGCTTTCAATTCATCATCGGATGTCTTTTCTCCGGGTTTAAGCTGAACGTATGCCACCACTTCTTCACCATATTTTTTACTGGGAACGCCGATCACCTGAACATCCTTAATCTTGGGATGGGTGTAGAGAAATTCTTCGATTTCCCGTGGATAAATATTTTCGCCGCCCCGGATGATCATATCCTTGATCCGCCCGGTGATCTTGCAGTAGCCGTTTTCATCCATGATGGCCAGATCGCCGGTGTGCAGCCATTTATCCTGATCGATGGCCTTGGCCGTGCCTTCCGGATTTTTATAATATCCCTTCATGATGTGATAGCCGCGTGAACAGAGCTCTCCTTGAACGCCCCGAGGCACTTCTTCACCGGTCGCCGGATCCACAATTTTGACTTCCACGTTCGGCAGGGCTTTGCCTACCGTACTGACCCGCAGCTCCAACGGATCGGTAATACGGGTCTGGGTAATGCCGGGAGACGCTTCGGTCTGCCCATAGACGATGGTCATTTCGGATGCCCCCATCACACTGACGACCTGCTTCATCACCTCGATAGGACAGGGAGAGCCGGCCATAATGCCGGTGCGTAAATGGGACGTGTCGTACTTCTTGTTTTTCATTTCTTCCAGTTCTGCAATAAACATGGTGGGCACCCCATGAAGGGCCGTGCATTTGGAGGCTTCAACAGTCTCCAGTACGGCTGGTGCAGTAAATGCCTGTACTGGGGCCATGCATGTGGCGGAAACGACGCAGGTCAGAGTTCCTAAGACGCATCCGAAACAATGGAAGAACGGAACGGGAATGCACATGGTATCCTTTGAGGAAAGCACCATACACTCCGCCAGACTTTTGGCGTTCCCGATCAGGTTGGTGTGAGTCAACTGGACACCTTTGGGGAAACCGGTGGTTCCGGACGTGTATTGCATGTTGATGACATCGTCGGGTTCAAGAGAATTTTGTCTGGCGGACAGTTCCGCATCGGAGACCTTGTCACTCATGGCCATCACTTCTTTCCAGGTAAACATGCCGGGATGTTTTTCCTCCCCGATAAATATGACATTCTTCAGCAAGGGAAGCTTGGCGCTCTGAAGTTTTCCGGGTTCGGCGGTTTTCAGCTCCGGACAGACATCATAGATAACCTTCAAATATTCATCCGCTTCTCGAACCCCGCCAATCAACAGCAAAGTTGTCGAATCGGATTGTTTCATCAAATATTCCAGTTCGAAACTGCGGTAATTGGTATTGACCGTAACCAGCACAGCCCCCATCTTGGCTGTGCTGAACTGCGTCAGAACCCATTCCGGAACATTGTTGGCCCAAATGGCGATATGTTCGTGCTTCTGGATGCCCAAAGACATGAATGCCTTGGCGCATTGATTGCAGATATCTCTGAATTGTTTGTAGTCGTAATCGATTCCTAATGCGTGATATTTCAGAGCCTTACTATTTCCCAACTGATCTGCCACGATATCCACCAGACCGCCGATCGTGGTTTTGCCGACTTCGTACTGTGGTAATTGCATGTACATCATCTCCCTTGGTTTATAGTGATCATCAACATTGCTTCTGCTGTCGTTCCTGCAATTCATAAAAGGTTATCGTTCCACAATCAGTAAACATCTCATTGTAGAAAACCTGCATTGCTTGCGAGTAGCGATTTGCGGTTGAGATTCTGAGCGAGCGCTCAATCATAATGATATCATTGTTTTATATCCAATTCCTGTATTTTGTCAAATAAAATTATTGCTGATTGAATAAATGAATAGAAATTGGAAGGAATTGCGTTGGCCATTTTGGGATGAAAATGAAATATTATGGACTGATCTCATTTTTGACTTTTTCGATTGTATCCATTATGATGAATAAATCAACCGGCCAGAAATCATTCAGGCATTTTTTGTTTGTGGAAGTTGATTACTGATAACTGAATTTTCACGGCAACCAATCACCATTTCATTTTTCCAAACATCAGGAGGTAAAGTTATGGAACAGTCCAGCCTGCCGTTTTTCCGGCAACGTCTCATGGGCAGAACGATCATTGTCGTGCTGCCGATCATCATTATCATCGCTGTGGTAATCGCAACAATATCTTCTCTTCCCAAGAATTATTATTTTACGGTGCGGGCTGGCGATCTCTATTTGGTTCGGGGGGCGATGTCCAACTGGGTGCTCTCGAATCAGACCGGCGCATTTGAACCCTTTTCGGTCAAGGGGATAGATTTGAAGGGCATTACCGGTGTATCCTTCAAAACGCAGGAAGAAGCACTCAGATCTCTGCGCGGAATTTTCGAAAAGCGGGTGCAGGAACAGTGTGCAGCGGTATTGAACAAGGAAAAAGAACTCGTTGGCCCATACACCGATCTGTTGCGGGATATGCAGGGTGCCAAGGCCGGTGGTGTGCCGGGTCTCGAAAAGAACATCGTCGTTCTCAAAGGATGGCTTGACATGGTCCATGCCAAGACAACACCTCAAGCTCCCGCTCCCAAATCGTGATACCCTGGACGAAATGATTCCCTCTTCTTGCCCAATGCTGAAGGGGGATATCTGTCTTTGACCGTTTTTTCACCAGAATTTCATAAATTCTTTCGTTCCCCCAACCTATCGATTCATCGGATGTCTGATAGTGAAAAACACCGATCATTCCGCATTTTCCCCGGAAGAGATTGAACGCTGTATTTCTTTTCTGGAAAACCTGGCCGCAGACAGCGGCCGGATCGTCGAGCTGACAGAAGCCCAGCGGGTATCCCTTATGACCGCTGCCGGCCGACTGTCCCGTCCGGATCGTCATGAGCTCAAAAAGCGCAACAAAGAAAAGAACCGGGTTCAGCGTCAGCCGCTGGCTGCCTACGAACGCGGTATGCGGGCCGCCACTGGCATTCGCCGGGCGCGGGAAGCGGTAGTATTTTCGGCACCGAATCAGATTCCGGATATGACTGCCGACATGAATCCATCGGACAATGTACTCAAAACCCCCCGTAACTGCTACGTCTGTAAGGCCGAATACACCCGGCTGCACTTTTTTTACGATGCCTTATGCCCCGATTGCGCATCCCTCAATTATCGGAAGCGGTTTCAAACGGCTTCGCTGCATGGGCAGGCGGCACTGATTACCGGTGCCCGTGTCAAGATCGGTTATCAGGCGACCGTGATGATGCTGCGGGCCGGTGCACGGGTAATTGCCACCACCCGGTTTCCAGTGGATGCGGCAACCCGATATTCGGGGGAAAAGGATTTCTCTGAATGGGGCGATCGTCTTCATATTTACGGGCTGGATCTCAGGCATACGCCAAGTGTCGAAATCTTTACGCGCCATATCGAACAGCAGTACGACCGTCTCGATATTCTGATCAACAATGCGGCGCAGACGGTGCGCAGACCGCCGGGTTTTTATGCCCATTTGATGGATCAGGAAACCCGAAGTTTCGACGATCTGCCCGAAACCGTTCAGGCCCTTCTGGCGGAGCACCGGCACTGCGTGCGTCAACTCGATGATGGCTCCGAACCCCATGGCGGACTGGAAACAGCCCTGCCGGCGGTCTGGAACGGAAAAGCCCCCGGTATCGGGCTGCGGGCGTCGGCACGGCTTTCGCAGATTCCTTATGCCTATGATCACAGCCTGACATCAGAATCCGTTTTTCCGGAAGGCCGGCTCGATGCTGATCTTCAGCAGGTCGATTTACGGGAAACCAACAGTTGGCGGCTGCGGCTGGGTGAAATCCAGACGGCCGAAATGCTTGAAATTCAGCTCGTCAACGCCGTTGCCCCTTTTGTTTTGTGCAACCGCCTCGTCCCCATGATGCGGCGGGATTATACCGGAAAAAAACATATCGTCAACGTCACAGCCATGGAGGGAAAATTTTTCCGGTTCCAGACAACCGGCCGGCATCCCCACACCAACATGGCCAAAGCAGCCCTCAACATGCTGACCCATGCTTCCGCCGCCGATCTGGCCAAAGACGGCATTTTCATGAATGCGGTAGATACCGGATGGGTCACAGACGAAGACCCCGCCAAACTGGCTGCCGAGAAGCAGGAACGCCATGATTTTCAGCCCCCTCTGGATATCGTGGACGGGGCCGCCCGGATTTGTGATCCTTTTTTCGACGGCATTCTGACCGGCACCCACTGGTGCGGAAAATTTCTCAAAGATTATCACCCTATCGACTGGTGAGTGCACCGTCCTTTTCTTGACACTTGCGGGCGGTTTTCGTAAAAGATCATTCATGAAAAAACTGCAAATCTCCAAAAAAGTCACCGCCGTTCTGATCTATGGCAGACCGCCCCTGGTTTTCGGAGGGCTGTGCTGTGCCATTGGTGTCATGTGGACACAAAATCCACTGCTCTATACCCTCGGCGTCGTCTTTTTATTCATTGCCATGGCTTTCGATCTGGTGGACGGCTGGTTTGCCGCACGATTTCAGCCCCATCCGACCCTGGCGCATCTGGCCGACCGCATGATGGACAAAGTGGTGTATGCCATCATTTTCCCGCTGGTGGCGGTCGGGATGATGTGGCGGTTAATCTACATCACACCGGATTATCAGAAAATCGACCTGCTGCATGCCATTTTCATTCTGATCTTATGTATCATTGTTCTGATTCGAGACAGCTTTGCCCATTTCATTCGGGGCTTTACCCAGGGAAAAGGACCGGAGCCCGAGAACAGCGAATTCACCCGGCTGCGGACGATCGTGGCGGCTCCCGTGGCGGCGCTGCTCTATGCCACGGCTTTCTACATTCCGGAAGGGCCGCCATCCCGCCTGTATTTCTGGATTTCATGGCTCGGCAACCTGCCGCAGAAAGGGCTCTTTGTCATCGAAATCGTTTTTCTGGTGATCAATTTCGGCTCCATTGCCCGGTATTGCCGCAAATACGGCACCAGTTTCATGGATGAGCTCTGTCTCGGCGACGACATCCTGCGTCGGCGTATTCTTTCGACATTTCCCAATGGTCTGACCATCATGAACGCCATGATGGGCCTGCTATCGGTCTGGTTCGCCAATCAGGGCCGGGTGCGGGAAGCATATCTGCTGCTGATCGGGGCGGCGATTTTCGACAAGCTGGATGGGGCCATGGCCCGGAAGCTGGGGCTGACCGAACCCCCTGTCGGCAATATCAAAACATCCCGCGTGCAACTGGGCGGTATTCTGGACGATATTTCGGATGGCATCAGTTTTTGCATCGTTCCGGCCTGGATTTACTATCTGGTGATGTCCCACTCGGATGTTCCGGGCATATCCGATATGGTGGTTTTCTGGATTGCCATCGGCTATGGAACTATGGGCATTGCCCGGTTGATTTACTTCACCCTCGATACCACACCCATCCCGGGTTTTTTCAAAGGGATGCCCACTCCGGCCGCAGCCCTTCTCGTCACTGCGCCCCTTATCATGTTCAGTCAGGCCGTTCAGGAATGCCCCAATTCCGGTATTTTCTGGGGGTACACCGCCACCATCGGTATGGTGCTGGCGGCTGTGGCAATGAACAGTTATCCGGTGAGGTATCTTCACCTCGGGCGGTTCATGGATCAGAGCACGTGGTTCCGGCGCACCAGCATTATCCTGCTGCTGATCGCCGTTTTTAGCCCCTATCTCGGCTATATCTGTCTGATCTATCTGCTGCTCTATCTTTTTTCACCGCTCTTCACCCGTCGGATTTTGAGATCGAAAGTGCATCCATGACAGATAAAATACGCATCGGCATCAGCGCCTGCCTGCTCGGGCAGCCTGTCCGCTTTGACGGCGGACACAAACACGATCGATATATTACCGATA
>CAZBUL010000034.1:6052-20583 GCA_964495045.1 uncultured Desulfobacterales bacterium | reverse complement strand
AGCCACCCCCCAGACATGAAAATCGGAATCAGCGATTTGGACTTTTTGGCCCCCATCCCGGCCCTCCCCCGCTGGGGTAGGGAGATAATGGATGTATTTTCACGGTACGGAACGGGAATGTACTTGAACAAAATGATGATCAAAAACTGAACGGATATTTTTCTTGACAGAATATTACCATTCATATATCAAAAAAAGAAACATTGTTTCGATTTAGATTTCAAGAACAAATTTATTATATTTTATATTAATTATTTCAGTTTGTTATTTTAGATCATCAGTTTTTTAAAATTTATTTTACCGAACCATTCTTTTTTAATTTACTAAATATTATCATTTAGTTAATAATAATTGCAACATAACGGACAATCACTGATTTCTGATAGACAGTAACAACGTTTTTCAGCTCTGTTCCGGAAATCACCCATGGAAATGCTGAACCTGCTCATGTTTTAAATGCATTGACAGAGAACAGATCATTCAACATTCGTAATTCATAATTATTAATCAAGGAGTAAAGTCATGGACAAAAAAGTAACGGTCATCGGCGCGGGAAACGTAGGGGCTACAGCAGCCCAGAGATTGGCGGAAAAAGAATTGTGTGATGTCGTTCTTATCGACATTGTCGAAGGCGTCCCCCAAGGGAAATCTCTCGATCTGACGGAAGCGGCAGCCATTGAAAAACACGACGCCCACCTGACCGGATCGAACGGTTATGAGGCGTCAGCCGGGTCCGACATCGTCATCATCACCGCCGGTATCCCCCGAAAACCTGGAATGAGCCGCGATGACCTGATCGGTGTCAATGCCGGAATCGTGAAGGGCGTGTCCAAGGAAGTGGCCAAATATTCTCCCAATGCCGTGATCATTATCGTCAGCAATCCCCTGGATGCCATGTGTCACGTTGCCTATGAAGCCAGCGGATTCCCCAAGAACCGGGTGATCGGTATGGCCGGTGTTCTCGACTCCGCCCGTTTCCGGGCTTTCATCGCCATGGAACTGAATGTATCTGTCGAAAACACCCATGCCTTCGTTCTGGGCGGTCATGGCGACACCATGGTGCCGCTGCCCCGCTATTCCACGGTGGCCGGAATTCCCATTACCGAGCTGATGTCCAAAGACCGCATCGATGCATTATGCAAACGCACGGCCAATGGCGGGGCAGAAATCGTTGCTCTGCTCAAAACCGGCAGCGCCTACTATGCTCCGGCATCCGCCGCTGTGGAAATGGCCGAGTCCATTCTGAAAGACAAAAAGAAAATCCTGCCCTGCGCGGTGCTGCTCCAGGGTGAATATGGATTCAACGATCTGTTCATCGGCGTTCCTGTCAAACTGGGCGCCAAGGGTGTCGAAGAAATCATCCAAATCAACCTGCTGGATGATGAGAAAGCGGCGCTTCAGAAATCGGCGGCAGCAGTTGAAGAGCTGAAAGGTGTGTTGAAAAAATTGGGGTGATGATGAACGACCATCCTGTTTGAAATGCATTTACAACTCCCCTCTTTCGGATGCGATACTGCCGGGAGAGGGGCGGAGCACCTCTCCAGCATCTTGTTTTCAACCTGTCAGCACCCCTTATCCGGATAACAGAAGATTTTTCCCTCGTAATTTCTGAGAATCAAACCGTTTTTATCCCGACCAACCACATATTCCGGCAACAACGGAATCTTTCCGCCGCCGCCGGGTGCATCCACAGCAAATGTTGGAACGGCATACCCGCTGGTATGACCTTGCAATCCCTGAATCATTTCCAATCCCTTTGAAACCGGGGTGCGGAAATGCGATGTGCCGGGAATGGGATCGCATTGAAAGAGATAATAGGGTTTGACACGGAATCGGATCAGCCCATGCATCAGCGCTTTCAGTGTCGGAAGGCTGTCGTTGACACCTTTCAGCAAGACCGTCTGACTCCCCAGCGGAATGCCGGCATCCGCCAATCGGGAACAAGCGGTCCGACATTCCGGCGTGAGCTCATCGGGATGGGTCACATGAAGGCTCATCCATAACGGGTGATATTTATTCAGCATTGATGTCAGCGACGTGGTGATCCGCTGCGGCAGAGACATCGGCATTTTGGTGCCAATACGGATCATCTCCACATGAGGAATCCGCCGCAACTGCCGGATGATGAAATCCAACACATCATCTTCCAGGATTAGCGGATCGCCACCCGATATCAGCACATCCCGCACTTCGGGATGCTCCTGGATATAGACGAGGGCCGCAAGCCACCGGGTCGAATTGTTCCTCGGTCTGCTGCCCCGACCGACGATCCGTGACCGCATGCAGTACCTGCAGAAAGTCGCGCAGGTCGTCGTTACCAGAAACACCACCCGATCCGGATACCGATGAATAAGTTCCGGCACCGGGCTGTGATTGTCTTCGCTCAGCGGGTCTTCACTTTCGCCGGAAGAAAGACGGGATTCTTCCATGGATGGAATCACGGTTCTCCTCAAGGAAAGTGCGGAGTCGAGTGGATCCAACAACGACAGATAATACGGTGGAATGCGCAACGGCATATTCCAGGAATGATCACCCGGCATTTCCCGCTCATCCTCGGACAGATCGACGAAACGGGAAAGCGTGCGAACATCCGAGATGCAATGTTTGAGCTGCCACCGCCAGTCATTCCAATCGGCAATCGCCACATCCGGAAAAAACCGCTCCCGAAAGGCTTTTGTTCTGTCCGCGCCTGCAAATGAGCGGTTTTCGGCAAACCCATCAGATTTCAGGCCTTCATTTTCAAATAAATCCGTTGTTTTCATGTAGTGTCCTGACAATTTAAAGACAAATTTCTTCCGTGTATTCCGTGGTTCAATTGCTCACGATGACACAATCTGAGAATCCCCCGGGTTCTCATCGCCTTCGGCCTGGGGAACAGATATCCGGCTCCGGATCATTTCCGCCGTTTTCCGATTCATTCCAGGCGCCTGAGCCAATGCTTCGATAGAGGCGGTTCGTATGGCCTTGATGCTGCCAAAATGTTTGAGCAGCGCCTGCTTTCGTTTCGGACCGACACCGGGAATGGTATCCAGCACCGAACGGGTGGCGGCAGCCCCCCGTCGGGACCGATGAAACGTAATGACAAAACGGTGGGCTTCATCGCGGATGCGCTGCAAAAACAGCAGCAGACCGCCATCCCTGTCCAGATTAACAGGATTCATCCGTCCCGGTTTATAAATTTTGTCCTGTGTTTCCCCTTTCTGCTCGTCTTTTTTAGCGATTCCGATGACATCGAAACGGCCCGACAGACCAAGCTCCTCCAAAACGGCTATGGCGATGCCGAGCTGCCCCTTGCCGCCGTCCACCATCAGGAGGTCCGGAAATGGCGCGGAATCCTCACCTTTTCCATAGCGTCGTTTCAGAACCTCCGCCATGGTGGCATAATCGTCAGGTTCGGTAACGGTCTTGATGTGATATTTTCGATAATCGGATTTTTTCGGCCGGGTTTGCTCGTACACCACCATCGCAGAAACCGGCTGGGCTCCCTGGATGTGGGAATTGTCGAAGCATTCGATCCGTTCCGGCAGTTTGGCCAGATGCAACTGCTTCTGAAGCCGCTCCAGGAGGCTTTGATCATTGAGCCTGTCTTCGACCAGTTGCTTCAGTTCATTGCGGGCATTCTGCTCGGCCATGTGAATCAAATGGACTTTGGGCCCTTTCTGAGGTCGAACCACTTCCACCTTCGCTTTTTTCAACTCCGCCAGCCATTGCTGAATCACGTCCATTCCTTCAAACGCCGTTGAAACCAGAATTTCATCCGGAATATGACTCGCCCGCTCATAATATTGCTGAATGAATGATTCAACCAATTCGGCATCGGCTGCCAGGGTTTCGGAAAAATGAAAATTTCTCGAATCCATCAAATGCCCGGCCCGAACAAATAGAATTGTCACAATGGCATCCGCTGGAGATCGCGCAATGGCAACGACATCCCGATCCTGAAAATCCGGCATGACAACAATCTGTTTTTCGAGTGTTTTTTCGATGGCGAAAAGTTTGTCCCGAATTTCGGCCGCCTTTTCATATTCTCTTTCCGCAGCGGCGGTATGCATCTCCTTTTTCAACTTGGCCACCAGATCGGGGGTGCGGCCTTTCAAGAACAAAACAACTTCCCGCACCATCTCCTGGTAGGCTTCCGAATCCACCTCCAGACAGCACGGCCCGAGACAGGAACCGATCTGATAATTCAGACAGGGGCGGGTACGGGTCTTGAACATCCGATCCTTGCATTTACGCAGCCGAAAAGTTTTATTGATGATTTTAAGGGTCTGATAGACAGCGGACGGCGACGTGTAAGGTCCAAAATACAGGGCCCCGTCCCGGCCGATTTTTCGCACCACCGTCAAATTGGGATACGAACTCTTGATGTCCATCCGCAGGGACGGATAGCGCTTGTCATCTTTGAGAATGACGTTGTACCGGGGCCGGTGCTTTTTGATCAGCGTCGATTCCAGAATCAGGGCTTCGTTTTCCGTTGCAGTCATGATGGTTTCGATGGACGCGATCTTTTTCACCAGCACCGCGGTTTTCGCGTCTGGATGTTCCGGCCGGTTGAAATACGATGTCAGGCGTTTCTTGAGGTTCCTGGCTTTGCCGACATAAATGATTTTCCCGGAAGCGTCTTTCATGAGATAGACACCCGGATCGCCGGATATGCCGGTCAACAGATGCGCATATTCGTGCGTGGGGGAATCACTCGAATTGATATTTGTCATGGAAGGAAGCCGCACGGGTGTTGGGTGTTATTCATTTTTTTCGTGAGCATACACCATCCCGCCTGGCAACTCAAGAAAACGGCGGAGTTCCGCATTCAACCGATAAAAACTTGACAAAAAAATAAATGCCATGGTAAAGTTTGCTTGACTGAGCGCTCGTTCAGATTGGATGAATTACCTTGACATCCGTTGTCGATTCGGTTTGATTCCATTCTTTCCACCGTTGCAGAAAAAGGAGGAAATCCGTTGGATTTTGATCTTACCAAAGAACAGGAAATGATCCGCAAAGAAGTTCGAAAGTTTTCTCTCAGCGAAATCGCCCCGATTGCCCCGGAATTAGATGAATCCGAAACGTTCTCCCCGGAACTGACCCGAAAAATGGGAGACATCGGCCTTTTCGGCATGTTTGTATCGGAAGAATACGGCGGCCAGGGCATGGATTATCTGTCCTATATCATTGCCGTCGAAGAGGTGGCCCGCGTCGATGGCTCCCAGGCGGCGACCGTTGCCGCCGGCAATTCACTGGGCATCGGGCCCCTGTATTATTTCGGTTCCGAAGAACAGAAAAAAAAGTACCTGCCAAAGCTCTGTTCCGGAGAAGGGCTTTGGGGCTTCGGTCTGACGGAACCCACCGCCGGGTCGGATGCCGGCGGCAGCAAAACCACCGCGGTTCAGGATGGAAATGACTGGATCATCAACGGCTCGAAAATATTCATCACCAATGCCGCCTGTGAAATGACGATGGGTGTCACCGTCCAGGCCATTACCGGCACCCGCCCCAACGGCAGACCGGAATACACCTGTTTTCTGGTCGAAAGCGGCACGCCGGGGTTCAAAGCCGTTCCCATGCATAAAAAAATGATGTGGCGGGCATCCAACACCGCCGAGTTGTACTTCGACAATGTTCGGGTTCCGGAAAGTCATATTCTGGGACAACGCGGGGATGGGTTTCATCAGATGTTGAAAACGCTGGATGGCGGAAGGCTTTCCATCGGATCGATGGGACTCGGCGGCGCACAGGGAGCCTATGATGCGGCGTTGAAATATGCCAGGGAACGGGTTCAGTTCGGACAGCCGATCTGCAAATTCCAGGCAATCGCTTTCAAGCTGGCGGATTGCGCCATGGAAATCGAATGCGCCCGAAATTTGATGTATAAAGCCTGCTGGCTGAGAAACCAGCATCGCCCCTTTGAAAAAGAAGCAGCCATGGCCAAGCTGTACTGTTCCGAAGTCATGGGACGGGTAGTCAATCATGCCGTTCAGATTCATGGCGGATACGGGTTGATGAAAGAATACGGTGTCGAAAGATTCTATCGGGATCACAAGCTTCTTGAAATCGGCGAAGGTACATCGGAAGTCCAGAGAATCGTGATTTCCCGTTATATTGGATGCTAACCGACACGGTCTGGATATCAAGCGGAAATTGAATAGCACCCCAAGCACCTGTTCGGGGCAGATTTTCACGCTGCTCCGAAAGAATGATGTGCATACGTTACTGTCGTTTTGTATCCACCTGTGAACAACCTTTTTCATACTGATCGTTATCGGAGAACCATGGAAGAGAATATCTTACTGAAGGAAGAAAAAGACGGGATCATCCTCCTGACACTGAACCGGCCCGGCGTGATGAATTCGCTCAGTTTCGATCTGCTTCGCGCCTTGCAGAAAGAGGTAGAAGCTATCCGGTTCATGACGGAAGTCCGTGTCGTCATCATCACCGGCGCCGGAGACAAAGCATTCTGTTCAGGAGCCGATCTGAAGGAAAGGGCCGGGATGAGCCCCGCCCAGGTCAAGGAGTACATCTTGACGATCCGGAACCTGTTTACCGCCATCGAATATCTGAACAAACCGGTCATTGCCGCGGTCAATGGCATTGCTTTGGGAGGCGGCACCGAACTGGCACTGGCGTCCGATATCCGCATTGTCTCCAAGACCGCCCTGATGGGATTGACCGAAACCCGTCTGGCCATCATTCCCGGTGCTGGCGGTACCCAGCGGCTTCCCCGGCTGGTGGGAAAAGGCAAGGCCAAAGAGCTGATCTTCACAGGGAAAAGAGTCGGCGCCGAAGAAGCGCTGACAATCGGACTGGCCAACCAGATCTGTGAACCCGACCAGCTCCTGCCGGAAGCATTCAAAATGGCGGCCACGATCTGCGAAACCGGGCCCATTGCCATCGAACAGGCCAAATACGCCATCAACTACGGCCTTGAAACCGATCTTCATACCGGGCTGGCCATCGAGTCCAACGCCTACTGGGTGTGCATCCCGACCCAGGATCGGCTGGAAGGACTGACCGCTTTCCGTGAAAAACGCAAACCCGTTTACAAAGGCATTTGATTCCCCGATGCCATCCACTGATCACTGATCAATTTTTTAGGAGAACATCCACGATGACCGAGTACGATTACTGGAAAATTTTTCCCAGAATGCCCCAAAAAGTCACCATCGGCGATATTACAATCCGCGATGGGTTTCAACACGAAGAAAAATTTGTTTCCACCGCTGCCAAGATATTTTATCTGGAAGAGCTGATTTTTGCCGGATGCCGCAATATCGAGGTCACCAACTTGGGCAATCCGATTTCAATGCCCCAGTTCAAAGATGCTGAGCAATTACTCGCCCATCTGCGAAGCGACCGTTTCAAGAGCCGCTGCGCCAAGAAAGGCATCAATTATGATGACATCTGCCTGACCGCCATCACCATCCGGGAAACCGCCGTGGATCGCGCCATCGCTCTCAAACATAAAGGTGTCGGGCCCGACCGGGTGCTCATGATGGTATCGACCGAAGAGCAGCATCATTTCGCCAATTCCGGCACCTCTCTGCCGGATTACTGGAAAGAAGCCGAACGGTGTATCCAGAAATGCACCGATGCCGGAATCAAAATGTGCGGAACCGTCAGCACGATATGGGGAAGCCCCATCGGCGGTGCCACGGAATTGAAAGATGCGGTCGAGTTCACCAAACGATGGCTGTCGATCGGTGCCCATGATATTGAGCATGCCGACCACGACGGCAGTGCCTCCGCAGCCAATGTCTATCGGTATTTTTCCATGGTCCTGGATGAAATTCCCAATCCGGCGCTGCATATCGCCCATTTCCACGAAACCAAACGGGTGGCCTCCGCTTCGGTTCTGGCCTCTTTGCAGGCCGGCATTACCCATTTCGAAGCAACCCTCGGCGGCCTGGGCGGACAACCCGCCAACTTCCTGGATGACTGCCCCACCAAGGGAACCGGCGACTATTATTACGACGACCCCCGGTATGTAGGGCTGGTCTGTCTGGAAGACACCCTGGTCCAGATCGATGAAATGGGGATCGAACATGGTTACGATGTGGACAGAATTCTGTGGTTGGGCAAGCAGCTTGAAAAGACCATTGGCCGTCGGCTGCGCTCCGAAGCCGTCATCAATGGCCGTACCCTCAAAGAAGGTCACATGCAGTATGCCCGACCCGGTCTCAGTAAAGTGAAAACCAAATTCGGCGAAGCCCCCGACCAGAAACTGCCGGCGGATTGGCAGCAGACCCCGGTTCTTCCCAAGAGATGTTTCATTTGATATATAGTCATTCTGAAAAATAATTTCGCTGCGTTATCGGTCGGAGATATGCTACAGTATTATCTCCGACCTGCTGCCTTGCGAAATGAATTTTCAGAAAGTCTATAGAAACAACCTGCACGACCGATTGGTATGTCAGATCGTTGTAACCACGATGACATACCGGTCAAACGATCTATTTGGCTTTTTTATGAGAAATGAAAATCCGGAGGCCACAATATGGCTGTTATCTCGATGTTTTATGGATTGATCATTTCGATGTATTTCTTCGATCATCAGCAACACCATATCCCTCATATTCACGTAAAGTATCAGGGGCAAGAATCTGTGTTTTCGATTGTTGATGCCGAGATTATCGAAGGCAAACTGAAAACGGGAAAAAAACGATTGATACAGGCATGGATTGAGATTCATAAAGAGGAACTGATGGCAGATTGGGAGTTGGCAATTTCTGGTCAAGAGATATTTAAAATAGACCCATTGAAATGAGGAAGCCCATGAATCCCAGAGTAAAACAGGTTTTCGCAAATTCTGATTATACGATTGATATCATTTTTGATAATGATGAAATGCGAATCTTCGATGTGAAACCATATCTGGATAAAGGAATTTTCAAAGATCTCGTAAACAAGAATAGATTCAACTCTGTCAGACCCGTGCTGGGAAGTATTCGATGGGAAGGCGGTCAGGATTTTTGTCCGGATACATTATATTTGGAAAGCAAACCACTGAACGGCGATCGTAAACCGCATTTGTCTTAGGAACGACTCTCAGGAATTAATCTGATCATGACATTCATCGACAAAGTTAAGAATCGCGGAATGATTTTTGACGGTGCCATGGGCACCATGCTGATCCGGGAAGGGCTTGGAGGGGGGAAAGCATCGGAATTCTGGACTCTGGAGAAACCCGAAATCGTGCAGGCCATCCACCGCGCGTATTTCGACGCCGGAGCAGATATCGTTACCACCAACACCTTCGGCGGAACCACATTAAAACTGAAAAAAACCGGTCTTGAAAAACATGCCGATACCATCAATACCCTCTCAGCTCAACTTGCCCGTGCCGCAGCGACCAATGGAAAGTTTGTGGCAGGAGACATCGGTCCTCTCGGCGAACTATTAGAACCTTCGGGAACGATTCCTGTGGAAATGGCTGTTGAAACATTTGCCGCACAGGCGGAAGCTTTAGCCAGCGCCGGGGTGGATGCCATCATCATCGAAACCATGTTCGATCTGGAGGAAGCCCTGGCCGCCATCAAAGGCATCCAGTCAGTTTCCTCTCTGCCCATCCTGGCAACCCTGACTTTTCAACGGATACCCAACGGTTTTGCCACGATGATGGGCAACCGGGTAGAAATTTCCATGAAGTCTTTGAGAGATGCGGGGGCGTTTGCCGTGGGTGCCAACTGTTCCATCGGCAGTGACGCCATGGTGGACCTGGCCCGCGAGATCCGGGGATGGGTCGATATCCCGGTCATCATCCAGCCGAATGCCGGTATTCCGGAAATTCGCGGACTCGAAACCGTATATCCCGAATCCGTGGATTATTTTTCCAGAAACATCCGCATCATCCAATCCGAAGGCATTGAAATCGTCGGCGGATGCTGCGGAACCGATCCGGACTACATTCGTGCCATCACCCAATACTTCCATCGAAATTGATGATGCAGGATTCCGTTGTGAAATACAATTCCGCACGAATCTGTTTCAACTCTAGACTTTCAGAAAATTCATTTCGCAAGGCAGCAGGGAGGGAATAGGCCTTTTCGGCCATTCCCGACCGATAACGCCGCGAAATGAATTTTCTGAAAGTCTATACAATATTAACTCATTACTTAAAGGATAGAGGATTATGCTCCCCGTTGAACGAATCGAAGACCTGGATCATGAAACAACGGCCAAACTGGTTATCGACATGTTTCATCGAATCATCATTCATCATGCCTTGTGGTTCACCGAAGTCCGTCACCAGATGGGCACAGAAAAAGCGCTCGATACGTTGAAAACCGCATTCGACCGCAGTTATGGCATTCAGATGAGCCGATTGTCGAAAGTGATGGGATTCGAAATGAAAGACAATATCCCGGCGCCTCTCTTGAATATGTCCAATAAAGCACTCATGGCCTTGTTGGACAGTGTGGCAGTCAACTGGCTGGCCAATGATGGCGTGTGGTTTCAGGCTGTTGAATTCGAAAGCGGCATGAACGATGCCAAACGATGCAATGATAGTTGCTGGGCTCATTTTTCGCCCTTCGAAGCCAAATCCATCAAACACTTTCTGAATCTTCCCGACCAACCGGGCCTTGCCGGCTTGAAGGCCGCTCTCAATTTCCGGCTTTACGCCAGAATCAACACCCAATCCTTTATCGAAGAAAGCGAAAACAGTCTGGTATTTCACATGAACGAATGCCGTGTGCAGTCTGCCCGAAAACGAAAAGGATTGCAGGATTATCCCTGTAAATCCGGAGGGCTGGTTGAATATACCTATTTCGCCCGAACCATCGACCCCCGTATCAAAACCGAATGCATCGGATGCCCGCCGGATGAACACCCGGATACATGGTACTGCGCCTGGCGGTTTTCAATCTAAAATACATTCTCCATCGAGACGGATGACCGGTTGGCCCTGGATGTCCGTCTCAAGAATCACTTCATGATCGCCATGCCCGTCCAGTTCCGGATAGGTGCGTCTCAGACGGGGAAAATCGAATTTCTCCAGTGCTTGCATCAGGATATCCAACTCTGTTTCGATCCGTTCTTCCCGATCCGTTGCGGTGAAATATTGAGACAGTGTTTTATTGTATTGTCTTCGAACCGCGGTTTCGATACAATAATTCGATAGATCCAGCTTGATTTTCATTTTATTTCCATTTAGTGATACTGATTATTTAATTGACAAATTGTCCGTTATTGTTTAGAAAATAACGTTTTATTCACTCATTTTTGTCATTATCCGATTTTGCTGTCGGCACAGGTGAATCATCCGACAGCAAGCGTATCCTAACAGTATGGGAGGGTCAATCCATGTATGTACCGCGATATATGGTTTTTACCAAAGGCGTCGGCATTGCCAAAGAAAAACTGTCTTCTTTCGAAAATGCTCTGCGTGATGCGCGTATCGCTCACCTCAATCTTGTAACGGTTTCATCCATTTTCCCTCCACACTGCAATATCATCGACATCGAAAAAGGCATCGACCGGCTCGAACCGGGTGAAATCACCCATTGCGTCATGGCCAGAGAACAGATCAACGAACCCGGACGCCGTATCGTTGCCAGTATCGGGCTCGCCCTGCCGGCAGAAAGAGGCCGATATGGTTATCTTTCCGAACATCACGGCTTCGGCCAGACAGAACTCGAGGCCGGCGAATATGCCGAAGATCTGGCAGCCACCATGCTGGCCAACACGCTGGGCATTGAATTCGACGCCGACAAAGATTATGACGAACGCCGGGAAGTCTATAAAATGTCCGGCAAAATCGTCAAATCTCAACATACCAGCCAGGGCGCCATCGGTGCTGAAGGCAATTTCTGGACAACGGTCGTGGCTGCGGCCATATTCGTCAAATAAGCGATACACCCATACATCGAGCGGAGACAGATTTGAACACGGCTTGATATCGACGTCATTTCGACTCCGCTCAATGGTTCATTTCATGAGAACACCATGAACGCCCTCACCTTTGGAGAGCCTCAATACCATTCATCCAATCCGGACAGCGCCCGGGCTGTTGTCTTACCCCTGTGTTATGAAAACGCCGTTTCTTATGGCACGGGAACCGGCAGAGGACCATTGCATATTCTGAATGCTTCCGTGCAACTGGAAATGATGGATGAAGAAACATTCGTCAATTGGGGACACATCGGCATTCATACGCTGGCACCGCTCTATCCGTCCGCGAATCCCGAACAGGCTGTGGGCGAAATGAAGCAAGCCGCCGCCGCCGTCCTTGAAAAACATAAATTTTTGCTGTGCCTGGGTGGAGATCATGCCATTTCCATCGGCCCGATCATGGCGGCCGCAGCAATTTTTCCCGATATAGGGGTGTTACAGGTGGATGCCCATCTAGACCTCAGAACTACCTGGAATGGCAGCCGCTATAACCATGCCTGTGTCATGCGCCGAGTGATCGATGATATGAAATTGCCTGCCGTCCAGGTGGGAATTCGTTCCTTTTCGCCTGAAGAAGCCGAATACATTCGTCATCACAACTTCAAACCTTTTTTCGCACATCAGATTCCACAAAATGATTTGTTGTGGATTCAGCAAGTTATCGATCAGTTACCGGAACACGTTTATATGACCATCGACTTGGACGGCCTTGATCCTTCGGTTCTTCCCGGCACCGGCACCCCCGAACCGGGAGGGCTGACCTACCGCCAGCTTGTATCCCTCATTCAGGCCGTTGGAAAATCGCGAAAAGTGATTGCTGCAGATATCAACGAATTATCCAAAATCGAAGGCACCACAGTGTCTGAATTTACTGCCGCGAAACTGGCCTCAAAATTATTTGTACATTGTTTAAATGTTTCAAATTCCGGAATGTAAGGAGTCTTTAGCCATGCATAAATTGATGATCGTCGATGATGAAACCATTCCAGCCTTGTTTCTTCAGAAACAACTGGTCGATCTGGGTTACACGGTTGCTGCCGTATCGACATCCGGGAAAGAAGCCATCGAAACCGCCCGACAAATTATGCCGGATCTGCTGCTGATGGATATCCGTTTTCCCAATGAAAATATGGACGGCATCGAAGCGGCTGAAATCATCGATAAAGATCTGGATATCCCTGTTGTTTTTTTATCCGGTTATTCAGAGGAAGAGATCGTTGATCGCTCCCGAATATCCGGAGCCTACGGATTCTTGAGCAAACCGATCACCGCCGATAAAATCCGGCCGACGATAGAAATCGCCATTTACAAAAAAGCGCTCGACCGAAAATTGCGAAAATCCTATAATGATCTCGACAGACGCGTTCTGGAACGCACGGCAGAATTAACCCGTGTCAATCACCAGCTCAGTATTGAAATTGCCGAACGCAATCGGGTAAATCTCGAACTTGAGAAAAAAGAGAAAGAACTGGCATTCAAATCCCTGAATCTCGAAGAAACCAATGCGGCGCTCAAGGTTCTGTTGAAGCAGCGGAAAGAAGACCGGCTGCAGCTCGAAGAAAAAGTCATCGCCAATGTCCGGGAATTCGTGCTGCCATTTATTGAACGGATCAAAAAAACAGGCCTGACCGAAACCCAGACCACTTATCTTGAAATCGTCGAGACCAACCTGAAAGACATCACCGCACCGTTTTCCCCCAAACTCTCTCCCCGGTATATGACCCTGACACCCAACGAAATTCACGTGGTGAATCTGGTCAAACAAGGCAAGAGAACACGGGAAATCGCCGAACTGCTGGATCGCACTTATGGAACCGTGGGTTCCCGAAGATCTCATATTCGAAAGAAAATCGGCATTAAAGGCAAAAAAGCCAACCTTAGAACGCAGCTCTTGTCGTATCAGTGATGTAATTCGTCCATTTCCACTGAACGCGGTCCGCTGTGAAAACATTCTGCAGGAACCCTTTTTCGCATGCAACCGTCAGTGCCGACAGTAATTTTTCCCGATGATCGTCTGGTTCACCCATCACCAGGCGATCCACCAGATCGCTCAATAATTTCTCGTCATTTTCCACCGAAAGGCGAACGTTCCAGCAGCCTTTTTCCTCGATGATTCTTTTCATCATCAGATCATAGTAAAGCATCGTCCGTTCCAGATTCACCAGAGGCCAGGCCTCTTCTTCCGATGCTTCGCCAGCCGCCATCCGTTCGGCGATCGCCCCCAGATAGCGGTTGAAATTATTCTCCCAATTCATCACAATATCATCCAGCATCTGACGGGAAACCGAAGGCGTTTCCACAATGGCCCGATTGGCATGATAATCCGACCAGTCATTGGAAAGAATCGTGATCCCCAATGCCGCACTGTCCTGTCGAACCCGTGTTCCCGGAAACGGCGCCAGCAGATGAAAACCGAATGAGACACCCCGTTTTTTCAACGTCTCGCCAAACGCCAGCGTTTCTTTCAAGGTTTCCGGTGTCTCCCCCGGCAGTCCCAGAATAAACGATCCATGAGGCAATATCCCGACTTCATTGCACAGAGCCACGGCTTCCATCACCTGATCCAGCGTTATGCCCTTTCGAATCGTTTTCAGAATGCCCGGATTGCCGGATTCGATGCCGAAACTGACGGCCTGACATCCCGC
>CAZBUL010000034.1:0-5952 GCA_964495045.1 uncultured Desulfobacterales bacterium | reverse complement strand
CCGGTTGAAACCACGTTGTCTTCCCGGCGAAACACCAGACCGGGAATTTTCGACCAGTCTCGTTCCCTGGCAGATTCACGGGCGATTTCAACCAGCGTTTCCTCACCTTCTCCCAGAACCACCATATCCAGCTCGGGATACGCTGACAATGTTTCATCCGCACAAAACGTAACATGCGGACCGCCCATCACGGTAATGCATCCGGGAAGCCGTTGCTTGGCTTTCTGAATGATTCGAACGGACTCATTGAACGTCATGGTTACGGCTGTCGCCCCAACGATGTCCGGTTTGAATCGCTCTAAACAGGCGTGGAAATCGGCTTCAATAAAAGGGAAAACCACAAAATCCAGAATCTGCACATCTACACCGGATTTTTCCAATGCAGCGGCCAGATATGCCAGACCCAAAGGCGGCGACGGATTCTCGGACAGCGGATAAAATGGATTGATCAGTAAACAGCGCATCGACAACCACCATAAAAAAAGGGCCCGAGCATACGCTTCGGGCCCTCCAAACGTTTTCAACGGATCATGAGAAAAAGGACCGGATCAGTCAGGCATCATTCTAACGCCTATTCCCTGCCCCCTCTCCTTCCAATTAGAACAAACCGCTGACTTTACCGGTATCGGTATCAACATCGATTCTTCTGAATGCCGGGTTGGAGCTGGTTCCTGGCATCAGGCTGATGGCGCCGGCACACGGGCAAAGGAATTTGGCACCGGAATAGATGAGAACGTCACGAATCGGCAGAGTCCAGCCCTTGGGCACACCCTTCAGCGTCGGATCATGCGTCAGGCTCAGGTGGGTCTTGACCATCATGGTGGCAAAATCCGCATACTTGGGATCGCTTTCCAGCATTTTGGCTTTGGCCTCTGCTTCAGGAGTCCAGGAAACGCCGTCGGCACCGTAAACTTCCTTGGCAATCAGGGCGACGCGATCGCGAAGCTTGGTTTCCAGCGGATACAGGAATTTAAAATCATTGGTTTCGTTGCATGCGTCGATAACGGCGTCGGCCAGTTCCAGAGCGCCATCCCCACCGTCGGCCCAATGGGTCGATTTGGCACAGCGGGCACCGGCGGCTTCAGCGGCTTTCCGAACGATGGCGACTTCAGCATCGGTATCGGTATGGAAGCAGTTGATGCAGACAACCGGGTTGATGCCGGCTTTCCGGATGGTCTTGATGTGGTGGACCATGTTCTCCACACCTTTTTCGACCAGTTCCAGATTCTCTTTGACATAAGCCTCGGGAAGCGCGATCCCGGCAACGACCTTGGGCCCGCCGCCGTGCATCTTGAGGGCGCGGATGGTGGTGGTCAGAACGGAAACATGGGGTTTCAGCCCGCTGTTGCGGCATTTGACGTTCCAGAATTTCTCGAATCCGATATCTGCGGCAAAACCGCTTTCGGTGACATGATAATCGAACATCTTCAGACCAATGCGGTCGGCGATGATGGAGGACTGGCCGACGGCGATGTTGGCGAATGGACCGGCATGAATCATACAGGGCTGATGTTCGGCGGTGCTCATGAGGGTCGGGTTGATGGTGTTTCTCATGAAAGCGGTCATGGCGTTGCCAACTTCCAGGTCACCGGTGGTGACCGGTTTTCCGCTCTTGTCGAAACCGACGGTGATGTTATTGAGACGTGTTTTCAGATCGGCCAGATCCTTGATGATCGACAGAATGGCCATACACTCGGAACCAACCGCAATGCCGAACTTGGACTGCATCATGAATCCGTCGGTTCTGCCGCCGATACCGATGATGATGTTTCGCAGAGACTGGGCACAGAAATCGATAATCCATCCCATTTCAATCCGGGTGGGATCCAGATCGAGCCGCCGCATTTTGGTGAGCCGGGCCAGTTGCTCGTCATTGTAATTACGTTCATGCTGCATTCTGGCGGTCAGAGCGACCATGGCCAAGTTGTGGGCATTCATGATGTCGTTGATGTCGCCGGTCAACCCCAGGGAGAACTCGGTCATGGGGATGATCAATGCATTACCGCCGCCAGCCGCGGTTCCTTTGACGTTCATGGTTGGGCCGCCTGACGGTTGACGGAGTGCACCGCCGACATTCTTGCCGCGTTTTCCCAGACCTTCCATCAAACCAACGGAAGTGGTGCTTTTTCCTTCACCCAGAGGAGTCGGGGTGATGGCGGTGACTTCGATGTATTTGCCGTCTGGCCTGTTCTGAAGACGGTTGATGATCTTAAGGAAGTCCAGTTTGGCCAGTCTTCCCATGGGAAGCATCTCATCTTTTTCCAGACCCAGTTCTTCCCGCCATTGATCTGGCGTTTTCATGTTGAGTTCGGCGGCTTCGGAAATCTGCCAGTCTTTCATTTCTACTGCATTATAAGCCATTGATACGTTCCTCCTCTGAAATTGATGATTGATGATTCTGGAACCTGATAAAATACCCGGGGTTCCGACCGGATCAAAAATATGTTTGGAAGCTGAACCCTTTTTCCTGACATCAGGCATACAGGATATATTGTGATCGGCTCATGCTGCTGATACCACCAGGCGACTCCATTGCAGATGACTTTCTTCCCTGCCTTGGATTATCCCGTTTTCAGTATCATGGGCGATTGGATTTGGCAAGTAATAAAAAGATAAAATGGATACATTGTTGGATGCTGGTTTTTCTGTCATTCATATATGAAGCCTATTCCACAAAACAGAATGAACCATACCAATTAAATTGAAAAAATTGCACTTACAGAATCTCTTGACAAAATTTAAAGAGAAACTTAATCTAAATGATAATGGTTCTTATTAATTTTTCTTCAAACTCTTTACCCAATGCGCCAACCTCAATAATCTCATGAAGGGAGAAAACAATGGAAAGCAAAAAAGCAGAAACTGTCAAAATGATTGATCCCAGCGAGGTCACCATCTGTGAAGCCACGGCCCAGATGCTCCGAAAAGCCCAGAGAGACGGCGTTGAAACCGCCTTCGATCGCGCCGCCAACATGAAAGCGTGCCCCATCGGCGCCGATTCCGCCTGCTGCAAGCACTGCTCCATGGGACCCTGCCGGCTCAATGCCAAAGACCCTTACGGAAAGGTCGGGGTCTGCGGTGCCGATATCGATACCATTCAGGCCCGTAACTTCTCACGCATGGTGGCCAGTGGCGCCGCAGCGCATACGGATCATGGCATGTCCATGCTGGATTTGTTTCGCGAAGTTGTCAACGGCCATATCACAGACTACAAAATCAAAGACACCATAAAACTGGAAAACGTTGCAAAATCCATCGGCATTGATATTGAAGGCAAAACCGTAACTGAAATTGCATTGGAACTCTATGCCGAACTTGAAAAAACCTACACCCAGATCGAAGGGGAAATTCCTTTTGCCAAACGGGTGCCACCCAAGACCCTGGAAACCTGGAGAAAGCATGGCATTGTTCCCAGGGGCGCCATGCGGGAAATCATGGAATTGATGCATCGAACCCACATGGGAGTGGACCAGCATTATGAAAACCTGACCCAGCAATTCAGCCGGACCGCACTTTCCGATGGGTGGGGCGGATCCATGGTTGCAACGGAAATATCGGATATTCTGTTCGGAACACCTTCTCCCGTCTGCGTTGAAGTGAATATGGGCGTTCTGAAAGAAAATCAGGTGAATATCATCATTCATGGGCACGAGCCGAACCTGTTCGAGTCTATTCTCGAATCTGTAAACGAACCTACGTTGCTCGAGGCTGCCAAAGCCGCTGGAGCCGCTGGCATCAATCTGGTAGGCATGTGCTGTTCCGGAGCAGAAATGCTGGTCCGGCATGGCATTCCCCATGCCGGCAATTTTATGTCAACAGAAGCAGTGTTAGTAACCGGCGCCGTGGATGCTCTGGGTGTGGATGTTCAATGTATCAAACAGGGGTTGGCCAAAGTTGCTGAATGCTATGGCACACCAATGTTTACCACAAATTCAAGATGCCGTATTGAAGGCGCACAGCATATCCCGTTTGATGATCATCATCCCAAAGAATGTACCGATGAAATTGTCATCAAGGCCATTACCCGTTTTAAAAACAGAACCAGGCCCATTGAAATTCCCCAAATCGTCAACACCGGCGTTCATGGATTTTCTCATGAATACATCAGTTACATGTTGGGCGGCAGCTTCAGAGCCAGTTACACTCCCTTGAACGACAATATCATCAACGGCAGAATCCGCGGCGTAGCCGGTGTTGTTGGCTGCACCAACCCCAGAGTCAAGCAGGATTGGGTCCATGTGGAACTGGTCAAGGAACTGATCAAAAACGACGTTCTGGTACTTCAGACCGGCTGCTCCCAGATTGCACTGGCCAAAGCCGGCCTTACGGTTCCGGAAGCTGCGGTCATGGCGGGACCTGGGCTGCGGGAAGTCTGTGAAACCGTGGGTATGCCGCCGGTTCTGGGTCTAGGCTCCTGCGTGGACAACAGCCGGATACTCGTCGCTGCTTCCCAGATGGTCATGGAAGGCGGCCTCGGAGACACCATTGCCGGGTTGCCGGTTGCCGGGGCCGCTCCCGAATGGATGAGTGAAAAAGCCATTTCCATCGGCCAGTATTTTGTAGCATCCGGCGTCTATACGGTTTTTGGCGTTACCTTCCCCATCGTCGAAGGCACCCGCTTCCACAAGCATATATTTCATGAACTGGAAGAGATGGGCATGGGCAAGTGGGGATTCTCGGCCGATCCCTACATCATGGCTCAGATGATGATCGACCATATCAACAAGAAGCGAAAAGCTTTGGGCCTCGATAAAACCCGGGAACGGGTGCTGATGGATATGGCAGATCGCCGGGCCATGGAAGCAGCGGCATAATTCATTTTCACAAATCAAACATCGGGGCGGCCGGCCGGTCGCCCCTGCACCGCCCCGCCTCCAATTCAGGTTGTCTGCCCGCACATTCCGATTTACGATCCAGACATCTATTTCTTCATATTATTCAAATACCGATACAATGTGGCTCTTCCCACCCCCAGCAGATCGGCGGCTTTGACCTTGTTGCCGCCGCTGCGTTCGAGGGCGGAATTCACCAGAAAATCATCAAGCCGGGGCGATCGGCCGGTTGAATTGGTTTGACGGGATGTGACGGGTCGGTTTTGCGCCTGAATCTCCAGCGGGATATCTTCGGGCCGAATGATGTTCCCTGGGGATTTCACCACGGCAAACTGAATGGCGTTTTGCAGTTCCCGAACATTGCCCGGCCAGCGGTATGCCATCATCAAGGTCAGTGCTTCGATGGAAATCCGCCGGGGCTTCTGGCCGTTTCGACGGGCCGCTTCCTGCAGAAAATGTTCGATCAGCAAAGGGATATCGCTTCTTCTTTCCCGCAGCGGCGGCAGGTGAATGGGAATGACGTTGAGACGATAATACAGATCATCCCGAAACCGGTTGAGGCGGACTTCGTTCTTGAGATCCTTATTGGTGGCACTGGTCACCTTGACATTCACCGAAATCGTTTTTTCTCCGCCGACCCGTTCGAATTCACCTTCCTGCAGAAACCGCAATAATTTCACCTGAACCGGTTTGCTCAGGTCCGCCACCTCATCCAGGAATACCGTTCCCCCGTCGGCCAGCTCGAATCGGCCTTTTTTATCGCGAATGGCACCGGTGAAAGCGCCTTTGACGTGCCCGAACAATTCGCTTTCGACCAGGGCTTCCGGAAGGGCGCCGCAGTTGATGGGCACAAAAGGCCCATGGCTTCGCAGACTCTCACTGTGAAGGGCGGCCGCCACCAGCTCTTTTCCGGTTCCGGTTTCGCCGGAAATATGAACCGGGTAATCATAAGCCGCACTGTTTCGAATCTGCTGAAAAATTTCCAGCATTTTGGCATCCTGACCGATGATATCGGCAAAACCGTGCGATTTTTCCGCCTTCAATTGAAGATTCAAGACCCCGGTCAAATCCCGAAAAGCCGCCAGCACCCCCAGAAGCTGCCCTTGATTGTCGGCCATGG
>CAZBUL010000033.1:10850-20596 GCA_964495045.1 uncultured Desulfobacterales bacterium | reverse complement strand
CATTATTTATTGCATGCAAAAAATACTTGCAGAAATGGAACATGGGCGATATGTGAAGACTGATTATGGATGTCAGACGCCCATCGTAATTTCGAAATGGCTGCAAGAGATGCGCTTTCACGTTAACAATATGATTCAATGGAGGATTACATGCAGGAAATCCGTTTCCACGGAAGAGGCGGGCAGGGGTCGGTCATCGGCTCCGAAGTGCTGGCACATGCCTTTTTCATCGAAGGAAAATTCATTCAGTCATTTCCGGCTTTTGGCGTGGAACGACGCGGTGCGCCGGTGACGGCTTTCTGCCGCATCGACGACCGGACAATCAACCTGCGCAGTCAGATTTATCATCCGGATCATGTGGTGGTGCTGGATGCTTCCATGATCCAGAATGTCAATGTCATCGAAGGCCTGAAGAAAAACGGCACCATTCTCATCAATTCTTCCCGTGAGCCGGGGTTTTTCAAAGAATTTTTCGGAAGTGATTATCGGGTTTTCGTCATCGATGCTGCCGCCATTGCCGTGTCTCACCGACTCGGATCGGCCGCCAACCCCATTGTCAACACGGCCATCGTAGGGGCGTTCGCCAAAGCGACCGGGCTGGTGGGCATCCAGGCGGTGCGTCATGCTATCGAGGAATATGTGCCGGTTAAAAAGGCCCAAAACCAGCAGGCCGCCCAGGATGCCTACGATCAGGTCGTGGCAGCATGACAAAGCTTATTGTTTCGGCTGCCCCCTCCCAGCCTCCCCCCGCTGGGGGGAGGAGCTAAGAATCTCCCGCCCTGTGGGTGAGGGCTGTTCAATATGGCCGAAACGATG
The DNA here is from genome assembly GCA_964495045.1 of uncultured Desulfobacterales bacterium. GTDB lineage: Bacteria > Desulfobacterota > Desulfobacteria > Desulfobacterales > Desulfatirhabdiaceae > RAAP-1. The sequence goes on along the minus strand of CAZBUL010000033.1, from coordinate 19,780 downwards.
AGCCAGACCCACCATACCAATTTCAACCGAAGGAAAATATCTATGACGGTGAAAAAACGCAGTGAGATGGCGGTGAAATATGAATTCAAGTCGTATCGCGATATCACCCCGATGCACGTCTCTCTGGGAGATATGCTCTACAATAAAACCGGCACCTGGCGGTTCATCAAACCGGTTTACGAAGACAAGACACCGGCCTGCCAGAATGCCTGCCCGGCCGGCAACGACATCGAAGGCTGGATCAAACTGATCGGCCGGAAGGAATTCGAAAAAGCCTACCGCCATCTCAAGCGGGAAGAGCCTTTTCCGGCCATTCTGGGCCGGGTCTGTTTCAAATTCTGCGAAGGGGCCTGTAACCGCGGGGCTTTCGATGACGGCATCCGGATTCAGGAGCTCGAGCGGTTCATCGGCGATCGGTTCTCACCGGCCGATATCCTTCCCGAATTGCCGGCAGATAACGGAAAGCGGCTGGCCGTCGTGGGTTCCGGACCGGCCGGCATGTCTGCGGCCTATTTTGCCCGGCTGTTGGGATTTGGTGTCACCATTTTCGAGCGCGAATCGCTGCCAGGCGGCATCCTGCGGCTGGGAATCCCGGCATATCGGCTGCCCCGGGAAGTGGTGGCCGCGGAATTCGAAGGGCTGGCCCGCATGGGCATCGCTGTGAAACTCAACACCGCCATCGGCGAAGAAATGCCACTTGCCACGCTCACCGAGACTTTCGACTATGTGTTTCTGGCCACCGGCGCCCACCGGAGCATGCCCCTTCCGGTCACGGAAAAAACGTCCTGCTGCCGGATCATGAGCGCCCTGGGATTTCTCAAACAGACGGCCCGCGGCGAAACCGTTTCCCTGGGCAGGGACGTGGTGGTTATCGGCGGCGGCAATACGGCCATCGATGCCGCCCGCACGGCCGTCCGCCTCGGATCTCGCGCCACGGTCATTTACCGCCGGTCACTGTCGGAAATGCCGGCCCATCCCGATGAAGTTCGGGAAGCGGAAGAAGAGGGGGTCTGTTTCCGTTTTCTGGCCGCCCCCGACGACATTGCCCTGCGCGATGACGACACGATCGATAAACTGGTCTGCTGTGAAATGGAACTCGGTCCGGCCGATGACAGCGGCCGCTGCCGGCCCATCCGGAAGGAAGGCAGTACATTCGACATCCCGGCAGATACCATTTTAACCGCCGTCGGCGAAACCGCGGATCTGGGATATCTCAGCCGCTATGCGGCATCGTCCGACCCGGTTTTGAACACACGAGAAGACCTCTCGCTATCTTTCGACACCCCGGCCAACGTATTCGCCGGCGGAGACATGACCGACACCCCCCATACCGTTGTCCACGCCGTTGCCACGGGCAAAAAAGCCGCCATTGCCATGGACTGCCACCGCACCGGCCGGGTGTTTTCCGATGTTTTCGAGCAAATCCGGATCGGCAGCAGCGATGCCCTCAGTTTCAGCGCATACATGAACTGGGCGCCGGTCAATCCTGTCTGTCGAGACAGCCGAAAGGTGGTGGATGCATCGAAAATCGTCTTCGATTATTTCATCCAAGCCCCGAGCACTCCCCACACCATTCTGCCGGCAGACCAACGCAACACCACGTTCGATGCCTATCACAACACCCTTTCCGAAGATCAGGCCATCTACGAAACAAGCCGATGCCTGCATTGCGGCCGCTGCACCGAATGCGACAACTGCCTGATTTTCTGCCCGGACGTGTCGATTCTGGATGGCACCCAAGGCGCCTTCGGCTATGCCATCGATTACGACTACTGCAAGGGATGCGGCATCTGCTTCACCGAATGCCCCCGCCACGCCATGACCATGGTTAACGAAAGCTGAGAGGAGGTTGTCATTGAAAAAAGCGATCAAAGGAAATCATGCCGTATCGCATGGCGTTCGGCTCAGCAAGGTGGGCGTCATATCGGCCTATCCGATCACCCCGCAGACAACGATTGTGGAATCTCTTTCCGAGATGTGCGCTTCGGGCGATCTGAAAGCGCGGTTTATCAAGGTCGAAAGCGAGCATTCGGCCATGGCCGCCATGATCGGCGCATCCACGGCCGGTGTGCGCACTTTTACGGCCACCAGCGGCAATGGGCTGCTCTTGATGCACGAAGTCCTGCACTGGACGGCCGGCGCCCGGCTGCCCATCGTCATGGCCGCGGTCAACCGGGCGGTCAGTGGTGTCTGGAACATCTGGGCCGAGCAGACCGATACATTGGCCCAGCGGGACACCGGCTGGATTCAAATTTACTGCGAATCCAGCCAGGAGCTGCTCGACGGGGTCATCATGGCCTACAAACTGGCCGAAAAGGTGATGCTTCCGGTCATGATCGCCTACGATGCGTTTTTTTTGAGCCACACCACGGAAATTGTCGATATTCCCGATCAGGAACCGGTGGATCGCTTCATTCCACCCTACGTGCCGCCGGTGCAACTGAGCTTCGACAATCCCCGGATGTTCGGCGGGTTCTTTGCCACCGACTATTTTTACGAGCACCGCTACACCCTGCAACTGGCCGCGCAGGATGCTCTCGACTATTACCCGGAGGTCTGCCGTGAGTTTTCCCGCAGTTTCGGCCGGGATTACGATATCATCGAAACCTGCCAGACTGAAGATGCCGACATCATTCTGGTTACGGCCGGCGCCATCACGTCGGTATCCCGTATCGCCATCGATCAGTTGCGAAGCCAGGGAGTCCGCGTCGGGCTCATGAAACTGAGGCTGTTTCGTCCCGTGCCGGTGGACTGCTGGCGAAAGGCCCTTCAAAATGCCCGGAAAGTGGTGGTCATCGACCGGAATATGTCGCCGGGTCTGGGCGGCATCTTTGCCAGCGAAATCCGTGCCGCACTTTACGGATCGGCCCATCGCCCGCCCATTTACTCGGTGATCGCTGGTCTCGGCGGCCGGGATGTTACCCCCGAAGATGTGGAAGGCATTCTCCGGCATGTCATGGCTCAGGAGGCTCCCTCCGATGCACCGCTGTTCTGGGGTTTAAAATAATAATCTATCATTTCATCGGGTTGTTTTCGAAACCCAATCTCCTCCCCCCAGCGGGGGGAGGCCGGGAGGGGGGCAGCCGATACGACGATCCGATCCATAAATGAGGTCTCTATGCAAAAGAAATTTGACATTCCCCGGCAGGCACTGGTCGAACACGATTTGATGCAGCCCGGTATCACATCCTGTCAGGGATGTGCCGCGCCCCTGTCCATGAAAATCGCCCTCAAGGCGCTCGGCGAGCGAACCGTCGTTGTGTTTCCGGCCTGCTGCTTTGCCGTGTTCGTGGGCGGATACCCGTATTGCAGCCTCAAGGTGCCGGTCCTTCACTGCCCGTTCGAAACCGCCGCGGTGGTGGCCTCGGGTGCGGCCGCAGCCCTGGATGTGCGGGGCGAAAAAGACGTGGTCGTGATGGTGTGGGCCGGAGACGGCGGCACCTTCGACATCGGCCTTCAGTCTCTGTCCGGAGCGGCCGAACGCAACGAGAACATCCTCTTTGTCTGTTACGACAACGAAGCCTATATGAACACCGGCATTCAGCGGTCGAGCGCCACACCCCTGGGCGCCTGGACCACCACCACTCCCGAAGGATCCATCAAGGAAGAAACCAAAAAAGACATCGAACAGATCATGCTGGCCCACCATATTTCATATATGGCCACAGCATCGGCCGCCTATCCGGACGATATGTACAACAAATTCCGGAAAGCGCGCGACATTCCCGGCATGAAATTCATCCATCTGCTGTCTGCCTGCCCGCCCGGCTGGCGGATCGATCCGGCAGACACCATCAAGATCATGCGCCTGGCCACCCAGACCCACGTATTCCCCATCTATGAAGTCCACAAACGGCAGACCCTTTCAGAAAAGGGTGAACCGGTGGAAGACTGGCAATACACCCTCACTGTCGTTCCAGAAAAAACGGCGCCGCTGGCATCCTATTTCAAAGCCCAAGGACGATTCAATTTGATGACCGACGCGATGATCGAGGCCAGCCGCAAACGCATCGAAAAAAAATGGCTGGAACTGGTCGAGAAAGCAGGGCAGGGGAGAGCGATGTAAGACAATCGGCCCGCGGCCTCACAGCAGCCCGTTCCAATACCAGTGAATCAGTTGATCTCCGAAAAAAATAAACACCATGGCGCCGATGGCCAGAAACGGGCCGAAGGGAATTTTAAGTTTCAGGGAGGAACGGGTCGCCAGCATCACGGCGCCGCCGGCTACGGTTCCAACCACCGATCCCGTAAACAGCGTTACCAAAACCCCTTTCCAGCCCAGAAAGGCGCCGATCATGGCCAGCAGCTTGATATCTCCGCCGCCCATGCCTTCTTTGTGGGTGATGCGTTCATACGTCCAGGCCACAGCGAACAAGGTGCCGCCGCCCAACAGCAGCCCGATCACCGATGCCTTCACCGTCATATCGGGCAGCAGAAAGGCGGCGATAACACCGGCCGGAATGCCGGGCAGAGAAATGACATCCGGAATGATATAATGGTCGATATCGATGAAGGTGATCACCACCAGCGCACATATCAGGACATAATAAATGAGTGCTTCGGCCGTCAGTCCCCATCTGAGAAAGGCGCCGAGAGCAAAGAGCCCGCTCAGCAGTTCGACCAGCGGATAGCGCAGGGAAAAGGGCGTTTTGCAGTGTCGGCACCGGCCTTGCAGCAGCAGATAACTGATCACCGGGATATTGTCGTAAAACCGGATCGGCTGCCCGCAGGTCATACAGGTGGAGCCTGGGCTTACGATGGATAGGGATGCTGGAATCCGGTAAATACACACATTCAGGAAACTGCCGACACACAGCCCCATCATCAACACAAAGGCTTCCAAGAATTTTTTTCCTTTCGTCGTGTAGGGGCGCACGGCCGTGCGGCCCCTACGCCTGACCACTCCATTCGCCCCTATTGACATCGTCGCCATCATAATGGATAGAATGAATTAATTCAATTTCATTTCACGGCAATTCAGGGAGTGAGCCCATGACAGCATACAAGATTATCGAGATATTCACCAGTGAGGCCATCCGCTGGAAGGGAAAGCCTCTCTTCGATGCGGTGATCGACCATGTTAAAAGAGAAAAAATCGCCGCCCGCTGCCAGGTGGTTCGGGCCATGGAAGGCTGTTTCGAAAACGGGGATGTGGCATCCACCCGACTGGAAATCCTGTCTCTCAACATGCCGATCCGGATCACCATCGTCCTGCCGGCGGCTCAGGCGGACAGCGTGCTGCAGCAGCTCACGGAAATGGTCGGGGACGGCATCGTCGGCATCCAGGATATCCAGGTGGTCTCCCACAAGACCCAGCGGCATCTTATTCCCAAACATATCCGGGTCAAGGATGTCATGATGGCCTCCGCCTGTTCCGTGACTCTCAAGACCCCGGTCAACCAGGTCGTTGAAATCCTTCTTAATTCTCATTTTACTGGTGTCCCGGTCGTCGATGACACCAACCATCCCCAGGGGATCATTTCTCAGGGCGACCTGATCTACCGGGCCAAAATGCCGCTGCGTCTGGGAATTCTCGCCGCCACCGATTCGGACCGGGTGAAAGGCATCATGAATTTTTTATCGCAGATGTCCGCGGAAAAAATCATGACCCGCCCGGCGGTATGTATCCGGGAAGACCGGTGGCTGACCGATGCCGTGGATCTGATGCTGAAAAAATCACTCAAACGGCTGCCGGTGATCGATGCCGGTGGTGCGTTGTCTGGAATCGTGTCGCGTCAGGATATTTTTCACACCATTTCCAGGGAGCAGCCGGATTGGCAGGAATTCGACCGGCAGAACATTCAGGTGGAAAATCTGGTCCGCGTTTCAGACATCATGCGCCGCGATACCTATACCGTCTTGCCCGAAACACCGGTGATGGACATCATTCATGTCATAGACAGCACCGACATCCAGCGGGTGGCCGTGGTGGACGCGGTCGGGCATTTTCTCGGGCTGATTTCCGACAGAGATCTGTTCAGTGCTTTTTCCAGTCAGGCCGAAGGGCTCTGGGAGCTTTTTCTGCGCAATCTTTCGACATCGGAAAAGCGCCGGAAAGCCGAGTCCGTACATGCCGGCATTGTCAACAAAACAGCCCGGGATGTAATGAACACCGCCTGCATGACGGTGCTGGAGAACGCCTCCATCGACGAGGCCATTGGAATCATCGTCTCTTTGGGCGTTAAACGGCTTCCGGTGCTGGATGTGGAAGGAAAATTCAAGGGCCTGATCAGCCGGGATTCCCTGCTGCGCACCGGCAGCCGATGAAATCCATGTTGACTTTACCGGGTACGTTCGTTACAAAACCACCGGTTATCTGCCTAAAATGAATTATTAGGCGATGATTCATCAAAACTTATTCACATGGATACACAGGATGGACAGGATATAAATCTTTATCATGTATATCCTGTCCATCCATGTGAAATAAAAAAAATGGGGAAAGCTGGCAGAATGGAACGCACCGCAACAATAATCCGACAAACCCTGGAAACCGATATCCGGCTCACCCTGAATCTGGACGGCACCGGCAAACGGGAGATTTCCACGGGAATCGGCTTTTTCGATCACATGCTCACCCTGTTTGCGGCGCATGGGTTTTTCGACTTGTCGGTTCAGGCCGTCGGCGATTTGCATGTCGATTTCCACCATACTGTCGAAGACGTCGGGCTGGTGCTCGGCGATGCCTTCGACAGGGCTCTGGGAGACCGCAAGGGCATTCGGCGTTACGGCCATGCCGTGGTGCCCATGGATGAAACCCTCACAGATGTCACCGTCGATTTGTCCAGACGGCCCTTTCTCGTTTATCGGGTGCCCGGTTCGTTTCCGGCATCCGACGACCACTTTGGGATCGGGCTGTGCAAAGAATTTTTCCGCGCCTTTGCCGTGCGGGCCGGGATGAATCTGCACATCGATGTCCGGTACGGCGAAAACGAGCATCATATTCTCGAATCCATGTTCAAAGCCACCGCCCGGGCCCTCGACGCTGCGGTGCGCCTGGACAGCCGGATTACAGACATTCATTCCACAAAAGGCAATCTATAAAATGAAAACATCCTGGAAAACCGTGGGGCAGGGCGTCCTGACGCTGCTGATGGGGCTGATTCTGAGCGCCTGTACGACATCGGGAACCCGGCCGCCGACACCGCCGATCCATGCATCGGGTATCAGAACGATTCTGGTGCTTCCTTTTGTCAATGTATCGGGGCTGTATGAGCAAAACGCCCATGCCAGATGCTATCTGTGCGGCCAGATCATGGTGCCCGGCTATGTGCCGGATTCGGCATCGCCGTTTCTGACTGCCGAGCTGATTTCCCAGATGGAAAAAATCGGGGACTACACCATTCTATCCTCCGATGGGGCCGAAGACGTGATCTCCGGGATGATGTCCGACAAAGACAAGGCCGATGACCGGTTTCTGAATCTTTACATCCAGGCCGGAAAACGGGCGGGAGCCGATGCCGTTGTGGTCGGCCATATTTTTCGGTTCACCGAACGCCGGGGCAACCGTGCATCGGTGGAATCGCCGGCGTCTGTCGCCTTCGATCTGCATCTGATCGATGTTGCCAATGGCCGGATGCTCTGGTCGTCCGGTTTTGACGAAACCCAGAAACCCCTGACAGACAATATCCTTGAAATCAGCACCTTTATTAAAAGGGGAGGGGGCTGGGCGACGGCGGAAGAATTGTCCGAGAGCGGGCTCGAGTCCATCATGCAGAGGTTTCCCCGGCCATGATGATCATTCCGGCTATCGACCTTAAAAATGGCAAATGTGTGCGGCTGCTTCAGGGCCGGATGGATGCGGAAACCGTGTTTTCCGATGACCCCTCGGCCATGGCCTGTCAGTGGCAGGATCAAGGTGCTGAAATGCTCCATGTCGTGGATCTGAACGGCGCAGTCGAAAAGACGCCCCGGAATCTGCCGTCCATTCAACGGATCGTTCAGGCAGTTTCTATTCCAGTCCAAGTGGGCGGAGGGATTCGGGATTTGCAGACCATCGAACAATATCTGGCGATCGGAATCGCCCGGGTGGTCATCGGCACCGAGGCCATCCGCAATCCGGAACTGGTGCGGCAGGCCGGCAAGCGCCACCCCGGCTGCATCGTTGTCGGTATCGACGCCCGAAAAGGGATGGTGGCCATCGAAGGCTGGACGGAAACGACCGATGTCCGAGCCGTCGATCTGGCCAGGCAGTTCGAAGATTATGGCGTTGCGGCCATCAATTTTACCGATATTCATCGGGATGGCATGCAGACCGGCCCGAATATCGAAGAGACCCGTCAACTGGCTGAATCCGTGCGCATTCCCATCGTGGCTTCCGGCGGGGTTTCTTCTCTGGACGATATCCGGAATCTGCTGCCACTCTCGGCATCGGGGGTTGTCGGTGTCATCACCGGCAAAGCCATTTACAGCGGAACCCTGAATCTGAAAGAAGCCATTGCGCTGGCCCAATCGTAGGTCATGTCGCAGAGAAGTTCCATAAAGCCGGATCAATTGTTTTCCGGCCTGAAGGAAGTGGCGGACAAGCTCGGCATTGTAGTTTCCGAGCATCGGCTGTCTCGGGAAAATATCAAAGTCCGCAGCGGTCTCTGTAAGATCAGAGGACAATATGTGATGATCCTCGACAAACAGTTGCCGATTTTCAAGAAATGTTCCATCCTGGCCGCCTGCCTGAGCGACATGCCCCATGATGCCGTTTTCGTGGTTCCCGCTGTCCGCGAATTCCTCGCCAGATACCGCAAGCCCGCTGTCACGGTGCATCAACATGTTGAAAAGATGGATGAAACAACCCCGGATCGCATATTGGTTGAAAAATAATAAAGTTTACATAATATCCATTATCAGACGTTAATTTGAGATGTTTTTTAATTCACATGGATGAACAGGATGGACAGGATAAAAATTTCTATTCTGCCTTTTTCATTATCCTG
>CAZBUL010000033.1:9094-10750 GCA_964495045.1 uncultured Desulfobacterales bacterium | reverse complement strand
GGATGAACAGGATGGACAGGATAAAAATTTCTATTCTGCCTTTTTCATTATCCTGTCCATCCTGTGTATCCATGTGAATGAGAATTTATTTTTTCTATGAACGAACAACGGCACATTTTTTCAGTCTCCGACCTCAACGACCAGATCAAGGATTTGCTGGAATCATCCTTTCCGCTGATCTGGATCACCGGTGAAATTTCCAATTACCGTGTGCCGGCATCCGGCCATGCGTATTTCACCTTGAAGGATGCGTCGTCCCAGATCGCGGCCGTCATGTTCCGCGGTCAACTGCGCAATCTTACCTTTGAACCCGATGACGGCCTCGGCATTGTCGGGCTCGGCCGGGTCAGCGTGTATGAACCCAGGGGCACTTATCAGATCATTCTGGAGTATCTCGAACCCAGAGGCATCGGTGCGCTTCAGATCGCTTTCGAAAAGCTCAAGGCCAGGCTGGCGGCCGAAGGTCTGTTTGACGACAGCCGAAAAAAGCCGCTGCCGTTTCTTCCGGAACGAATCGGTGTAATCACATCCCGCACCGGGGCCGTAATTCACGACATCATTCACGTTCTCTCCCGCCGCTTTCCGACAATTCCGGTGGAGATCGTTCCGGTGAAGGTTCAAGGAGACGGCGCCGAAGAAGATATCGTTGCGGCGCTCCAGCTTCTCAATGACCGCAACTTATCGGATGTCATCATTCTGGCCCGAGGCGGCGGTTCTCTTGAAGACTTGCAGGCCTTCAACGCCGAACGGGTAGCCCGGGCCATCTTCGCTTCCCGGATTCCGGTGATTTCGGCCATCGGCCATGAAACGGATTACACCATCGCCGATTTTGTGGCGGATCTGCGAGCACCGACGCCTTCGGCCGCCGCGGAACTGGTCTCCCCTTCCCGTGCCGAACTGCAGCGCCAGCACAGCGATTGGACATACTCCCTCATCTCCCGGATCGAACGTCTGCTGGACCGGCATCGCACCCAACTGACGGAAACCACCCGGCGTCTCGTTCATCCCCGCCGCCGGATTCAGGATTTCCGGATGCGGCTCGATGACATCACTTTCCGAATGATCCGAAACCTGACGGTCCGAACGCAGCAGGAGAGAATCCAACTGACGTGGAACACCCGCACCTTGCTGGCTTCCGGCCCGCAGCATCACGTCCGGAAACTGCACGACCAACTCGAACAAATTAAACATGCCCAACACAATTATATAAAACTGATTCTGACGAAACATACAGCGGCATTTCGCGAGCTGACATCCAGGCTTCAGGCCCTGAGCCCGCTGGCGATTCTGTCTCGCGGCTACAGCATCACCCGATCCATTCCCGACGGTGCGCTCATCCGACATGCCGACGACGTTCAGATCGGCCAGGATGTGGAAATCCTGCTGGTAAAAGGCGCCCTGACCTGTGAAGTGAAAAGGATAACAACCGATGGCAAAACAGTCATTTGAAACGGCCATGAAGCAACTGGAACACATCGCGCGGGAACTCGAAGCCGGCGAGCTTCCCTTGGAGACGGCCATGAAAAAATTCGAAGAAGGCATTCAGCTATCCCGGTTCTGTGCCAAAAAACTGGATGAAACCGAGCAGCGGATCAGCGTTCTGATTCGGGATGCCGAAGGCGCCGTGCAGGAAGTGCCGTTTGAGGAAAAATCGTC
>CAZBUL010000033.1:6580-8994 GCA_964495045.1 uncultured Desulfobacterales bacterium | reverse complement strand
ATGTTCGATTTGAAAGCGTATTTGAATGACAAGCGTCGGATGATCGATGCGGCGCTCGACCGGTTCCTGGAATCGGCATCACCGACTCGGATCATCGAGGCCATGCGCTATGCCGTGATGTCCGGCGGAAAACGCCTGAGACCGGTTCTCTGTCTGGCCGGCTGCGAGGCGGTTGGCGGTGATCCGGACCGGGCGATGCCGGCGGCCTGCGCCCTTGAAATGATCCATACCTATTCTTTGATCCATGACGATCTGCCGGCCATGGACAACGACAACCTCAGACGGGGTCGGCCGACCTGCCACATCGCTTTCGATGAAGCTACGGCGATTCTGGCCGGTGATGCTCTGCTGACCCTGGCGTTTTCGGTGCTCTCCAGCCGGTCATTCCGGGCCCATGTTCCCGCCGGGGATTGTCTGGAAATCATTTCCATGATATCTTCCGCTGCTGGGTATCAAGGCATGGTCGAAGGCCAGATGCGCGATATGCTGGCGGAACGGTGTGCGGAGCCGCTGCCTGTAGCCGGTCTGGAAGCCCTGCATTCCCTGAAAACCGGTGCCCTCATCCAGGCATCCGTCTGTTCTGGCGCCTGGGTCGGACAAGGTTCTCCGGATGCTGTCGCATCTTTGAAAGTCTATTCTCAAAAAATCGGGCTGGCCTTTCAGGTGGCCGATGACATTCTGAATGTCGAAGGCGATCCGGTTATCATGGGAAAACATGTCGGCACCGATCGGGATCGCAGCAAAATGACGTATCCATCGCTCATCGGTCTGGCTGAATCCAAGGCCGCAGCATCCCGACTCATTTCCGAGGCCGTTTCAGCGCTGGAGCCCTTCGACCACCGGGCCGATCCCCTGCGCGCCATCGCCGGGTACATCATTCACAGAAAAAGATAACAATCTGTTTTTATATATAATTAGCAATGAATTATTGAATTTGTTCTTTGCGTCCTTTGCGCCTTTGCGGTGATAATAAATATTTCAAGATCAATAAGGAAACATCAACCTGTGGGACTGCTCGACACCATCCTATCCCCCCTGGATTTAAAAAAAATTCCCCGATCCGATTTACCGGCTCTGGCTGCTGAAATCAGAAACACCATCGTTGAGGTGGTTTCCAAAAGCGGCGGCCATTTGGCTTCCAGCCTCGGTGCCGTGGAATTGACCATCGCCCTGCACTATGTTTTCGACACGCCCAAAGATAAAATTGTCTGGGATGTCGGCCACCAAACATACACCCATAAACTGTTGACCGGAAGAAGGGATCGGTTTCATACTCTGCGTCAGCACGACGGCATTTCCGGGTTCACCCGCCGCGGAGAGAGTCCTTACGATGCGTTTTCAGCCGGCCACAGCAGCACTTCCATTTCCGCCGGGTTGGGCATTTCCTGTGCCAAACGGTTGAATCGGGATCCCGCCAAAGTCATCGCGGTCATCGGGGACGGTTCTCTTACGGCCGGCATGGCATTTGAAGGGCTCAATCAGGCGGGCGATATCCACAAAGACCTCATCGTCATTCTCAATGACAACGAAATGTCCATCAACCACAATGTGGGCGCCCTCTCCTCTTTTCTCAGCCGGAAGTTTTCCGCCAAAATGATGCAAACCCTGCGCCGTGAATTTGGGGAGTTTCTGAAATCCCTGCCCAAAATCGGGGAAGACATGTATCATTTGGCCAAGCGGTCCGAAGATTCGTTCAAGACGTTTCTGACGCCCGGCATGCTATTCGAGGCCCTCAGCTTCGAATATTTCGGGCCCATCAATGGTCACAAGCTGGATCATCTCATCGATATCCTCAACAATATCAAAATGCTCAAAGAGCCGGTGCTGCTGCATGTCTCCACCGTCAAAGGCAAAGGGTATCCGCCGGCGGAAAAAAATCCGGTGCATTTTCACGGGGTCGGATGTTTCGAAATCCAGACGGGCGCCAGCAACGGCCGCAAATCTGCGGCGCCGAGCTATACCGAGGTATTCGGCAAGGCCATGCTCCAACTGGCCGAAACCAACAAAAAAATTGTAGCCATCACCGCCGCCATGCCCGAAGGCACCGGGCTCGTTCAATTTTCCCAAACCTATCCCGATCGGTTTTTCGATGTCGGCATTGCCGAACAGCATGGCGTCACATTCGCCGCCGGTATGGCCACCGAAGGCTTCAAACCCGTGGTAGCCATATATTCGACATTTCTTCAGCGGGCTTACGATCAGATCCTTCATGATGTCTGCCTCGAAGCGCTGCCGGTGGTGTTTGCCATCGACCGGGGCGGGATTGTCGGTGAGGACGGTTCGACCCATCACGGGCTTTTCGATTTTTCCTATCTGCGCAGCCTTCCCAATATGGTGGTCATGGCGCCGAAAGATGAAAATGAGCTGTGCGCCATGCTGGCCACCGCTGTTTCCCATCCGGGCCCTATCGCTTT
>CAZBUL010000033.1:0-6480 GCA_964495045.1 uncultured Desulfobacterales bacterium | reverse complement strand
AATTCCCCGTATTGTCACCGTGGAAGAAAACGTTCTCCAGGGCGGATTCGGCAGTGCCGTGCTGGAATGTCTGAGCGACAATGGTGTCAGTGGTTTTCGGCTGACCCGCCTTGGTATTCCCGACACCTTCGTTGAGCATGGCGCGCAGTCTTTGCTGCGAGCCAAATACGGCATTGATGCACCGGCCATTGCGGAGGCCTGCCGACGTCTGATGGAACCGGCCCATGGCTGAATCCCGCCTGCGGTTGGATCGGTTGATGGTTGAAAAAGGCCTGGCCGCCACCCGGCAGCGGGCCCAGGCCATGATCATGGCGGGAAATGTGCTGGTCAACAGCCGGCGGATCGAAAAATCCGGATATCCGGTATCGGAAACCGCTGAGATCACCGTGAAGGGGGAAGTTCTTCCGTATGTGAGCCGCGGCGGCCTCAAGCTCGAAGCGGCACTCTTATCGTTTGAACTGTCTGTGGATGGTTGGGTCTGCATGGATGTGGGAGCATCCACGGGCGGGTTTACGGACTGCCTGCTTCAGCACGGCGCCGCACGGGTCTATGCCGTGGATGTGGGATATGGCCAACTGGCGTGGTCTCTCCGTCAGGATGCACACGTGATTCCCATCGAGCGGACGAACATCCGAAACATGCCTGCGGAAATGATTCCGGAGCCGGTCGATCTGGCAACCATCGATGTATCCTTCATTTCTTTAAAAATCGTTGTTCCGGCGGTGGTCAAATTTCTCAAACCCTCCGCACGGATCATCGCCCTCATCAAGCCGCAGTTCGAAGTCGGAAAAGGCCGGGTCGGAAAAGGCGGTGTGGTGCGCGATCCGCAGCAGCATCAGGACGTGATCGATGAACTGGCCGCTTTTTTCCAGGAAATCGGGTGGACGCCGCATCCGGTCATCCCCTCCCCTATTCTCGGCCCCAGCGGCAACCGGGAATTCCTGGTGCTTCTTACCGCGGCAGATTGAATTGCCTCTTTATCGTGAAAATATATCCATCAACTCCCTCCCCCAGCGGGGGAGGGTCGGGGTGGGGGCCAAAAAGACCAAATCGCTGATTTCGATTTTCATGTCTTCGGAATGTCTATATATGATGTTGTCCTATCACTAATTCAAAGGAGGAAAACGATGAAACGGTTTGTGTCAGGTATGATTGCCATCTTGATTGTTGCTCTGTTGTCCGGTTGTGCAGACATGGGAAGCCCCATGAAATCGGCTTCGGTCTCACCGGTTCTGGACAGAATTGTTTCCCGCGGGGAGTTGCGGGTGGGGGTTTCGGGAGACATGCCGCCCATGAACATGGCTGCCGGAGACAGAATCATCGGTATGGACGTCGATCTGGCAGGAATGATCGCCGATTATATGGGTGTCAATCTGAAACTGCAGAAGATCGAATTTGCCAAACTGCTGCCGGCTCTGGAGTCAGGCAGCATCGATATGATCATTTCGAACATGACCATGACGCCCGACCGCAACCTGAGAGCGGCCTTTGTCGGACCCTATTTCAGCTCCGGCAAAGCGTTTCTGACCAAGCGCAGCACCATCGCGCAGGCCAAGGGGCTTCCCGATGTCAACAGCCCGCAGTTTACCTTCGCCGCGCTCAAAGACTCCACCAGTGAATCCGTGATCCGGGAAGGCGCTCCGCTGGCCAAGCTGGTTACCACCGTCTCGGAAAACGATGCCATCAAAATGGTGATCGACGGCAAAGCCGATGCCATGGTCTCGGATTTTCCCATCTGTATCGTCGCTATCCTGCGCAATCCTGGTGCCGGTCTGTTGTCGGTGGTGGCGCCGGTCACTTATGAACCCATCGGTATTGCCGTTCCCAAGGGAGATCCGCTGTTGGTGAACTGGCTCGACAACACCCTGAACAGCCTGAAGCAGGCCGGCAACATCGATGCACTCAAAGAGAAATGGTTCACCCAGTCCAGTTGGCTGAAACAGATGAACTGATTGTCCGGGGGTATTTTCGGATGTTACATCGCTTCATCCCGCGGCGATCCATTTTCATTTGACAGAACAACCGATCCGGAAGATACTCCATTTTAGTTCAACTATTATGGAGTATCTTCCGTGATGGAAAACATATCGAGATTACTTGAAATAAAACTGCCGACAGCGCAGTCTGCCTTCTTGTGGGGTCCAAGAAAGACGGGCAAAAGCACTTTTCTCAAATCGGCATTCCCCGCCAGCCTGTATTACGATCTGCTTCAGACCGATGTTTTTCTTGAATTCGTCAAGCGCCCTTCGTTGCTGCGTGAACAGCTTCAGGCGGCTGATCCCACCCTTCTGAAAGAACCTGTCATCATCGATGAAGTGCAGAAGGTTCCCCAGTTGCTCGACGAAATCCATTGGCTGATCGAAAACAGGGGATTACGATTTATTCTGTGTGGTTCCAGTGCCAGAAAGCTGAAACGGGGTAAGGCGAATCTGCTGGGTGGGCGTGCCTGGCGGTACGAGATGCATCCGCTGGTTTCGGCGGAGATTGGTGAGCCGGATCTGCTCACAGTTCTCAACCGGGGAATGATTCCGCTTCATTATATGCAGGATGCCTATCACCGATCATTGCATGCTTATGTTCAGGATTATCTCAAGGAAGAAGTCTTCGAAGAAGGACTGACTCGCAATATCCCCGCTTTTTCGCGGTTTTTCGATGCCATGGGATATTCTCATGGTGCTTTGACGAATTATGCCAATATCGCCAGAGACTGCGGTATCGACGCCAAGACCGTCAAGGAATATTATCAGATTCTGGTCGACACGTTGCTCGGTACGATGATCGAGCCGTTCAAGAAACGGCAGGATCGCAGTGTTATTGTCCGGGCAGGCAAGTTTTATCTGTTCGATGTGGGTGTTGCCGGTGCCATTACCCGACGCCGGATTTCTCAGGAGAAAGGGGAAGACTTCGGCCAGGCGCTCGAACATTTTATCCTGATGGAAATTCTGGCCCATCGCGTGTATCGGGAGCTGAACTACAACGTCCATTTCTGGCGGACGAAATCGGGCCTGGAAGTGGATTTCATTTTGGGATCGGGTGCGGTGGCGGTCGAAGTGAAAGGAACCAACCGGATCGATGCCACAGATATGCGTCCTCTCAAGACGTTTGTTCAGGATTATCATCCGGCATGTGCATTCATTGTCTGCAATGAACGTGTTCCCAGGGTGCATGAGGGCATTCATATCTTACCGTGGCGCGATTTTTTGAAAATGCTTTGGCGTGGAGATGTGATATCGTGATATGTTTTCGGAAATGGAAAGATTTTCCCCCACCCCGGCCCTCCCCCGCTGGGGGAGGGATTTATGGATGTATTTTCACTGTAAAATCATTTTTTTAATGAAAGGAGAACGACATGAGTACACTGGTAGTTATTGGATACGATGATGAGTTCAAAGCGGAAGACGTACGGCTGAAATTGCGCAAGCTGCAGAAAGAATATCTGATTGACCTCGAAGATGCCGTTGTGGCGGTCAAAGATGCCAAGGGCAAAGTCAAACTGCATCAGGCGGTCAATCTGACCGCGGCCGGTGCGGTGGGTGGAGGTTTCTGGGGATCGCTGATTGGTCTCATCTTTTTGAATCCGCTCCTCGGTGCTGCCGTGGGGGCTGCGGCCGGCGCGGTGTCCGGCGCGCTCAGCGATGTCGGGATCGACGACAATTTCATGAAAGAACTGTCGGACAACATGAGCCCCGGTACATCCGCGCTGTTTGTTTTAATTCGCAAAGCCACGGTTGACAAGGTCCTCGACGAGCTCCGTGGATCGGGCGGCAAGGTTCTGAAGACCTCGCTATCCCATGAGGATGAAACCAGGCTTCAGGCCGCCATTCAATCAACAAAATAATTCAACGTAGGGGCAGGCCCCTGTGCCTGCCCCCACCCACCGATAATACAGCGAAATTCTTTTTGTGCATGTCCGAATCGTAACGAAGCCACACAACGGGAGAACGCCATGAAAAAAACAGCGGTTTTATGGATGTGTATAGGGGTGATCGTCTCTATCTTGTCGATGTCCTGTCTGTCCGCACTGGCCCAGACATTGGATGATCCACCGCCGGCGGCGGATGTGACTCCCGACAAATGGCCGTTGACGAAGGATGTCGTCGGCGCCACATACACCATCTACCAGCCCCAGCTCAAGAGCTGGGATGGCTATCACCTGGAAGCTGTGGCAGCGGTGTCGGTGTTGCCGCAGGGAGATCAGGAACCCATTTTCGGTGTCATCCAGATGACCGCGGTGACGGAAGTGGATCGGCAATCCCGTGCAGTCAGTTTTTACAGTGTCCAAATCCCTCAAATCAAATTCCCTTCCGCTCCCGATCAGGCTGGCACATTCCAGGATGGATTTCTGACGCTGCTCTCCCAGGCCACAACCGCGGCCTCCCCTTCCCTGGATCGGATGCAGGCCGCCCTGGCAGTGCAAAAGGCGGAAAAAGTGTCTCACGGTGCGCCGTTGAAGAATGATCCGCCGGCATTCATTTTCTCTCAACAGGCTGCAATCCTGATTCCCATCGATGGGGAACCCGTCTGGCGGACAGTCAAACAGACCGGTTTGGTGCGGGTTCTCAATACACGGGCGCTGATATTGGGAGATACCTCCGGCAAGGTTTACCTGCATCTCTACGACGGCTTTCTGGAAGCACCAGGGCTTTCCGGGCCGTGGACCCCGGCCGGCGGATTACCGGATGGCATCCAGCAGATCACCCAGGAACTGGCCGATGGAAACATCGTCGATTTGATGGAAGGATCCCCCGATGAGAATTCCCAGGGAAAACCATCTCTTCAAAACGGTGTGCCTCAGATTATCGTTCCCACGACTCCCACCGAACTGATCGTCAGCCAGGGGCCGATGAACTGGGTGCCGGTTGCCGGAACCATGCTGCTTTATGTCTCCAATACAACCGGGAATATTTTCCGGAATATGAACGATCAAACCATTTACGTGCTCGTAACCGGCCGCTGGTTCAAGGCCGCCGACTTCGCGGGCCCCTGGCAGTATGTGGAAGGGCGGAATCTTCCCAAAGATTTCTTTGCCATTTCAGACGACAGCCCCAAGGAAAACGTGAAGGCGGCTTTGCCGGGAACCCCCCAGGCCCAGGAAGCCCGGATCGCAAACGATATTCCCCAGACGGCCAGGGTGGACCGCTCGCAAGCTACATTCACACCGGCCATTTCGGGAAAGCCGGATTTGCGGCCCATACCGGATACGCCGCTGCAGTATGTGTTCAATGCTTCCGTGCCGATCATCCGCGTAACACAAACACAGTGGCTGGCGGTTCAAAGCGGTGTCTGGTTCACGGCCTCCGCAGTGAGTGGGCCGTGGTCTGTGGCCACAGCCGTTCCACCGGTCATTTATTCCATTTCCCCCAGCTCTCCCCTTTACTATGTCACCTACGTGAAAGTGTATGATGTCACGCCGGAATATGTGGTGACCGGCTACACACCCGGTTATATGGGAACCATCGTCAACAGTGAGGATGTGATCGTTTACGGTTCCGGATACGATTATGAGGACTATATCGGAGATACGCTCTGGTTTTCTCAGCCCGTTACCTACGGCTATGCGGCCAATCCCACCTGGACACCCTGGACTGGATGGGCGGTCGGTTTCGGACTGGGCTGGGCATTCGGTGCGGCAACGGATGGATACTACTGCTATGCACCCGCTCCCTACTGGGGGCCGATGCCCTACTCTCCTTATTCGGGCTATGCCCGCGGCCCGCACGGCGGTGCTGCCGTCTGGGGTCCGGGTGGATGGGCGGCGACCACCGGCAATGTGTATCAGAAATGGGGGCCGACAACGGCTGTTTCCCGCACATCGGCTGGATACAACGCCTGGACGGGAAATGCATGGAGCAGCAAAGTCGGCACCTCCTACAACTCCACTACCGGCCGGATTTCCGCCGGGCAGCGGGCCGATGTTCAGAATGTCTATACCGGCAATTATGCATATAGCCAGCGGGGCGCCACCTACAATCCCAATACTGGCGTGGCGGCCAGAGGCGGAACGGCGACAGTGGGCAACGCCGAAACGGGTACCCAGAAAACCGCTGATTGGGCGCACGTGAAAGGGCCGGATGGCCAGAGCACATCGGCTGCCAAAGTGGGCAACAATTTCTATGCCGATCATGACGGCAACATATACAAAAACACGGGAGACGGCTGGCAAAAATACGACAGCGGCAGTTGGAACGATATCAACCGGGCAGCGGCACCGACTACCGAAACCCGGCAACCGGACCGTCAGACAGAACGGCAGCCAGTCGATCCAATTTCCCGTCCGGAAACAATGACCACCCGGGAGACAGATTCAGTGGATTCACTCGAAGCCCAGCGGCAGGCCCGTGAAGCCGGAGACCACCGCTCGGCGGCCGCTTCGTGGGGTTCGGAAAACTGGGGAGGCGGATTCGCTCACAGCGGCGGCGGAATGGAATCCGGAATGAGAGAACGGGAACGCGGCTTCGAAGGCGGGGGCCGGAGCTGGGG
>CAZBUL010000032.1:17997-20696 GCA_964495045.1 uncultured Desulfobacterales bacterium | reverse complement strand
CGGATGACTTCATCGTGAGGCTGGGTTCCCATCCAGCGGCTGATGGGTTCAAGACCCAACTGCTGCATCATTTTCCGGAGGGATTTCCGTTCTTCTCCATCCCCGATAAAAGTATGTTGAAATTGAATGCCGCGGTCTCTCAGCAAGGCAAGTGCCTTGAAGACGGTGGGCAGCCCTTTTTTAGCCGTCATGCGGGAGACAGTGAGAATGCGGTAGGGCGGTGATGGCGCATGCCGGAGACGATGTCCGGAAAACAGGCCCATGTCGATGCCGTGATAATTGCGGATAACGGCGGGAGACGTTCCTTCCGAAATCCGGGTCAGATATTGCCGGTTGTATTCGGTGCAGGTAACCACAAATTCCGCATGGGCCATTTTTTCGCGGAGCTGGGCGGGATCTGATGTGTAAATATCTTTGGCATGGGCCGTGAAACTGAAGGGAATGCCCGACAGGATGCTTGCAAAAAAGGCCACCGATGTCGGGGAATGGGCGAAATGGGCATGAAAATGGGCGATGCTGCTGCCGGGAAGTATCTTGTTGACCAGATAGCCGGCCTGAAAGAGATGTTTGAATGTGGCGGATTTATGGGTGCGCAAAAACCGCCGGTACGCCGTGCGTAAGGCGATAGCGAATCGCCTGGGCTGCCTGGCCGCCGTCATGACCGTATGGGGCAGCAACTGCGGCAGGGAGGTCAGAAATGTTTCCGGCAGATAATCCACGGCGGCCTGGATTTGACCGACACTGGGGTGGGAAAAATTTTCCCGGGGCTGCCGCATCGAAAGAATATGAATGGGAATTCCCTGCTTTTCGAGCAGCAGAATTTCATTTGAAATGAACGTTTCGGAAATCCGGGGATAGCCTTTCAGAATCATCCCCAAAACGGGTGGAGGCAGGCTCAATCGTCTGATGTCCTGAACTTGTCCAACCGTTCTCTCATGGCTTCCAGACCGGTCAGTTGAAAACGATCGATGGCCTGCTGATATGATTCCGGATGATCCAGAAGATGCTGAATGCGGGAACGGAGGAGGGAGGGGGTCATGGCATTCCAGGGAATGTAATCCACAAGATTTTGTCCGTGAAGCGCCTGGGCGCGGATCAATTGCTCTTTGCGGGGGGTTTCCCTGGGGATGACCAGAGAGATGGTTCCCTGGGAGAGAATTTCACAGATGGTGTTGTATCCGCCCATGGTCACCACGAGATCGGCGGCGGCCATGATTTCTTCCATCCGCTGATAAAATTCCCACGTGCGAATGCCCAGGTGCTTGGCCCGAGAAAAAATATCTTCTCTTTCCTGCTTGGGCATAAACGGCCCGGTGATGAGAATACTCTTGAACGGGCACTGGCCGGGGGAGTCTTCGAGCATGGTCAGAAAATGATCCATCACGGCATGTCCGTCTCCGCCGCCGCCCGTGGTGACCAATACCAGTTTGTCATCGGCCTTGATGCCATATTTTTTCTTGATGCGGGCGATGGCATCCTTTCCGGGGATTTTTCGGGGGATGTATCCGGTAAAGTGCATTTTCCGGCTGAGTGCACCGGGCATGTCGTATTGGGTGACCGGATCGTAGAGGTCTTGATTACCGTAAATCCAGATTTCGCTGTAAAGCTCGTCGAGGATTTGATATACGCCTTTTTTTTTCCAGTCGTTGCGGACGATTTCCGCATCATCCATGATATCCCGCAGACCCAGAATGGTGCGGGTGCGGGGAAGGCATCGCCGCAGCCATTGCAGCGTGGGAAGCACTTCCTTTTTCAGACCGAGGGGTTCCTTATCGACGATAAAAAGATGGGGCCTGAACGTCTGGGCAGTGGCGGTGATGATGTTGGTGCGGATTTCCACGGCATGCTGCGGGTTGATCTTGATGGACAGGGGCAGATATTCGTCGTTGGTTTTTTTGATCATGCCCGGAATACGCACGAAATCGACCTGCTCGGGAAACGAAAAGCGGCCGGCGATGGGAGAGCCCGTGAGTATCAGCACATTGACACCCGGGCCGGCCAGATGGGATGCAATGGCCATGGTACGGCGAATATGGCCCAGACCATAGGTGTCGTGGGAATACATCAGAATGTTGTATGTCGAGTTGTGCCCCATCCGGTTACCGATTGCTTTCAGTCAGAAAAAATGACGGATATCTCTATCACAGTTCGCCGGGAAAAGACACTAAAATTCTGTCTGTTTATCATCCGCAGCATTTCTTGAACTTCTTGCCGCTGCCGCAGGGGCAGGGATCGTTCCGTCCGGTTTTGGGGGCTTGACGGATAAACTGTTTGGGTTTGGGCGGGGCGCCATCCCAGAAAAGCCAGGCGCCGTTTTCTTTCTTGAACTGCGCGACTTCGTGATGGTCGATTCGCTCGCCGTTTTCGGAATAGTGAGCGATGAATTCGACGGTTCCTTCCGTATCTTCGGCGGAGCCGCCATCGACATGCAGAATATTCAGCTCATGCCAGACAGACTTTTGGGCCCATTGCCGGATGTCATTTTCCGAATCTTGTTTTCTTTGCAGGGGATGGGTGGTGCGGACGATATAATCCACTGCGCAGCGGCTGTAGGCGGTATAGCGGGAACGCATCATCGCTTCGGCGGTCGGTGCGGGTTTGTCGCCCAGGATGAAGGGTTCACAACAGTCACTGTAAGACAGTGCGGAGCCGCAGGGGCAAGATTCCATAAACTTCTCCTTTAACCTCACGATATTGAT
>CAZBUL010000032.1:0-17897 GCA_964495045.1 uncultured Desulfobacterales bacterium | reverse complement strand
TTTCATTTTTCTCCGATGGTCATCGGAATTCGGAACAATCGACACGTATTATGCCATAAAATATCAGATAGTTCATCCGGGTCGGTATGCCGGACTTCCGCCAGTTTGAGCAGCACGGATCGCACAAAAGCAGGCTCGTTTCGGCGGAAATGGTTTTTTTCCGGGGCCGGTGTCAGATACGGGGCATCCGTTTCGATGAGGATGCGCTCTGGCGGAATGTCGGCAGCCAGCTCTCTGAGTTTCGCGCCGCGGCTCTGGATGGTCAAAATCCCGGTGATGCCGATGGCATATCCCATGTCCAGATACTGCAGCAGTTCCGGGCGGGTTCCGCTGAAACAGTGGATAACGCCGTGGCCGGTGTTCTGGTGGTATTGCTTCAGAATCTCCAAAAGGCGCCCATCGCTTTCCCGTTCGTGAAAAATGACCGGAAGATTCAGGGCATCGGCTGCGTCCAACTGCCGGATCAGCCATTTTTCCTGAACAGGCCGGGGCGAATACATCCGGTTGAAATCCAGACCGATTTCTCCCCAGGCCAGGACGCGGGGGCTGTCCGTTAGATCGATGAGCGTCTCCATGCCGGTTTCATCGGCTTCCGAAGCGTCATGGGGATGAAATCCCACGGAAGCAAAAATTTCCGGATGGGCCCCAGCCAGTGCCACGGCTTTTTGGGATGTTTTCAGGTTGATGCCGGCAATCATCATGGCGGCGACACCGGCAGAGCGGGCGCGTTCCAGAACGGAGTCCATATCCGGATCATACACCCGGTCATCGAGATGACAGTGACTGTCAAAGAGTTTCATGAAATACCTCGTTCGAGTTTTTCCCGGGCCTCAGCCGTCAGACGG
This sequence comes from uncultured Desulfobacterales bacterium, assembly GCA_964495045.1. Lineage (GTDB taxonomy): Bacteria > Desulfobacterota > Desulfobacteria > Desulfobacterales > Desulfatirhabdiaceae > RAAP-1. Next base: position 17,052 of record CAZBUL010000032.1, on the reverse strand, counting down.
ACAAGCTTCGGATAGGCCGCCGGGTCGAGCACCGAGAGGGAGCGGTTCAGCGTTTCGAGGGCCGGCGGAATATATTTCTCGAAGCCGGGTTTTCCCTTGACCCGCGTCAGATAACCGTAGGCTCCCAGGGCCTGAAGATTGCGGGTGATCCGGCAGTGCCGATAGGATGCGGTAAAGGATGCGGGGTCGATGGATATCCGTTCCGAAATTGCCTGGATGCAGCGTTCGAGCAGTTGGTTCTGGATGTCTGGATCGATATCCACGTAAGGATCGATCAGCAGGGAGGCCAGATCGTATTGGACAGGGCCGATCCGGCCGCCCTGGAAGTCGATGGCAAACAGCCTGCCTGCCTTTACCAGGATGTTGCGGGACTGAAAATCCCGATGCATGAATCCGGTGACGGCTCCGGTCAGGGCCCCGTCGGCCAGTGCGTCGCACTCATCTGCCACATCCGTGAATGGAACATCCATTCCCAGATAACCCTGGAGAAAGGCATCGACAAAATAGCGGCATTCTTTTTCGAGGATCAGGGCTTTGTCGTAGCATGGGGTCTGCCAGGTCCAGGATGGGTCGAAGCCGTCGGCGCCATCCACCGAAAGGGTGACGAGCAGTTGAATGGCCTTGTCGTACCAGCGCAGGATGTCGGATGGACGGCGGCATTCCTGAACGACGGTCTGGAGGTGAACATCTCCGAGATCTTCGAGCAGTACCAGCCCGGAAAAGTCATCGGATGCAACGATTTGGGGAACGGAAACGCCCCTGTCAAAGAGATGCCTGCCGATGGTGGTAAAGGCCCGGCATTCGCTTGGGGTGTCCGGCGGACAGTGGATGCCGTGATCGGCCACGATGACGGAGGAATGGGCGGTGGAGGCCCGGAACCACTGTCTATCCGATCCATCTCCGGCAAGGGGGGTCAGCATCGGTGCATGGGCGGATGTGTCGGGAAATGCCCGCGGCAGCAGCCGATCCAGAACCGCAGACCGAAACTGGCGAGGGGTGCCGATATCCTTCCAGTAGGTATTTTCCGGGATATATGCCCGGATGGTCATTCCCTTGCTGAGGAGAGTGCGATACAGATCGATGCTCGTGGAAAACGGGGCGTCGGCAATCCATTCAAGGATATCGGGATCGATGACCTGAATGCCGGTAAAGGTGAGTTTGCAGATGGCGCCCTTCCTGACGGAAACGGATTCCGATGCCCCGGAATCGGGAGGGTCGAATCCGATCACAGACAGGTCGTTATCCACAGAGACGGTGTTGATTGCCGGAAAATCATGAAGCACCAGGCTGACCGGATGGGGATGCCGCCGATGAAAATCGTAAACGGCTTTCAGATCGATATCTGTAACGATGTCTCCGTTGATGACCATGAACGGATCGTGATCCCAGAAATCCCGGAGATTGTGAAGGGCGCCGCCTGTTCCCAGAATCCGGGGTTCATGGCGGGTATGGACCGGAATGGCATAGTGCTGTATCTCCAGAAAGGTTTCGATCGAGCGATGGAGATGATGCGTATTGATCATGATAGCGCGGCACCCGGCCTGAATCAGGCTGTGGATGATGCGATCCAGCAGGGGCCGTCCGTCGATGGGAAACAAGGGCTTGGGAATATGCCGTGTATGCGGCAGCAGGCGGGTTCCCAGCCCCGCACATAAAATGAGCGCTTTCATAAAATAGGTTCAGGGCAATCGATGGCGGATGTTTTCGTTGTCTTCAGGCGGACAGGCGTCGCAGGTATTTTTGAATGGCGTCGGCATAAAAGTCGATCTGTTCTTTGTCTTCGGAACCGGTAATGCCATGGGTGATGAAAAAATCTTCGGCGTTTTTGTAATTGATTTTGGACAAAGCCTCCTTGTGCGAAATTTCGCGGCGTTTATACATCCGGTTGCCCCGGGAGAGAATTTTTCGGGAACGGCTGTCGGCATCTACGGTATTTTTGGGATACCGCATGAAAAAATTCAATACAACCCAGTAGGATTCGAAATATGTTTTGATGAATCCCGCAAACAGCCGAAGCTTGCGGAAGCCTACCGATGTGATGTTGTAAGTTTCCGGCAGCAGGGGGTGCGGAATGATGAGGGCGTCGTCGATAAAGGCTTTGAGCGATTTGCGGACAAAATAATCCGGTGATTTGTCCACGTTGTATGCAAACTCATTCTTGAAGAAATTTCTCAGGAAAGCATAGCCGGGTTGAATATCGGACGTAGAGAACTGAAAGGCATCTTTGTCGAGGATGGTCAGGGCCGTAAAAACGGCGGGAATGAAGAAAATAATGCAGTTGTTTTTATAATACTCCAGAATGGGCCGTTTGTTCACCACCACTTTATATTCAATTTTGGAATAATTTTCATTTTTTTCATCGGCGAACCGTTCGACGAATTTGCGGTTGACATAGCCGTCGAGAACCTGCTGGATGGCATTGGCGGAATCCATCATCAGGGTGTCGGCCAGCTTGGCATCGGAGGCATACAGATAGCTCAGGTAAATTTCGATGTCATGATACAGATCATCGAAAGAAAACCGCTTCTGAGACATGTTCAACAGCGCACATGCTGTGAGCGCATGGGGGGTGACCACCGAAACACTGTCGATGGCGTTCAAAATCCTGAAACCCAGATTTCGGCAGAGCTCATTGGATTGTTTGGATGTCATGTCGTGAAGCGACAGGCTGGTCTGAGCCTGAAGGCTGTTCAGAGAAATGGGCTCATGAAAATTGATGTAGATTCGGCCATATCGTTTTTTCAATAATTTTCTGGCCTGGATGACCTGCATGAAACTTTCAGGCTTTTTCTGCCCGCCTTCCAGTTCATGCAAATAGGCACCTTCTTCGATCACCCGGTCGTAGCCAACATAGATGGGAACGAAAATCAAATCATTGCATGCTCCCTGCTTGAAGGAATCCAGCAGAATGGACAGAAAACCGAGCTTGGGCAGAATGAGTTTGCCGGTTCGGCTGCGCCCGCCTTCGATAAAAAATTCGATATTGAACCCGTCTTCGAGCAATTTGAGAATATATTCGGAAAACACTTTCGAATACAGCACCGCCCCTTTGAAAGTGCGGCGGATAAAAAAGGCGCCGCATCCACGAAACATCGGCCCGATGGGCCAGAAGGCCAGGTTCTTGCCCGCTGCGATCAACGGGCAGGGCATGTTGTTGATGTGCATCAGATAAGACAAAATCAGATAGTCGATATGGCTTTTGTGGCAGGGGATAAAAACGAGCGGGCCTTTGAGCGAAGCGGCTTTGATTCGATTGAGGCCTTCTGTGTCGAGCGTAACGCCGTCGAACATGATTTGAATGATCCAGCCGACGGTTTTGGCGGCAAAACTAATTATGGACGGGTTGTATCGGGCGGCAATTTCGTCGAGATGTTCACTGGCCTGGCGGTGAATTTTTTGTAATGGAATATTTTTAACCTCAGCATGATGCTCCATGAAATTCCGGAGGCGCTCATGGGTTAAAATGGATTCCTTGAGCTCGTCGGGAGATTTCAGTACCGGCCCGATGGTGCTCACCCGGTGGCGGTTGATCTGTTCCACGAGTCGCTTGCGAAGCTGTGTGGCCATCTGGTGGCTGGATTTTCCATGAAGATCGCTTTGGTTCAGAAACCACTGCAAATTCAGCGGTTCGGAAACTTCCACAAAAACCTTGCCCGGATTCTTGAAAAGGGTGATCAATCGGCGAATCCGCCCTGGATTGATTTCAGTGCCGAACATCATATCCACGAGGCTCGATGTGGATCGATCCGGAAAATTGCTGAAAAACATGACCAGCGGCACGATGACGATCGGTTTTTCAATGGCCTGCTGAATATCCACCAGATGTCTGACCGGATCGGTTTTGGATTTGACGAATCGCCGGTAAAACCCTTTGTCTTCCACCAGAGAGACCAGCGCAGCGGAGCCGCCTTCCAGTTTTTCACGGATATAGCCGATATGATACGGGTTCGGCCAGGCAAACCGGCTGAAAAGACAATCCAGATGAAAGACAACGATGCGGATCAGCCGCAGGAGGGGCTGCCAGATGAATACCCGGTAATCGCAGCCGATTTCCGGAACATTCACGTTCAACTGACGAAACCGGGTGTAAAAAAACAGCCATTCGAAATAGCTTTTGGTTTTGTGGGCATAAACGATGATGGCATCATCGGGAAGCTGCCGAAGGGCTTTGACCTGTTCATCATGAATCCGTATTCCGGAATAGAAAAGCTTCAGCAGACCGAACGTGATGGCGCCGATTTTTCGGGGCAGGAAGCAGGAAAAGTAGGCGCGGCTGCCTTGAAGTATCCAGTCGATGATACGACGATATCCTGTTTTCAAGGCGGTGAATATTTTCATAGGGTCTCCCTAATGAATTTTCTGAAGGTCTTTAGTTGCCGATCCAAGATAACAAAGCCGATTTTTCATTGCAATATTTAAATCCCCTGTATAGAGTGAACGACAGGTGAACCCGGTGGAACGAAAATCCTTCCACCCATGAAACCCGTGAAATCGTTTTTTTGAAAAGACGACCGGTATCTCACGGATGGGTTATCGGCGTCGATCGATGATGGCAATTTCTACAGCTCACAAGGAGGCCGCACATGGATAAACAGGATATCGTCAATATTGCCGAAGGTCTGAGACTGATTGAAATGGGCGTGGAAAAAATTCAGAGTGTGATGCGGGAGAAGAAAATTAAATCGCTGAAGGATGTGGCAGCGGAACTCATTCCATTTTTCAAGGAAGACGAACACGATTTGGCCGATATGGTCGTGAAACGGCTTGAAAAAAAGTAGAGGATGCGGCATGGCACAGAAAATTCTTGTGGCACTGGATGATTCCAGCAATGCGATGCGGACGGTTGAATTCATTGCCAAAATATTTTCGCCGTCTGAAAACGACATTACCCTTTTCAGCGTCATTCCGGATACGGCGGCGCTTTGCGATATCAACAGCCCGGAATTGACCCCCTATTTTCTGACCCAGCACAGCAGTTTTTCTCAGCTCGAGATGCAGAAGAAGCAGTTGATCGAAGCGGCATTGAAACAGGCAAAAGAGGTGCTGGTTCAGTCCGGATTCGACCCCGATCGTATCCATCTAAAAATTCAGACCCGCATCAGAGGCATTGCCCGGGATATCATCGAAGAGGCTCATGAAGGGTATGGCATCGTCGTTTTGGGCAGAAGAGGTCTTTCCGGAGTTCAGGAATTCATATTGGGAAGTGTCTCCCAAAAAGTGATTCACAGCATTCGGGATATATCGGTGCTGATCGTCAACTGATTTGTTATTGAAGGCTCATGTCGATAATGCGTTCCCCCCGGACGGTTGCTTTCACCCAAAACGCAGCCAACGTTTTTTTCCATATTCTGACGGCATGCAATCTCCGATGCCGTCACTGCTACATCAACCCTGCCCAGCATGGCACGGCCTCACTAAATATCGATACCATCAGGGCATGGCTGGCAGCGTTCACCGGGGGCGCCCATCCGCCCAATGTCATATTTCTGGGCGGGGAACCCACCCTGCACCCCGATCTTCCCCAGGCCGTCCGGCATGCCAGACAACTCGGATATCATTCGGTCACCATCGATACGAATGGGTATCTCTTCCATGATATCCTCGATCGGCTGCAGCCGGAGGATGTGGATTTTTTCAGTTTCAGTCTGGATGGCGCTTCTGCAGGGGTCAACGACCGACTCCGGGGAAACGGCTCCTACCAGACCTGCCTGAAAGGAATTCGACAGGCCGTATCCAGAGGGTTTCACACCAGTCTGATCTATACGGTCAGCCGGGCCAATCTCCATGAACTCGACAGCATGCCGGTGCTTCTGAAGGAACTGGGCGTCCGCCGCTTTTTCATCCAGGTGGTGGGAATCCGCGGCAAGCCCGCTCAGGCCGATGCCTCCGAACCAGACAGAATCGAGCAGGTCTTACCGGATCGATGGCTGGCCGAGGTGCCGACGGCTGCGCAGCGAGCGGCCGAGATGGGAATCGACGTCATTTATCCCAAGGTCTTTTTGTCGCCGGACGAGCCGTTTGCCTGTGCCGGGAAAGTGGCCGACAATCATTTCATATTTCCGAACGGCAGGGTTTATCGCTGCCCGCTCTGTGAAGATTATCCCCTTCACAGCAGGCATTTCGATGAAAACGGCCGCCTGGTATGCACACCAAAAATCAACGAGATGGATTTGTTTGAACTCGATATCCCGGAAGGCTGTGTCATGAACCGGATGATCCAGCCCGGCAATATCCAGTACCATCCGGATGGATCGCCGGCATACCGCATTGCCTGCTGCCTGCTGAAAGAAGAAATTTGTGGAGGATAACACGTTGAATTCGAATCTGATTTGGTCTGAGATAGATTTGAACGCCTTGGCTCATAACGTTGGGGAGCTTCGCCGGATCACCCATCCCGATGCCCGGCTGATGGCCGTGGTCAAGGCCGATGGATACGGCCACGGTGCGGTTGAAGTTGCCGCGTCAGCTTTGAAGAACGGGGCGGATTGCCTCGGCGTGGCCCGCGTGGATGAGGGGCTGCATCTTCGCAGAGCGGGGGTTACCGCACCGATATTGATTCTGGGCTATACTCCCCCGGAGATGGGCTCCCATGTCGTGAGAAACCGGCTGACACAGACCGTTTACACCTTCGAGGCCGCTGAAGCCCTGTCTGAAGCGGCCGCGCAGCTCCAGACCCAGGCAACTGTTCACATCAAGGTGGATACCGGCATGGGCCGGCTCGGCCTGCTTCCCGACAGTCCCCGGATTTCCATGCTGGGCAAGCATTTGCCGGGCATCACCCATCGGGTGATTGAATCTATATTCCGCCTGCCTCATATTGAAGTGGAGGGGATTTTCACCCATTTCGCATCGGCGGACAGTTCGGACAAAACCTACGCCAACCAGCAACTGGAGCGTTTTCTGGATTTTCTGGAAAAGCTGAAAATCCACGGGCTGGAATTTCCCCTCCGTCATGCCGCCAACAGTGCGGCGATCATCGATCTGCCGGATGCGCATCTGGATATGGTCCGAGCCGGTATTTCCCTGTACGGATTCTATCCATCCGCAGATGTCCAACGAGACGCTGTCTGCCTGAAGCCGGCCATGACATTCAAAGCCCGGGTCATCCACGTCAAAATGGTGCCGGCCGGATTTCATGTCAGCTATGGATCGACGTACCAGACGGAAAACCCGACCGTGATCGCCACGGTGTCCGCCGGTTATGCCGATGGGTTAAATCGCCGGCTGTCATCCTGCGGGCAGATGCTGGTCCGGGAGCACCGGGCAGGCATTGTCGGACGGATCTGCATGGACATGACCATGCTGGATGTCGGGCATATTCCGGAGGTGGCGGTGGGAGATGAAGTGGTGATTTTCGGCCGTCAGGGGCAGGAATGCATTCCGGTGGAGGAAATGGCCGAAGCCCTGAACACCATTCATTATGAGATCGTCACATCCCTGTCTTCCCGCGTCAATCGGGTGTATTTATAGTGAAAAGGCAGGTATCAGGTATCAGGGTGCAGGGTGCAGGTTGCATGCGTTTTTTCTGCACCCTGATACCTGCCCCCTGCCCCCTAATTTTCTGCCGCCTGTTCGGGGATGGAAAGTTATTGCAAAATTCTTTACAAAGCTGATTTCATGAACTATAAACCGTCAGAATCGAGTGTATAGCTCGAATTCTGCTTCAGATACGATACGGAGGATGCCGTGGCGGATGAAGTGACGCTGGTGATTGCCACCAAAAATTCTGGCAAGCTCATCGAAATTGAATCATTATTGAAAAACTTTCCGATCAGCCTGAAAAGTCTTTCGGATTTCGGGCCCATCCCACAGGTCGAAGAAGACGGTGTGTCTTTCGACGACAATGCCTACAAAAAAGCTGCCTTTACAGCACGGGTGCTGGGGCTTCCGGCACTGGCCGACGATTCCGGACTGATCGTTCCGGCGCTGGGAGGAGACCCCGGTGTTCATTCGGCCAGATACGGCGGAGACGGGCTGACCGATGCCCAACGCTGCGAACTGCTTCTGAAAAATCTCTCCGGCCAGACCGACCGCAAAGCTTATTTTTCCTGTGTTATTTCCATTGCTACGCCCACCGGTGCCGCACTCACCTACGAAGCCCGATGTGACGGGCTGATTGCTGAATCGGCTGTTGGTGCCGGCGGATTTGGGTACGATCCGGTTTTTTATTACCCTCCGCTCAACAAAACCTTTGCCGAAATGACGGTGGAAGAAAAGAGCCGGGTCAGCCATCGGGGCAATGCGATGAAGGAAATGCAGCGGGAATTCGACAAGGTGCTGGTATGGATTCAGCAGCAGATGCCGGTTTTCGAAAAATTTCCCTGTAAGGAAGGTATTGCATGTTAGAAGATCTGATTCGGAAAAATCGAACATGCCGCCGGTTCATTCAAAGCCGCCCCCTCCCCATGAATACCCTGAACGAGTTGGTGAATCTGGGTCGGCTGTCGGCATCCGCCGCCAATATGCAGCCGCTGAAATATGTTATGTGCTGCGATCCGGAAAAAAATGCCGAAATTTTCTCCTGCCTGACATGGGCAGCTTATCTCAAAGACTGGCCGGGGCCGGTGGAAGGCGAACGGCCGGCCGGTTATATCGTCATGCTCGGAGATACCTCCATCGCAAAGGATTTCTGGTGTGATCACGGCATCGCCGGTCAGAGCATCCTGCTCGGAGCCAGAGAGAAAGGGCTGGCCGGATGCATGTTGGGTGCCATCAACCGGGAAAAACTTCGCGACATCCTGAACCTGGGCGAGCATCTGAAAATTCTTTTGGTTCTGGCACTGGGGGTACCGCGGGAAGAAGTCGTCATCGAAGCGGTGGGGGAAGACGGCAGTATCCGATACTGGCGGGATGGCCGAGGGGTGCATCACGTCCCCAAAAGAAGCCTCCAAGACATCATTATTGGTGCCTACGGAAAATAACTTTATTTCGGAAACATAAAAATCAAAAGAACGGGTTGTTACCGCAAAGGAGTTGTCCATCATGATCACAAAAAACCAGGGAGTTGACATTGTCTTGGAAATCGGCGGGATATCCACAATGGAAATGGCAAAATCCCTTTTTGAAAAAAAAATGGATGCCGCCAATCTTTCCAAAATTCAGAAAATTAAAAATGAATCCGCCCTGCTGAAAATTGCCAATGCCATTTCCATGTGTCAACCAGACAGTGTTTTTATCAACACGGGCTCGGCGCCGGACAGACAGTTTGTAAGAAATCTGGCCATTCAAAAAGGAGAAGAGCGCCCGCTGGCCATGGTCAACCATACCCTGCATTTCGATTTGAAAGAAGAACAGGGCCGCATTCTGGATCGGACGTTTTATGTCGCCAACGACGGCGACCTGGTCAGCTCGCTGGCCAATAAAAAGCTGCGGCCGGAGGTACTGCGGGAAGTTCGGGAGATCATGGGTGGCATCATGGCTGGCAAGGTCATGATGGTGGGATTTTATATCCGGGGCCCTGCGGGTTCCCCGGTATCCAATCCGGCCATGGAAATTACGAGCTCCGCTTATGTCACCCACAGCGCCGAGCTGCTCTACCGCAATATTTATGACCGGTTCGATGCCGAGGTCAACCGCTTGGGTCATTTCTACACGAACATTCACAGTGAAGGGAAAAACCGCACCGAAGATCTGCCCCATGCACGGGTCTTTATGGATCGCAGTTATCAAACGACATACAGTTTCAACTGCACTTATGCGGGCAATACGCTGCTGATGAAAAAAGGCAATCACCGCTTTTCGGTCGATAAGTCGGTTTATGAAAACCGGGGGAACGAGCTGGCCGAGCACATGTTCATCACCGGGATCGACGGCCCTGGCGGGCGTGTCACCTGGTGTGCAGGCGCGGCACCCAGCGGGTGCGGAAAAACCACGACCGCCATGGCCGGCACCTATTTTGTCGGGGACGATCTGGCCCAGATGTGGATCGATGAAGCGGGCGCGATCCGTTCCGTGAATCCGGAATGCGGTATTTTCGGCATTCTCGAAGATGTCAATCACGAAGGGGATCCCAAACTGGTCAAGGTGTTGCGGACTGCCGGCACCGAGGTGATCTGGTCGAATGTATTGGTGGACGATGCCGGTATTCCCCATTGGTCCGGTCACAAGGAAGATATTCCGGTGAAAGGCATCAATTATCAAGGTCATTGGGAGCCGGGAATGGTGGATGAAAAAGGAAAACCCGTTCCCATGTCTCATTCCAATTCACGGTGTACGCTGTCGTCGATCGCTCTCGACAATTATTCGCCGGAGGCAGAAAATCCCAAAGGTGTCGAAACCCTCGTCATCACTTACAGCGGCAGAGACAGCGACACCATGCCGCCGGTCTGGGCCGCCAGAGACTCCGATGAAGGGGTGGTGATCGGCGCCTGTATCGTATCGGCGGCAACGGCCACCGAAGTCGGGGCAACCGGTGTCAAACGGGCGCCCTGGGCCAATGCCCCCTTCATTCCTGGGGCTCTGGGCGACTATATGGATGCTCAGTTCCAGTTTTTCGGCAGTTCCCGGATTGCACCGGACAAAAAACCGGTCATGGCCGGCCTCAATTATTTTCTCACCCATGAAGCCCGAGGCGGGGATGGGAAAAAACTCCTGGGCGAGAAGCGGGATGTCAAGGTATGGCTGGCCTGGCTCGAACGTCGGGCTCATGGCGATGTGGATGCCATCGAAACCCCCATCGGTTTCATTCCCCGATATGCCGATCTGAAACACCTGTTCCGGTCGATCATCGACAAGGAGTATCCCGAAGATCTCTATATCCGGCAGTTTTCCCTCTACATCGACAACATCGTTTCCCGAATCGATCTTCAGACCGCCGCATATAGCAAGGAAACGAATCTGCCCCAGAAACTCTTCGAGATTCTCAATCGTCAGCGGGTTGCCCTGCTGGGGCTGAAAGATCGTTTCGGGTCGGTGGTTCTGCCGGCTCAGTTGAATGACGCCGCTGCAAAATAATCCATTATCACCCCGGGGGATGGCCCTGGTCCATATCATTTTCAGCGGCCGGATGGTCATCACCTTTCTGATGGGTTTTTCCTGTGGACTGCCCCTTCTGCTAACGCTGTCTGTGCTTCAGGCTTGGATGAAAGAAGAAGGGGTGGACCTGTCCGTCATCGGCCTGATGTCTCTGGTCGGCATTCCCTATACGGTCAAGTTCCTGTGGGCGCCGTTTCTGGATCGACTCACCCTCCCGTTTCTGGGAAGGCGCCGCGGGTGGCTCCTTGTTTCTCAAATATGTCTGATGGCTGCCATTGCCGGACTCGGATTGTCCAATCCCCAGGCCCATCCTTGGCTGCTGGCCGGGGCGGCGTTTCTGGTGACATTTTTCAGCGCCAGTCAGGATATCGTTGTGGATGCCTTCCGCAGGGAATCGTTGAGCGATGATGAGCTGGGGCTGGGGTCGTCCCTTTACGTCAACGGCTATCGGGTGGGGATGCTGCTGGCTTCCGGCGGCGGCCTGATTCTGGCGGATCATATCCCTTTTTCCGGTGTGTATCTGGTGATGGCAGTGTGTATGATTCCCGGTTTAATCACCACGTGCTGCTCCAAAGAGCCCGCCCAGCCCTTCGGTGTTCCCGGTACGCTGGCCGAAGCGGTGGTCGCACCCCTTCGGGAATATTTCACACGAAACGGTGCCTGGTGGATTCTGATATTCATCCTTTGCTACAAGATCGGAGACAGCATGGCCAGTGCCATGACCACGCCATTCTATCTCGATGTCGGATTCACCAAGACCGAGATCGGAACGGTCGTCAAGCTCTTCGGTTTTTGGGCCACCATCATTGGCAGTCTCGTTGGCGGTGTCTGGATGATCCGGATCGGTATCGGCAGAAGTCTGTGGCTGTTCGGCATTCTACAGGCCGTATCCACCGCCGGATTCATGCTGCTGACGGTTACGGGCCCAAGTGTTTCGACGTTGTCTGCGGTCATTGCTTTTGAAAATTTCGCCAGCGGCATGGGAACGTCCGCCTATACCGCCTTTATGGCCAGCATGACCCACAGGCGGTTCACCGCCACTCAGTATGCCCTGCTGTCCAGTCTGATGGGCGTTCCGCGGGTGCTGGTCTCCGCGCCGACGGGTTTTATGGCAAAGATCATGGGCTGGAACTGGTTCTTTGTCGTGTGTGTGCTGGCGGCGGTTCCCGGTCTCTTGATGCTGCTGCGGTTTTCGAGCTGGCATGTCGCGGGGGAACCGGAAGAAGAAGCCTCCCCGGCGGTCTGCGCATGAATGCGGCGCCGATGACGGCGTGCAGACGCTGCGGCACCTGCTGCACCAAAGGCGGCCCGGCTTTTCACCTGGAAGACCGGGAACTCATCGATTCCGGAGTCATTCCGGCCGGGCATCTGGTCACCCTGCGAACAGGGGAACGGGTGCATGATCCCATTCGGGGCGGGCTGATTGTTCTGGAATCCGAAATGATCAAAATCAAGGGTATTGGGGAAAGCTGGAGCTGCATCTATCTGGATCGAACCGGTTTGTCCTGCCGTATTTACGAAAACCGCCCCCTCGAATGCCGGATACTCCAATGCTGGGATACGCAGGATATCGCGGCCCGATATGCGCATGACCGGTTGACCCGACACGATCTCCTTTCGGACATCCCCGACTTGTGGAACCTGATTGCCGATCACGACAGCCGATGCAGCCATCTGACGCTGCGACAGTTGCTCTCATCGCCATCCACCGATGCGGACGCCAAAAAAGCCATTTCGGAAATGATGGCCTACGACCAGTCGATGCGGGCGCTGGTTGTCGAAAAAGGGGGGATGGCGCCGGATATGCTCGATTTCATTTTCGGCAGACCGTTATCGGAAACTATCCGGGGAAGGATATCAGGTAGCAGATAACAGGTATCAGGGGGCAGGTAACAGGTAACAGGTTGTTTTCCTGCCCCCTGATACCTGCCCCCTGCCCCCCTTTCTTTTATCCAATTTATGTGAGACAGGTGACAATGAAACAGGAACTGATCCAGTTATTGTGTAAAAAATCCTTTCAATTCAGTCCGGAACCGGTATTCAAGCTGGTTTCCGGCCGGATGAGCCAATTTTATGTCAATTGCAAGCCCACGACTTTGAGTCCCCGTGGCATGTTCCTGGCAGGGCATCTGGTGTATGAGGCGGTTTGCAACGATCGCATTGTTGGCATCGGCGGGTTGACATTCGGGGCCGACCCTATCGCCATGGCAGCGGCATTCGTGTCCGAGCTTCAGGGAAACCCGATTCAGGCCTTTTCCATCCGCAAGACCCAGAAAGATCACGGCATGATCCGGTGGATCGAAGGCGATATTCGGCCCGGAGACCGGGTGGCCATCATCGACGATGTGGCAACCACCGGCGGATCGACGTTAAAAGCTGTCGAACGGGCCCGATCCGAAGGCATGGATGTCGTCAAAGTCGTCATTCTCGTGGATCGCCAGGAAGGCGGAGTCGATAATATCCGCAAAGAAGTTGCGGACGTATCGGTGATCATCACGCGGGATGAGCTGATGGCAGCCATCCGCAGTGATGAAGCGGGCTTGCCCTGATTGTCCAAGTGTATGGCCGACCCGCCGGTCGTCCGACAGTTATCCGTGTATGGGCGGCTCGATTGTCGCCCATACGGTGCCAGTCCATGCCTGTCCGTGTTTGTCCGTGTCAACACCACCGGGCGGCTGCCGGCCGCCCCTATTTTTTATGAACAAACCGAGACAGTTTCTGAATGCACGGGGCATCGCGCTGCTGATAACGGTGGCCATCCTGAGTGTGATGGTAACGGTTGCGCTGGAAATGAATCGCCGGGGACGGGCAACGGCCACCCGTGCCCAGATCGATCGGAACCGAGCGACATTGACGGCCATGGCCGGATCAGGTGTTCATGTTGCCATGGCCATGTTGATCCGGGATAAATCCGATACTCAGATCGACTCGATTCAGGAGGCATGGGCCGATCCCGATGCGGTGCGGGCGGTGGTATCGGAGCTGCCATTCGAAGCCGGCGAGCTTTCCGTCGATATTCAAGACGAGCTGGGAAAGATTCAGGTCAATGCCCTGGTTCAGGGGCAGAATGGCAGCGAGTACAACGATTCCCAGCGTCTGCTGTGGGATCGGTTCCTGCGAATCCTTCACACCCGGTTGTTTCCCAAAGAACCTTTCGAGCCGGATGTGGTGATCTGCTCCCTGAAAGACTGGATGGACGACAAAGACGACGATGCCCTGTCCTGCATGAACGGGGCGGAATCCAACTATTACGAGCGGCTGACCCCGCCGTATCCCTGCCGCAACGGCCCCATTCCCCATATCGGTGAACTTCTCCGGATCCGAGGAATCACACCGGAACTGTTCTATGGTCTGCCGAATCAAGGCGGTATGTCCGAATATATCACCGCATACCGGGGAGACGGTGCACTGCCCTCCGGATTGGCCGGAAAGATCAATATCAACACGGCCGATCAGACGGTGCTGGCGGCCATGCTGCCTTCGGGCCGGGAAGAACTGGCCGAACTGCTGGTGGATTATCGGATTGAAAAGTCCGAGGGCAAATTTACACATGATCTTTCTTCGCCGTCGTGGTATAAGCGGGTTCCGGGTCTTGAGGGTGTTGTCATCGATTCGCGGCTGATCGCCGTATCGAGCGATGTGTTCCGGATTCGGGCGGCGGCCCGCATGGAACAGCTCACCGTGATGGTCACGACTCTCGTTCATCGGGAAAAAGAACCAAAAACCGGCAAAAATATCTGTAAGGTGTTGACATGGCTGGCAGAATGACAAATCGCCGTCCACCCGATGCCTGTGGTTGCGACAACTTATGGCCATAAACATTCTGGGTGTGGATTTTCGAGAACATGCCGTATCCGCGGTTCTGATCCGGGGCGGCTACAAAGGAATCGAGATCGCCGCTCATGCCCACGTTTTTCTCGACCAGGAGAAAACACCCGAAACCGGGCTCGAAGCCTGTCTTGAAGCCGTATCCGAACAGGCGGATCTGGCCGGTGCTGTCTGTGTGGTATCGCTGCCGTCCGACCGATTTTATTACCGCAATATCCAGTCGCCGTTTACAGACCCGCAGAAAATTGACCAAACGCTGCCTTATGAACTCGAACCGAGCCTGCCGCTGTCGGCCGACGATCTGGTGATCGATTTCATTCCGATCGACACGTTCAGACCGGATGAAAATATCTTGAACCGGATCGTCCGGCGGATGGGGTTTTCTCGCAGACCGGCAGCGATGCCCCTATTGGCCGCGGCCCTGGAAAAATCGCAGGTGGCGGATTGTCTGTCTCTGCTGAAGTCGTTTGGCCTGGAACCCGAACGCATCGTGCCGGGAGGGTATGCGCTGGCCTCTTGTTTGGTCCATGCGCCGCACAGCCCGGATAACTGGCTGCTGGTGGACGCCGACATATCCCATACAGCGTTATTTCTGGTGCTTTCCCGAACCCTGACGGTGATCCGCGCCTTTCCCGGCGCCGAGACATCGCTGTCGGCGGCTGAGATGACTGCCCGTCTGCTTCCCCGGATTCAGCAAACCCTTCTGGCATCCTGTGCCGAAACAGGCATCGAGCGGATATATCTGGCGGGTGAGCTTCCGGATGCATCGGCTGTGGCGGCCGATATCTCCGCAGCGTGCGATCTGCCCGTCCATCGGCTGAACCTCATTTCGGATATGGATATCCGCTTTCCATCCGACTTGCCCCTGGATTGGCGGCCGGAGACCGGAGACGGGGCTTTGGCATTGACCCTGATGCGGATCAACGGAATCAACGGGCTGAATCTGCGCAAAGGGGCTTTTGCCGCGAGTGCCTCATGGACGGCCTGTCGCCCGGCGTTCCTGAGAACCGCCTGTGTGGCGGGATTCACGATTCTTGCAGCTTTTGTTTATGTCCGGATCGATATGGGGTTACTGCAGAACCGGCTCGATGGGATCACCCGACGGATCGATCAGGTGGTGACCGGCACGTTTCCGGAGATTACGACACTTGTCGATCCCCTGCAACAGATGCGGGAGCATGTCCAGAATGCCGAACGCCGGATTCCAGGAGGGAACATCGCGGGCCGGCGACGGTTGATCGACATTCTTTCAGGAATCAGCAGCCGGATTCCGGAAAACGTTCCGGTGGAACTGGTGCGATTCACTTATGAAGAAAATGCCTTGCAGGTGACGGGTCACACCGATTCCTTCAATTTCGTCGAGGAAATCAAGCGCCGGCTGGAAGGCCCGAACGGCGGTTTTTCTCAGGTGACGATCCTGTCGGCCACTATGGACAGTTCGGGAAACCGGGTGCAGTTTCATCTGGAAATTAAACTATGAAATGGCCGGTGCCGTTGAACCGGCGGGAACGGATTGCCGTCTGTGCCGTGTTGATTCTGGTCGGTCTCATTGCCATCGCGGAATGGGGCGTTTTTCCTATTATGAATCATCGGCAATCGCTGGAACAGGCTATTTTGACCCGGTCGCTTGAACTGTCGGAGATCGAGGGGCTCAAGAAAACCCATGAAAAGCTCCAGCAGAATACGGAACAGACCCGCAACAGTTTGGCCCGCCGGGATAAGGGCTTTACCTTGTTTTCTTATCTGGATCGATCGGCGGGGAGTGCCGGGGTCAAGGATCACATCGCCTATTTGAAGCCGATGGGTAAGGAGCTTCAGGTCGGCGATTTCAAGGTGTTTCAGGTGGAGATGAAACTTCAGTCCATATCCCTTCACCAGTTGTCTGCGTTTCTGTATGATGTGGAAACAGCGGACGGTCTGGTCCGGATACAGAAAGCGTCGATCATTCGAACCGGCCAGAACGCCGAGGGCATCGATGTAGTTCTCTGGGTGGAAACCCTTGCGCAATAAGCTGCGACGCATTGCCCTGTATGTCGGCGGCCTGCTGGTGCTGGCCGGAATGTGGAGTATCGTCCTGTTTCCGACCGATGAAATCATCCGGTATGTTCAATGCCGGTTTGCCCAGATGGTTCCGGCGGCGAATCTGTCTATCGACGGACTCGGCCTGGTTCTGCCGCCGGGGCTGGCTGTGGAGCGTGTCGCCGTGACATTTCAGAACAAGTCGGCGGCGGTGGCGGATCGGCTGCGGAT
>CAZBUL010000031.1:13321-20852 GCA_964495045.1 uncultured Desulfobacterales bacterium | reverse complement strand
GGACAGCGCTGATTTCTTCAGGAATGACCCCGCTGTCCGCTGTTTCCATGCTGGTATTTGTCTTGCTCTATCTGCCCTGTCTTGCTACGATGGCGGCCATTCGCAGAGAATTGCGATCCTGGAAATGGATGCTTTTCAGTATCGGATACAGCACCTCCCTGGCATGGGTCATGGCGTTTCTGGTTTTTCAGGGAGGAAAGCTCCTGAACCTGGGTGTATGAGAACAGACATGAGAAAAAAAATCGGTGTGTCACTAATCGGTGTGATGATTATTCTGGGATACTGCACGGCGGCTGGTGCCGAACAGCGTGTCTCGGTATCGGTCAATGAAGCCAAAATTCGATCCGGTGCCGGCAACAATTTCGATGTGATCTGGAAATCCGAAAAATATTTTCCCTTCGCCGTGGTCAAAAAAAACGGGGAATGGTATCAAATCAAGGATTTTCAAGGAGATGAAGGCTGGGTGCACCAATCCCAGGTCGGCAACGCCCCGTCGGTCATCACCACCAAAGACAAAACGCCTCTGCGATCCGAACCCAAGCCCGAAGCCAAAACATTGTTCACGGTCGGCCCGGGCATTCCGTTCAAAGTGATCAAACGAAACAACAAATGGATTCTGGTCGAACATGCCGATGGCGACAAGGGCTGGATTCACGAATCCACGGTCTGGTAAGAAAGGAGTCATGATATGAAAAACATCATCGTTGGTGTCGGCTCGGCGCTGGTGGACATCCTCGCCCATGAAACGGACGACTTCGTTCACCAATCCGGCGCCGTCAAAGGCGGTATGACATTGGTCGATAACACCGTCATCGAAAACGTTCTCATCAGCTTGAAATCCAAGCCGACTGTTGTTCCCGGCGGTTCCGCCTGCAACACGATGATCGGTATCGCCCGGCTCGGCGGGGCATCCCGCTTTGTCGGAAAACGCGGCAACGGCCCGATGGGTGCATTCTTTGAAACCGGTCTCGTTCAAAACGGGGTCGAGCCCCATCTGGTGGATTCCCCGACCCGCACAGGAAGGGTGATTTCTCTCATCACGCCGGATGCCCAGCGGTCCATGCTGACGTATCTCGGCGCCTCTTCAGAGATTCAGCCCGAGGAAATCCCCGACACCAGCTTCCATGGCGCAGCGGTGGTGCATATCGAAGGGTATCTGCTGTTCAATCCGACACTGATGCTCCAAGTCCTTTCGATGGCCAGAAACTCAGGCGCCCGGATATCCCTGGATCTGGCCAGTTTTACCGTCGTCGAGACCCATAGAATTCTGCTCGATCAGATCGTGGATGAATTCGTCGATATCCTGATCGCCAATGAAGACGAAGCCCGTGCGTTCACGGGACATACCGATGAAGCACAGATGATCGAAAGCCTTTCTTCACGGTCGGAAATCGCTGTTTTAAAGGTCGGCAGCCGCGGCAGCTATATTTCCCGGCAGGGAAAAACCCACCGGGTCGAGCCCATCGGCGATGGAACGGCGATTGACACCACTGGTGCTGGCGATCTGTGGGCCTCGGGGTTTTTGTTCGGACTGGTCAACGGCTTTTCGCTGGAGAAATGCGGCAAGCTGGCCTCGGCCTGCGGGTATGAAGTCTGCCAGGTGGTCGGTGCGGACATTCCTCATGCCGGGTGGGACAGAATCCGGAATCTGCTGGAATAACCAAACAACAACCGCCGATATATTGTATGAATTTGAAAAGCATCAACCCAATAGTAATGTGGAGGTATCATGGCACAAAAAGTGACCCGCAAACAGCTCCTGAAAGAACCGGATGAATTCATTTCATTTTCCGGAAAACTGATTAATTGGCTGACCGCATACAAACAGCAGGCGATTGCTGCCGGTGTTGTCATCGTCGTTCTGTTAGCCGGAATCGCCGGCTTTCAAGCATATTCCCGCCATGCCGAAAACAGGGCGTCGGCGCTTCTTGCGGAAACACTCACCCAGTATCAGACAGCTTTGAAAGCCAATGATCCGGTCAAGGCCTATCAGACCGTCGAAAAATCGTTCACCCAAATTCTGGATGATTATGCTTCCAGAAGCATGGGCAAGATCGCCAGCGTCGAATTTGCCAATATCTGCTATCGGGCAGGCGAGTATGACAAGGCCATTTCCCTATATAGCAAAGCGGAATCGGATTTCAGCGACGCTTCGACATACAAGAATCTCATTCTCAGCAGTCTGGGATATGCTTATGATGGAAAAAAAGATTATGCATCGGCCGCCAAGTATTTTGAAATGCTGACCACATCCGGAAACAATACGATGAAAGATCTCAATCTGTACAATCTGGCGTCCGTATATGAAAAAATGGGGGATAAGGATAAAAGCAAAGCCACATTCGCCCGAATTGCAGCGGATTTCCCCAATTCCATGTATCTGGAAATTGCCAAAGAAAAAAGCATGGGCTGATCGGTTTCGGGAATCTTACCGGAATGAATTGATATTGACAATGGAGAGGGTTTTGGGTCAAATTGTTCCGAGCAAAGGTAGATATGATTTAACCAGTCTTATTTGTTGGAGGAAGTAAATGAAAAAATCAATGTGCAGAAATCTTTTGATACTGGTTCTGGTCGGTTTGGCTTTCATCGGCATCGCAAATGCCGATGAAAAAGTTTACATCAACGGCATAGACGCCAACTATCCACCGTTCTCTTTCATCAACAGCAAAGGCGAACCCGACGGATTCGACATCAAGGCGGTCAACTGGATTGCCAAGGAAATGGGGTTCAAGGTGCAGCATCAGCCAACCCAGTGGGAATCCATCATCCCCAGTTTAAAAGCCGGGAAGATCGATCTCATCGCTTCCGGCATGAGCGTGGATGAACCGCGCAAACAGCAGGTCAACTTTTCCATTTGCTACTATAAAACAGTCATGGTGCTGGTCGCCAAAAAAGACACGGCGCTTATGCCGGATAAAACCATGGAGCCGGATGTGAAATGGGGCGTCCAGCGCGGAACGTCTGAAGCCAGTTGGATCGAAGACAAGCTGATTACGGATAAAGAGAAAAAATTCAAACTCTTGCAGTATGATTCCGCCCCATTGGCCATGGAGGATGTTGTTAATGGCCGGATCGATCTTGCCGCTGTGTCCCAGAGTTCCGCCGAGGAATTTATTGAAAAAGGGCTCCCGGTCAAGATTCTCGGCAGCTATGGTCAGCCGGATGACGAAACCGCCTATGCCTGCCGAAAAGAAGATGCGGATCTGCTCAACAAACTCAATGAAGGGCTCAAACGCCTGATGGCCAGCGCGACGTGGAAAGACCTGAAAAAAGAATACGGCGTTCGATAATTTCAGGCAGAAAGCGGACGGAATCTACATCTTCCAGGGCTTCGGGATTCACTCCCGAAGCCTTCGGTTTTCTTTGCCATGAACATATCTTAACCGCAAACGACACGAAAACTACGCCATGACACCCAAGGGTATTGCCGCCATTCAGGAAGGTTTTTTTTATCTTCTCAGCGGAACATGGGTCAATCTGGTGGTGGTTGTCGGCGCCATGATGGTGGGGTTTTTGCTGGGGCTCCCGCTGGCGATAGGTCAGATTTATTCCGGAAAAACAGTCCGGTCGATTATCGATGTCTATGTCTGGTTTTTTCGCGGTATTCCCCTGCTGGTTCTGCTCTTTCTGTTTTATTTCGGCCTTGTCTCCTTTCTGAACATCAATCTGTCGGCCTTTACCGTGGCCATTGTCGTACTGGGTTTGATCAGCTCGGCATACCAATCCCAGATTCTGCGGGGAGCGATCCTCTCCATTCCGGACGGTCAGATGAAAGCAGCCCGTGCGGTGGGAATGCACGATGTCCAGGCTGTCGTTTATGTTATTCTGCCCCAGGCATTCCGCATCTCCATTCCCGCATGGTCCAACGAATATGCCATTTTGTTGAAGGATTCCGCGGTCACCTATGCGCTGGGTGTTTCGGAGCTCATGTCCCGTGCCAATCACGTGGCATCACGCACCTATCAGCATCTTTACATCTATCTGCTGGCGGGCTTCATGTTCATGGTGCTGACGTATCTGGGAACCCGCGCATTGGCGGCCCTTCAGAACCGGCTGAAAATCCCCGGATATATCCATTGAAACAAATTCTATGAACGCGATATTGAGGGTTGAACATCTCTGCAAACGTTTCGGCGATCGGCCGGTGTTGAACGATGTGTCGCTGCGCATCGGCCCTGGCGAGATAAAGGTGCTGATCGGCCCTTCAGGCGCCGGCAAGAGCACCTTGCTGCAATGCATCGATTACTTGATGATGCCCGACAGCGGCCGGATATTTCTGGAAGACCGGTTGATCGACGGCAGAAATACGAAAGCCCTGTGCACCTATCGTCAGCAACTGGGGATGATTTTCCAGGATTTCAATCTCTTCGATCATCTGACGGCGCTTGCCAATATCGAAATCGGGCTGGTTCGGGTCAAAGGGCTTCCCAAGTCTGAAGCCAAAGAGCGTGCCATGGCGGAGCTCGAACGAGTCGGACTAACCTCCCATGCGGGGCATTATCCGGCCGAACTTTCCGGGGGGCAGAAACAGCGGGTTTCCATCGCCCGCGCCCTGGCCATGGATCCCAAGGTCATGCTGCTGGATGAGCCGACATCTGCGCTGGATCCGGAGCTGATCGGCGAAGTCCTTTCCGTCATCGCAAAACTCGGCGACGCAGGCATGACCATGATCCTGACCACCCATCAGATCTCCTTTGCCCGAAAGCTGGCAACGGAAATGATTTTCATGGAAGCCGGAACCATCGTCGAACAGGGGCCGCCGGAGGTGATCCTCGATAATGCCAGTTGTGCGCGAACCCGGGAATTTTGCGCCACCATCACCGAACTGACCGGCAATGCATAATGGAAGAATTGGCCTATATTCAGCGCACGGTGCTGCCGTCTCTGATGCAGGGAATGTGGGTCAGTATTCTGCTGATTCTGCCGTCGGCCGTCTGTGGTCTCTGTTTGGGAGTGGCGGCCGGCACCCTCCGGGTCTATGGATCACCGGCCGCCAAAATTCTCATGCGGATGTATGTGATGATCTTCAGAGGGTTTCCCCTGATCATCCAGCTCTATATCTGGTATTTCGGTCTGGCCCGGATCGGGCTCTTTCTCTCCCCATATACCGCATCCGTCATCGGATTCAGTCTGTGCAGTGCCGCCTACCATTCCGAGTATGTCCGCGGGGCCCTGCTTTCCATCCGGCATGGTCAGACGGCGGCGGCCATGGCTTTGGGCTTCACCCGATTTCAGACCATCGTTTCCATCATTTTGCCCCAGGCCATGCGAAGAGCCATGCCGGGATGCGGCAACGAAATCGTCTATCTCATCAAATATTCTTCCCTGGCCTATATGGTGACCTGTATCGAGCTGACCGGCAAGGGCAAGATATTGGCATCGGCTTCTTTCAAATACATCGAGGTGTTTACGGTTGTCGGGATTATCTATCTCTTGCTGGTCTCTCTGGCCTCCTGGCTGATGAATCGTCTCGAAGCCCGATGGGCCATCCCGGGGTTTGAGCGGTACAAATCGTGACACAGCGGGAAATTCCCTACAATTATACCTCTGCGGAAGACACGCAGATCGTCGAACTCCTTCTGGGAAAAGAAGCCCGGCATGCCCTTGAAAAGCTTCGGTATCACCGGGTCAAAGGAAAGCTCCTCCGGCTCCTGCTGCGATTCATCGGGGATATCTTCATCCTTTTCCGAAACCCGTTCATTTTTCAGGAACTGATCGACAATCTCCCCAGACGCCGGCAGTTTCTCCGCACTGCCAAAGATGATCTCAATGCGGTTCATGCCCACCTGACAACCGATCCGGACGAACGGATCATCATCTCGGCCTGTCTGTCCTATCTGACCGAACTGGAAACACGGCTGACGACCATCCGGGATCAGCGAAAACGGATCCGGCAGAAATTGGGCGCGGTCATCGGAGAAAACAATGTCCGTTTCGACCCGTTTTCTCTGATCAGTCACGCCACGGATGCCACGGACTGGCGGCTGCATCTTCCCCTGGCAGTGGTCTATCCAGGCGAATCTGAACAGATTTCTCCCTTGTTGAAAGCCATCGCCGCATTGGGACTCCGCGTGATCCCGCGGGGCGGCGGAACGGGACTGACCGGCGGCAGTGTTCCGGTGGGCGCCGATTGTGTCGTTTTAAATGTCGAGAAACTGAATCACATTCTGGGACTTGTTGAAACGGAGATCACCGATCCGGATGGCCGTGTACAAAAAACCCAGGTGATGCGGCTTGAAGCCGGGGTGATCACCGAACAGGCCATCGCACTGGCCGCTCAAAACGCTCTGGTTTTTGCCACGGATCCGACCAGTGCCTGGGCGTCGAGCATCGGGGGCAACATTGCGGAAAACGCCGGCGGAAAGACGGCCGTTCTGTGGGGAACCGCCATCGACAATCTGCTGTCGTACCAGATCGTCATGCCCCAGGGCCAGGAATGGACCATCCGGCGGATCCATCACCCGCTGCGGAAAATTCTGCCCGACGATACGGTGGTTTTCGAGATTCGGAACAGCCAAAATGCTCTCATCCGACGCATTTCTCTGGAGGCATCTGAAATCCGCACGCCGGGTCTTGGCAAAGATATCACCAACAAAGCCCTGAGTGGTCTTCCGGGGGTTCAAAAAGAAGGCACGGACGGCATCATCACGAGCGCGGAATTCATTTTGCATCCCGCCTATCCCTGCAAAACCACCTGCTGTCTGGAATTCTTCGGAGAAGACATGGATGAAGCCGGCCGGGTGATTGTCGATATTTCACGAGCCTTCATCAACCACGGCCGGGAAGCGCTCATGGCCCTTGAGCATTTCGATGAGGAATACGTCCGCGCGATTGGCTATCAGGTCAAGGCCCCGCGCACCCGTCTGCCCAAAGCCGTGCTGCTCATCGACATTGTGGGACACACCACCGAACAGGTGGCGGCCGGCATCGACCGCCTGAACGCACTCCTGAAACCCTATCCCGACACCTGCCTTTTTGTTGCCAGAAATGCGGAGGAATCCAAACTGTTCTGGCAAGACCGCAAACGACTCGGTGCCATCGCTGCGCGAACCAATGCCTTCAAACTGAATGAAGATATCGTTCTGCCGCTCGAAGCTTTGGCCGATTTTGCCATGTTCGTGGATGCATTCAATGGCGAAGAGGATCGTTACAATCAGAAAACCGTGGTCTGGCAGATCGGTGCAGTTCTGGAATCGCTGAAAACCGGCCAGGATCCCCAATGGATCGACGACCGGTTGTCATCCGCCAGGGAATTATGCCGGCAAACGGTGGATTTACTGGAACTGGCCGGCAAGGATGCCCTTCGGGAAGAACGTCACCTCCGGCATCTGATCGATGAGTTGGAAGGGCTGTTTCATGGCAATCCGGATATCTGTGCCCGGATTCAGGAGCAGCATGCGGATGTCCGCCGCCGGCTGATTGTGATCGCCACCCACATGCATGCGGGAGACGGCAATATTCATGTGAACATTCCGGTCTTTTCCAATGACCGGGATATGATGATCCGGGCTGCGGAAACGGCAGATGC
>CAZBUL010000031.1:1189-13221 GCA_964495045.1 uncultured Desulfobacterales bacterium | reverse complement strand
ATTCTCCGGTACGGCTCTCTGGAAGTTCTTGCCGAAAAAATTTCCAAATGCATCCGCTGCGGCCGATGTAAAGCCGATTGCTGCGTGTTCTATCCTGCGGAAAATCTTTTTTATCATCCCCGCAACAAGAATCTGGCCATTGTGTCCCTGATCGAAGCGATGCTTTACGACACCCAGCGGTCTCACTCCACCCGGTTTGAGCTCCTGCACTACCTGGAAGACATCGCGGATCACTGCACCATCTGCCACAAATGCCGGCCGCCTTGTCCGGTCGGAATCGACAGCGGAGAAATTGCCGTGCTGGAGCGGGATATCCTCAAAACGATGCAGTACAAGCATACCGCACCGGCCACCTGCATCACCCTTGCCTATCTGGAAAGCCGTTCGGTATCCACCAATCGGGTGATGCGAAAAGCGATGGTCTGGGGAGCGCATCTTCAGCGGGCAGGACATAGACTCCAACGCATATTGCCTCTGTCTTTCATGAAAATCCGGGAGTTGTCTTATCTCCAATCACCGGTCAGCCCTCTGCCCCATCAGACATTGCGGGATGTGCTGCCGGCTTCCCAGTGGAATCACAGTCTTTGCATCGAGCCTCCGGAACCGGCGGCGCGTACCGTATTTTATTTTCCGGGATGCGGTTCGGAGAGACTGTTCTCACGGATTTCGATGGCCGCCATATATGTTTTGCTGAAATCCCGCACCCGCGTGGTGCTGCCGCCGGCTTTTCTGTGCTGTGGATATCCGGCACGCGTGAATGCCAGACCCGACACCCAGAACCGGCAGGCCCTTCAAAATGCCATTATTTTCAGCCAGATCCGGGAAATGCTGGGCTATCTCCATTTCGATGCCTGTGTGATCAGTTGCGGCACCTGCCTGGAATCTCTGAACCGGATGGACATCCAGAAAATTTTCGGCTGCGGGATTCATGATGTCTGCGTATTCATCCAGAAAATCGGCCTCCCCATCGACGCGGCCACAACCTGCCTTTATCACCGGCCCTGCCATGATTCACTGGAAGGTCGGGGATCGCACATCCTGGAAACTTTCGGATACCGTGTCATCCCGTTGCCCCATTGCTGTTCGGAAGCGGGCACCCTGTCTCTGAGCCGGCCGGACATCTCCCATGCCATGTTGCGGCGAAAACAGCGGGCGTTGTCCGAGGTACGGATGGACAGCGGACAACGCGGTGCGAGGCTGATCACCCATTGTCCGGCCTGTATGCAGGGACTTGGCAGAAATGCGGATGTTACCCCCCGGCATCTTGTCGAATCCCTGGCAGAACTGGTTGGCGGAAGAAATTGGGAAACCGAAGCCATTCATTTGTTTCAGAATGCAGAGCGCGTGATCTTTTGATCTGTAACCCTTTTTGTTTCTCTGGTTCACCAAGAGAAAAGACGGAATAATCCATTTGTTAAACCTCAAGGAGTTGTGATATGAAAGAAGCGTTGATTTTACTGGCGGTTGTGGCGGTTTGGTTTGTCTTGCAGGCTTACATTCTGCCGAAACTGGGTATTTCCACTTGAATGAGAAACGCCTGTCAGGTGACAGACAAAAAATCAAATGTCGATTTCCCCCAATCCACCGATCAAAAGGGATGATGATTTTGAATTGATTCAGGCGATCAATGCCGGACAGACTGAGCTGTTTCCGGAATTGGTCACCCGTTACGAACGCAAACTGTACAATTTCGGCATGCGCATGTGTCGAAACGTTCAGGACACCGAAGACATGGTGCAGGACACCTTCATCAATGTCTTCAAATATCTTAAAGATTTTCGATACGAAACCAAATTCAAGAACTGGCTCTATCGTATCGCCACCAGCACCTGCCTGAAGAAAAAGCGCAAATCCAAGTATGCGCCGGAACGAGAGCTGTCTCTGGACGAGTTCATTCCCGACGAGAATGCTGACCTTCCGGTGCAGGTGCCGGGGTGGGCCTCCCTGCCCCTGGACCAGATTCTGAACGAAGAGCTGTCGTCTATTCTCAGAGAGAGTATCGAAGCACTTCCGGAAAAATATCGGCTGGTTCTTGTCCTGCGGGATATGGAGGGTTTCAGCACAGCCGAAACCGCCCAAGTTATGGGACTGACTACCGAGAATATCAAGGTCAGACTCCATCGGGCGCGCCTTTTCCTCAGAGAAAAACTCAAAACCTATTACGACCATGGTACATGATCACGACCGCAGAGACTGTCTGGCAATGTTCGAGAAATTGTCCGATTACATCGACAACGAGCTGGACGCGTTGACCTGCCAGAAAATCGAAGAGCACGCCAGAGACTGCATTCCCTGCCAAGCCTGCTTGGAAACCCTCCGTCAGACCATCGGGCTCTGCCGTTCTCTGGCAACAGATGAACAGCCGGTGCCGGAAGCATTTTCCAACCGGCTAAAATCGTTGATTCTTCAGCTTTCTATCTCCTGATTTCAGAAAGGAAGCAACGCATCTGCAATCCTTTGATCGCCATTTGATCATCAGCACCGAGAGAATATCATGATAATAGATCTGGGGGATAAAAAACCCCGTATTGGCAGCAATGTCTTTATCGCCCCGACCGCCGTGATCGTCGGGGATGTCGTAATTTCAGACGGGGCCAGCATCTGGTACGGAGCCGTGCTCCGAGGCGATATGGCCTCGATTTTTATCGGGGAAAATTCGAATGTGCAGGACAACTGCACCGTCCATACAGACTACGGAAAGCCTACGCATATCGGAAATGGCGTCACCATCGGCCACAATGTGGTGGTGCACGGCTGTCATATCGAGGATCACTGCCTGGTCGGCATGGGGTCGATTCTCCTCAACGATTGCCGGGTCAAGGAGGGGACCATCGTCGCGGCCGGGTCGCTTCTGAGAGAAGGCCAGCAGGTCGGCCCTTTTCACCTGGTGGCTGGATCTCCGGCGGTATTCAAGAAGGAATTCCCCCATGATATCTTTCCCCGAATCGCCACACCGATCCGCAATTATCTGGATACGGCCCATCTGCATATTAATTTCAGCCGGATTCGCCCAGAAGGAGGGTAAATCATTCCTCTCCTTCCAGGGCCTTGCCTCACCGGGAGGAGAATGCACACACTGACGAAGGAGGTTCGCATGCATCATGTCATCATCGGAACCGGCATTGCCGGGGTCCGTGCCGCTGAGGCCATCCGGGAACGGGATGCTTCCAGCCGCATTGTCATGATCGGCGACGAGCCGGTCGATCCCTATTGCCGCCCCATGATCAGTCTGGTTCTCGAAAGATCGGTTTCTCCCAAGAAACTGCCCATCCGGGATTCCGGATTCTACGAAGAACTTCATATCTCCCCCATTCTGGGAAACCGGGTCATCCAACTGGACGTGGAGGCCCGAACGCTGGTTCTCTCCGATGGAACATCCCATCCCTTCGATACCCTGCTCATCGCATCCGGCGCCGATCCCCGGCCTGCAACAGCTTCCGCCGCCCATCTCGCCAATATCTTCTTCATGCGCAATCAACACCAGGTCATGCAGATGCTGGATGTGCTGCCCCAAACCCACCGGGCGCTGGTCCTTGGCGGCGGTTTGGTGGGGTTCAAGGCGGCTTACGGACTTCTTCACCGGGGAATTGACGTGACCCTGCTCATCCGATCCGGATATCCCCTCTCCCTTCAAGTGGATCCGGTTGCCGGTGGTATGATTCTGGACGAACTGACCCGACGCGGTTTGACCGTCCAGGTCGGTGTGGAAGTCACGGCCTTCAAAGGGGATGAGCGGGTGACAGGAGCCGTTCTTTCCGACGGCAGCGAGATTTCATGCGACATGGTCATTGTCGGCAAGGGCGTGGCACCGGCGGTATCCTTTGTACCACGCGATCGCATTCATGTGGAACAGGGGATTGTGGTCGATGAACATTTACAGTCCACCTGCCCAGGTATCTATGCGGCCGGCGATGTGGCCGAATCCGTCGATATCACCCGAAAAACCCGCTGGGTAAACGCCATCTGGCCCGAAGCCGCCGCGCAGGGACGGATGGCCGGTATGAACATGGCCGGCCGTTCCGTCAAATATCGAGGCAGTCTGAGCCGAAACGTCATCCGCATTTTCGATCTGGATGTGATGACAGCCGGCTGGGTCAACGTGCCCGATGATCCCCGATTCACGGTGCTGAGCGACTGGAACCGGAGACAGAACACCTATCGCCGGCTTGTCTTTGAAGAAGATCGGCTCATCGGCATGACGATGATCAATCGGATCGAAACCGGCGGCATCCTGATGGCCATGATCCAGAATGAAATTCCGGTCCGGGGTTCCCGAGAAAAGCTGCTGGAGCCCCATCTTTCCATCAAATCGTTGATGTATTAAAGGAGGCTGTTATGAACCAGGTTATAGTTCACCCGGAGCGGTGTGTGGGATGCATGCAGTGCATGGCGGCCTGCGCCACAGCACACTCCCAAAGCCGTCAGTTGTTTACGGCGATCCGGGAGACCCCGCTGCCCCATTCCCGGATTCATGTCGGCGCGGGGCTTTATGCCGAAGGGTTTCCCAACCGGTGCCGACACTGCAATCCGGCACCCTGCATGCTGGCATGTCTGCCCGGAGCCATTTACCGGGAACGGCGGACGGAAACGGTTATCATCGATCCGGATCGCTGCATCAACTGCGCATCCTGCGCCATGGCCTGTCCGTTCGGTGTCATCCGCTACCACGAAGACTGTTCCGCACCGCCGAAAAAAACCGTTGCGATCAAGTGCGACAACTGTCTGGAGCGGCAAATGCAAGGGCAGGTGCCAGCCTGTGTGGAAGTCTGCAAAACCGGCGCATTGACATTCGAAGCATCGTCTCAGGCATTGAAACGCAAAACCGATGCCGTCAGCCGCAGCATTTCGGTTGGAAGCGACATTCCCCAGGGCTCCGCTGGCCTGAATTTACTCAACACCATCAAACGCGCACAGATTGCCGTCCGACAGGCGGCTTAAGGAGGATACGATGTCCTGTACCACTCATCGACAGACCATTACCGAAGATGGACAACTGCTGCTTCAGAAAGCGCACAACGATCGGATCGAAACGGTTTGGGACCGCCATGAGGCCCAACTGCCCCAGTGCGGATACTGCGAGCTGGGATTGAGCTGCCGCAACTGCGTCATGGGCCCCTGCCGGGTGGACCCTTTTGGCGAAGGCCCGCAGCAGGGTGTCTGCGGGGCCGATGCCGATATCATCGTCGCCCGCAATCTCTGCCGGATGATTGCCGCCGGCGCGGCATCCCATTCGGACCATGGGCGGGATCTGGTCGAAGTCCTGGCCAATGTCGCCAAAGGCAAAGCACCGGGATATACGATTCGTGATCCGCAGAAACTCAAGACCGTTGCGGCTGAATACGGCATCGACACCCAGGGTAAGGATGATCTGACCATCGCCGGTGAACTGGCGTATTGTATGCAGGAAGACTACGGCACCCGTATTCCAGAGCTTGTCCTGCTCAAACGGGCGCCTGCCAAACGCCGGGAAATCTGGAAAAATCTGGGCATCACCCCTCGCGGCATCGACCGGGAAACATCGGAAATGATGCACCGCACCCACATGGGGGTGGATAACGGTTGGCAGAGTCTTCTGCTGCAAGGCCTCCGTAATGCGCTCTCCGATGGGTGGGGCGGGTCTCTCATTGCCAGCGAGGTTTCCGATATTCTCTTTGGTACGCCAACACCCAAGCCCACCCGGGTGAATGCCGGCGTGCTTAAAAGCGATCAGGTTAATATCGTGGTGCATGGCCACAATCCCGTGGTTTCCGAAATGATTCTGATCGCCGCCCAATCTCCGGAACTGGTTCAACTGGCCAAAAGCAAAGGCGCTGCCGGCATCAATCTGGCGGGTGTCTGCTGTACCGGAAACGAGCTGCTCATGCGGCACGGCATCCCGATGGCCGGCAATCACCTGATGACCGAGCTCATTCTGTCCACCGGTGCGGTGGAAATGATGATCGTGGATTATCAGTGTATCATGCCGTCGTTAGGAAAGGTGGCGTCCTGCTATCACACCCGGATGATCAGCACCAGCGACAAGGCCCGATTCCCTGGGATGGACCATCGGGAATTTCATCCTGAAAACGCCGAGGAATTGGCCAAAACGCTGGTGCGGGAGGCCATCGACAATTTCGCGAAGCGAGGAAAGGTCTATCTGCCGGTCGAACCCGTGAATGCCTTGGGCGGATTTTCGGTGGAAGCCATCATCCAGGCGCTGGGCGGCACTGCGGCACCCCTGCTGGAGGCCATCAAGTCTGGAAAAATCCGGGGAGCGGCCGGGATCGTCGGGTGCAACAATCCCAAAATCCTCCATGATCATGGGCATGTAACGCTGGCCAGGCGCCTGATCGAAAACGATATCCTGGTCGTGGATACGGGATGTGCGGCATTCGCCACAGCCAAAGCCGGTTTCAAGATGCCGGATTCCATTCAGTACGCCGGTCCGGGCCTGAAGGAAATCTGCGGCGCGTTGGGAATTCCACCGGTCTTGCATTTCGGCAGTTGTGTCGATAATGTCCGCATCCTGATTCTGGCCTGCGCCCTGGCCAATGCCCTGAATGCCGACATCAGCGATCTGCCCATTGCCGGAGCCGCTCCCGAATGGTATTCTGAAAAAGCTGTGTCCATTGCGGCCTATTTCGTGGCTTCCGGCGTCTATACGGTGCTGGGCCCCATGCCGCCGGTCGCCGGCAGCCGGAATGTTGTCGGCTTGCTGACCGAAGGACTGAAAGATGTTGTGGGCGCCGTATTTGCCGTGGAGCCGGACCCGGAAAAAGCGGCGCTGCTGATCCGCCGTCATATCGAAGACCGCCGAAAAGCGCTGGGGCTGGGATTTCATTCTCTCTGATTCAGGGATCATTCTCTGTGTCAGATCAATCAATATTCATAAACAAAAAGGGCGGGATTCTCTCAACACAGAGAATCCTGCCCTTCTTGTTTCGAAAGATCGCTTTAAATTAACTGGTTTTCGGATGACACTTCACACAAGTGGTCGGCGCATTCTGATTGTTGTTCTTTTTGTTCGCTTCCTTGTGGCACCCTGTGCAGTTCTTGTGCATGGCCTCGGCATGATATTCCAGCACTTCTTTGTCTGTCAGTTTCGGAGCATCTTTCCCCTTCGGTTTTTCACCGGGTTTCTTGTGGCATTCGGCACAACTCTGCACATCGTCTCCATCTTTTAAATTCGCCAACGGCTTCCCGTCTTTGTCGTGATGGCATTCCCCGCAGGTAGCCTTGTAATCGACAGCATGCTTCTTATGGGTAAACTCGACAATGCCTTTTTCATGTTTGGGATAGAGTTTGCTTTCCATTTTGATGACATCCGGCGCCTTGGTTCCCGCATACAGGGCGGCGGAGGCAAACACAACCGCGATGCCAACCACCATTACGACCCACCAACTTTTCTTCATACGACCATTCCCTCCTTTTCTTTCTTGATAATGTTGCTTTTCAAAAAAGTTCTTCTGCTGCACCATTGCAGCCAAGAACCTATAAAGTTTATTATGGAGGCTTTGATCATCGTTTCGGCCCCCCTCCCAGCCTCCCCCCGCTGGGGGGAGGAGGTGAACGGTTATGTTATGGAAGCTCTTCCGGAATGTTTTCGGAAGTCTCTTCACGAGGTTTTTTTCGGACGAAAATTCTGGCTCCGAGAATGCCGATCTCGTAAAGCGCCATCATGGGAATGGCCATCATTGTCTGGGATATCACATCCGGCGGTGTCAGGACGGCAGCGATGATAAAAATGACCAGGATGGCATATTTTCTGTTCTTGGTGAGAAAATCGATGGAGATGATGCCCAGTTTCACCAGGAACACCAGGACCAGTGGCAGCTCGAAAATCAGACCGAAAACGAGGAGAAAAAGCGATGCAAAGCTCAGGAACTCCCGCATGGTCAGCAGCGGCCGGACGGTGTCGGTGGCAAAACTGAGAAAAAAATCGAATCCGATGGGGAAGACCACAAAGTAGCCAAAACTTGCCCCGCCCACAAAAAAGAAGACGGACAGCAGCATGATGGGGGCCAGATGCCGCCTTTCCTCGGAATAAAGGCCGGGCGCCACAAACATCCAGAACTGATACAAAATGACCGGAATGGCCAGAATCGTGCCGGCCAGAGCCGCCACTTTCAGGTAAACGAAAAAGGCTTCCGGCAGGCTGGTAAAAATAAGTTTTTCGCCCGGTTGCATGATATGAATCAACGGTGCGGTCAGCAATTGAAACAGCCATTCTTTCACACTGTAACAAATGACAAATCCAACAGCAATGGCAATGATACAGATGATCAGGCGTTTCCGCAGTTCTTCCAGATGGGAAGTGAAAGGAATTTTCTCATCGTCGTTCATGGAAGCATCCTGTCAGGCGGCAGCATGGGGCGGCTCAGGTGTTTTGGGAGTGGTTTCTTCCGGGACTGATGATGACGGCGGTGTAACAGGTGTATCTTCGGTGGCGGAAGCGTGGGAGTCTGCCACAGCGGGGGGCGTGTTCATGGTATCGAATGATTTCTTGACATGGTGCATGCCATCTTCCAAATCCAGTGATTCCTTGATATCGCTGGCGGCCCGTTTGAATTCATTCATCGCTTTGCCAAGGGACTTGGCCACCTCCGGCAGCCTCTTGGGACCGAGAACGATCAGCGCAACAACCAGAATCAGGAGTAACTCCTGCATGCCAATGCCAAACATAATTTCCTCCAGACGATTGCATCTTGTTCATTCTATACTTTTTCTGCTCTCCCCTGTCAAGGTTAACCGGAATCGGTCAATTCCACTCTTGAAAATCGAACAGGAAAGCCTCATCTTTGGCGGATGAAAATCTCAACCATCACCGTTCGCGGCGCCAGACAGAACAACCTGAAAAATCTCGACCTGGATATCCACCTGAACCGGATCACGGTCATCACCGGTGTCAGCGGATCGGGGAAATCTTCCCTGGCTTTCGACACCCTGTACGCCGAAGGACAGCGGCGGTATGTGGAGACATTTTCTCCCTACGCCCGGCAGTTCATGGATCGGATGGACCGGCCCCAGGTGGATGCCATTCTGGGAATCCCCCCGGCCATTGCCATCGACCGGAAAGACCCCGTCAAGACATCCCGCTCCACCGTGGGAACCATGACGGAACTGACTGATTATGTCAAACTTCTCTTCAGCCGAATGGGGCAGTTGCACTGCCGCAGTTGCGGCAAACCCGTGCTTCCGGAATCTCCACAGCATGTCTGGCAGGCAATCCAGCATGCCGCCGAAGGAACCGAAATCCGCATCACGTTTCCGGCGTCCATCGAAGTGGATCCGTCTCCGGATATCCTCAAGACCTGGATACGCATGGGTTTCGACCGCTGCGTGACCGAGGGGCAAACCGGGCAACTGTCGGATCTGACACCTCAAACAATTCCCCGGCCCCTGCATATTCTGGTGGATCGCCTCCGGTTTCGGCCGGCGGATCAACCTCGGATCATGGACTCCCTGGAACAGGCCTTTCAATGGGGGGCCGGCCGCATCGATCTATGGATGGGATCGTCGGAAAAGTTGTCTTTCAGCCGCGAATTGGAATGTGCCGCCTGCCATATCGTTTACGCTCCGCCAATTCCCAACCTGTTCTCTTTCAACAGCCCGGTCGGAGCCTGTACCGCCTGCCGGGGATTCGGCCGGACCATCGATATCGACTGGGATTTGGTCATTCCCGATCCTTCGAAATCTCTGGAAAAGGGAGCTATCAAACCATGGGGGAATCCGGCGGATGGAAAAGTCGAATTCGAAGAATTGATGGCATTTTGTCGGAAAGAGGGGATTTCAACCCGCCAACCGTTCGAGAAACTCCCGGCGGATCAGCGAACGGCCATCCTGGAAGGCACACCGGCCTATTACGGCGTCCGCGGTTTTTTCAACTGGCTGGAAACCAAAACCTACAAGCTGCCAGTGCGGGTTTTTTTGTCCCGATATCGAAGCTATGCGGTCTGCGGAAAATGCAGCGGCACCCGCTTCACACCCGAAACATTACTCTACCGGCTGTCCGGCAGAACGATTGCGGATGTTTATGCTCTGAATGTTGCGGCGGCGATATCTTTTCTCACGGACTTGAACACGGACACCACGGACAATGCCAGCCGTATGATCTACGATGAAATCCTGTCTCGCCTGAAATTTCTTCAGGATGTGGGCCTGGGATATCTGACGATGGACCGCCAGTCCCGCACCCTTTCGGGCGGCGAAGTCCAGCGGGTAGCCCTGGCATCCAGTTTGGGATCGTCGATGGTCAACGCGCTTTATGTTCTGGATGAGCCGAGCATCGGGCTGCATCCGCGGGATTGCAGCCGTCTCGTCCAAATCCTCAAGCGGCTTCGGGATCTTCCCAATACCATCGTTGTTGTGGAGCATGATCCTGAAATCATCCGGCAGGCCGACCGGATCATCGATATGGGCCCCCAGGCCGGGGAGAACGGCGGCCGCATCATGTATGACGGTCCGGTATCCCGTATTGCCGGAACGGTCACTGCGGACTATCTGACCGGAAAGCGGCGAATCCCCACACCTTCTCCCAAATACATCGGTCAAGAAAATCTCTGGATTCGGATCAAAGGGGCTTCGGAAAACAATCTGAAAAACATCGATGTAGCATTTCCGATAGGGATGATGACTTGCATCACCGGCGTATCCGGTTCGGGAAAATCCACCCTGGCGGAAGATATTCTGTTCAGGGCCGTTCAGCGCATCAAGGGCCTGGCAGCGGAGCGGCCCGGTAAATACCGAAGCATCCATGGGCTGGAAGTCGTTTCCGAAGCGGTATTGGTGGATCAGCATGCCGTTGGCCGCACCCCGCGGGCCAACGCGCTGACCTACACCGGTGTCATGGATATCGTGAGAAAACGGCTGGCAGGAACGCCGGAGGCCCGCCAACTGAAATTGACCCCCGGATATTTCTCCTTCAATGTGCCCGGCGGCCGGTGCGAAGCCTGCAAAGGCGAAGGATTCGAAAAAATCGAGATGCAGTTTCTTTCGGATGTGTATGTCACCTGTCCCCAATGCGGCGGCAAACGATTCAGCCCCGATGCGCTGAAAATCCAGTACCGGGGGCTGAACATTTCGGATATTTTCAATCTGACCACGGATGAGGCCCTGGCCTTTTTTTCGGATATCCCCGCAATCAAGGGGCCGCTGACCACGCTGTCGGATGTCGGGCTCGGCTATCTCAGACTCGGACAGCCCCTGAACACCCTTTCTGGCGGAGAGGCGCAGCGACTGAAACTGTCCCGATTCTTAAAGGAAGACGGCAGCGATTTTCGGCTCTTCATCCTTGATGAACCCACTACCGGCCTGCATTTTCAGGATATCGAACGGCTGCTGAATGTGTTTCATCGCCTGACGGAAAAACGGCATACGGTGTTGGTGATCGAACACAACCTGGATGTTATCAAGACGGCCGACTGGGTGATCGATCTGGGGCCCGAAGGGGGAGATGCCGGCGGCAGGGTGGTGGTGTCGGGTCCGCCGGGAAAGATTGCTGCATGCAAAGCGTCGCACACTGGCCATTTTTTGAATGAATATCTCATCTCCGCTTCGATCGGAAAAACGATGTCACCATCGGATGCCGTTTCCGAGCTGGTTCCCGCCTGGGGCGGTTCCATTGTGGTGAGCGGCGCCCGGGAGCACAATTTGAAGGATGTCACCGTATCCATCCCCCGCAATCAACTGGTGGTGATGACGGGCGTGTCCGGTTCGGGAAAATCTTCGCTGGCTTTCGATGTCCTCTTTGCCGAGGGCCAGCGGCGGTATCTGGAGAGTCTGGCGCCTTATGTCCGTCAGTACATGACCATTCTGGAACGGCCGGATGTGGACCGGATCACCGGCCTGTCTCCGACAGTGGCCATCGAGCAGCGTGTCAGCCATGCCAGCCGGCGATCCACCGTGGCGACACTAACCGAGATTTATCATTTTCTGAGACTTCTCTACAGCAAACTCGGAGACCGCCATTGTCCGGGATGCGGCAAACGACTGGTCACCCAGACCCGGCAGGCCATGGCGGAGGAGATGCTCAGGCGGTATGCCGATGTGTCCGC